>CAXYVG010000004.1:0-67051 GCA_964292325.1 uncultured bacterium | reverse complement strand
ATACTGGACACAGCGCTGTAAGATTTTGTACCAGTTGGGCTACGAAGAAAGAAAGCGTTGAAATGTTGATAAAGGATATTAAGGCGTTATAGAAAACACATATATTAAAAATTTGAAGTTACATACAAGATCCATTCCGTTGTCAGCGTTAAGTTTAGTTTTGCAAATATGTGCAGCGATGCTTGTATTGCTGCCATTTGTATTGTCAGAGTGAAAAGATATTGCAATTTGAGATTAATCGTGGTAATCTTACCACTGGTAATAATTTATATGAATATTGTACGGAAGATATATCAAATAGGGAGGATACAATGAAGAAACTTCTGAGCTACTTTTTATTATTAACTTTCATCGCTTTTGCTGCAGGGTGTGGCAGTTCCGCGACGAATCAGCCACAGGCTGCGAAGGATTTCTCGATTAAAATTGGCGGTTCCAGTACGTTGGCACCAGTAATTGCTAAAGCTGCTGATGATTTTACTGAGAAATATAAAACTTGGAAAAAGGTAAAGGATAGTTTTTCTGATGAACCAATTGCCATTTTTGTGGCTACTGGCGGTTCTGGCTTTGGTGTAAAGTCAGCTACAAACGGGACTGTTGATATTGGTTTAGTGTCGCGTGTAGTGACAGATGCTGAAAAGCAAAAACTTCCTAATCATAAGTTCTATACGATAGGGTTTGACGCATTGACGATTGCGGTTCACTCGCAAAATCCGATTGCAAAGGTGAAGCCGAATCTAACTAAGGATGAAGTGAAACGTATTTTTGCCGGTGAGATAAAAACCTGGAAGCAGCTTGACGACAGCTTACCCGATCGTCCCATTGTTGTGGCAATTCGTGACCTAGGAGGCGGAGCTAGTCAGGCTTTTAATGAAGTAGTAATGAAGGGAACGCCGATTTCTAAAGAGGCTATTCAATTCCCGTCTATGGGGGCATTAGCAGGTAAGGTTCAAGAGAACGTGGATACTATTGGTTATGTTTCCACAGGCCTAGTGACTCAGAATAAGGGAAAAATGGCTGTACTGTCTGTTGATGGTATAGAGCCTACGAACGAGAATATTGTAAACGGAAAATATACGATATCGCGACCATTAATTCTTATCGCCAAGGCTCAGGCTGATGAGCGAGAGCAGCAGCTTATCAATTATCTAATATCCGAGAGCGGGCTTAAAACGTTAGAAGATATGGGATTTATACCTGCCCAAAATAAGTAGAAATAATATGACGAGATAGTCGCGCTGCGCTTGTAATGACAACTTGGAAGATGACCAGGTCTTCATTGCGAACGTAGTGCAACAATCTCGTTTTTTTATGCTGATAGATAGGCAAATAGGATGTTGTTTGATGGAGAGTTTTATGTTGAGTGATAGAAAAGATTTGATACTTAAGTGGTGCAGTCTTGGATGTTCTGTCGGCTCAGTGCTGATGCTATTGTCTTTATATGCATTCATTGCAGCTGAGAGCTTGCCTATATGGCGAGATGTAGGAATAATGTCTCTGCTGTTTAATCAGGAGTGGCGGCCACTGGATGAATTTCCCCAATTCGGTTTTCTCACTATGCTTGTCAGTACGCTATGGTCATCATTAGGGGCTATGCTTATTGCTGCGCCATTAGGAATGTGCTGCGGCATATTTCTTGCTGAATTTGCACCCAGTTGGCTATCTGCCGTTATTCGTACTATACTGAACATTCTTACGGGAATTCCTTCAGTAGTGTACGGATTTCTTGGAGCCAGTGTGATAGTACCTTGGTATGAACTAGTGTTCCGTGTACCAAGTGGCGAATCATTGTTTTGTGCTTCATTCGTGTTATCAATTATGGTTGTTCCTTATATTGTGTCAGGAACCTATGCCGCCTTTAAATCGATTCCAGCAGAATACCGAGAATCAGGGTATGTGCTGGGTGTCTCTAAAATGTATTTAACTGCGAGGATATTATTCCCGCTTGCAAGGCGCAATATAATCACTGCTGTTATGCTTGCTTTTGGTCGGGCGGCCGGTGAAACTATGGCCGTGCTCATGCTTGCAGGGAACACACTTACATTACCACTCTCCTGGTTTAGCAAAGGTGAACCACTTTCGGCGCTTATAGCACTCGAGATCGGTACAGCCGCTGTTGGTAGTCGCCAATATCAAGCCTTGTTTGCAGGAGGTTTAGTTTTGCTTATATTTGTATCTTCCATTAATTTTGCTATGTACTTTTTTAACGGCAGGGGGAGAAGCTAATGGGGCGCATCTGTTTATGGGGTTCCGGCTTAGTGGTTATTAGTGTTTTAATTTTTATTCTGAGTGTACTTATTGTTAGAGGAGGGATTCTTTCTTGGGATTTTTTGACTTCTAGCCCTAAAGGGTTATTTTTAGGAACCGAAGGAGGAATTTTTCCTGCAATTGTAGGTACGGCTAGTTTGATTGTCATTTCGATTATGATAGCTGCTATACCGGCGCTTTTGACAGCCATCTATCTTACCGAATATGGCAAGGCATCAACACTTGCTTCCTTGATGAATGTTGTTATACAAGCCATGATTGGTATTCCTTCGATACTAATAGGCTTATTTGGGTATGCGTTATTCGTTGTTACTTTGGGATTTGGTATATCTTTGCTGGCAGGTGGGCTTACTTTGGCTATTATGATTTTTCCGACATTGGTAGTCTTGATGCGCGATGCACTACAGGCCGTTAGTGATGATTATCGGATCTTGGGCGAATCACTTGGCGTTTCACGCCGTTATGTGCTGCAAAGGATTATCTTGCCTGTAGCCAGTCCGCATTTACTAAGTTCAATATTATTGGCTATGGGATATGCGGCTGGGGCAACTGCGCCTATTATGGTTACCGCTGCTGTCGTTATGTCGCGGGGGTCGGCCAGTCTGTTAAATCCTGTAATGGCGCTGCCATTTCACCTGTACATTTTATTTAGTCAACATATTTCACTAGAACGAGCGTATGGTACAGCGTTAGTACTAGTGATGCTTTTACTAATAATCAATCTGCTCAGTCTATATTTACGTAAGCGGTACGGAAAGAGAGTGGTGTCTAATGCTTGAAATAAAAGAATTTGCTGCTTATTATGGTAAAAAGCAAGTTCTTCGCGATATTACAGCTAATTTTCATCAAAATAATATTACTGCCCTTATTGGTCCTTCCGGCTGTGGCAAAACAACACTATTAAAATCTATCAACCGGACAGCTGAGTTGCGTCACGATTTCCGAGTTAATGGGAGTATTATGCTGGGAGGTCAGGAGGTCTATAAGTATAAAGACCCGGCAGAAATACGGCGGAAAGTTGGCATGGTTTTGCAAAAACCAATCGCACTGCCGTTAAGTATTAGGGAGAATATTTTATTTGGGCCAAGATACTATGGAGTAAGAGATAAGGCGGAGCAAGATGCTGTGGTTACAACAACTCTCAAGAGGGTAGGATTATGGAATGAGGTGAAGGATAAACTGAATTCTCCTGCCGAGGAGTTATCCGGTGGTCAATTACAGCGGCTATCGATTGGGCGTATTTTAGCAATATCTCCTAAGGTACTTCTGCTAGACGAGCCTTGTTCCAGTCTTGATATCAAATCTACACAATGTATCGAAGAATTGTTAAAAGAATTAAGCTCACAATTAACAATCGTTATTGTAACGCACAATCTGATGCAAGCCAAACGAATTGCCGCTGAGACGATATTTATGTCAGAGGGGACCGTCATTGAAGGTAATGCAACGAATCTGTTACTAGAAGAACCGCAAGAGAAGCTTACCCAAGAGTTTTTGTCATTTTAATTGCAAAATGATAAGGATTTTTTTAGAGAAGTATAGCCTGGCAATAAAAAGAAAATCAGCCTCATTTTTGAGGCCGATGGTTGTTTAAATGGTTTTCATCCATTCTTCAAATTTAGCAACTAATTCATCCCGAGCAGTGTCAACCTCTGAACCGTGCCATTCCTGGCCTGTCTATAAGAGCAAGTAACTGTAAATACAGTAAAACCGCAGGCTTAATGACCTGCGGTTTGTTTTTTTTGTTTGGATAAGACTTACATGAAAGAGTATGAAAAAACTTTCCATACAAAAGGATAATTCAACAATAATAGTGAATTATAATAAAACGCTAGATAGATTAAGTTTATTAAATAGATTTATACAAGATTAAAGATAATTCAACTAATTGTGGAACAAAATTAGGGAGGAAAAGTGTATGCCAAATTTAAAAAATCCTATGGCTCCCCAAGAATTACTGGTGGCAGGCGCAGCATTAAAGACGGGAATCTTTGATGCTCTTCGGGAAAAACCGATGACTTTGAATGAGTTGGTCAGTGATCTAGATATGGATTACCGCGCTCTATGGACGATAATAGAAGCTCTTATAACGTTAGAGTATGTAAAACCGGAAAATGAAATGCTAATGATAACCCCAGCAGCAAAGGAATTATTTTATAATGAAGAAAGTGAGAACTATATTGGTTACTCGCTGATTCATACCTTTAATGTGATTGCAGCATGGACTCATCTGCCTGAAATTTTAAAGACGGGACAACCGCCACAGCGTAAGCATGATCAACTGGATACAAAGGGGTTTATGAGCGCTATGAAGCAAACTGCAAAAGAAATTGCCGATCAACTAGTGACTATTACTTTAGAGGGATTGCCTCAGGGGGCTGCAGTTCTTGATTTAGGGGGAGGGCCATTAAATTATGCCAGGCCTTTTGCCGCTGCAGGAGCGGATGTTACTGTTCAGGATATATTGCCAGTTTGTACTCTGATGCAGCCGACGCTACTGCCAGTAGAAAGAATTAAATTTGTGCCTGGGGATTTTACAGCAGAAGTTTTTGCGGGACAATTTGACCTTGTTTTTTTGGGCAATATTACTCATATTTACGGGGAAGAAGAAAATATTCTGTTGTTTAAGAGAGTTCGTGATTCGGTGCGAAGCGGCGGACGTATAGCCATTTTAGATTTTGTTAGAGGAATCAGTCAAAGGGCAGAGCTCTTTGCTGTGAACATGCTAGCAAACACCCAGACAGGAGGGACTTGGACGCTAAAGCAGTATACGAATTGGCTGCAGATTGCAGGATTTGATCAAATTACAATACATGAACTGGATGGCAGACAGATTATTATGGCTTCATAAAAGTGTATTATTTTTACTTGTCTGGCGCGAATCTGATCAAAGCGAATCTGAAAAGTGCGCGGCTGAACGGCGAAATAATAATGCCAAATGGCCGAAGATACAAGTAATTTGCGTAGAGGAAGCAAAGAGAACGCCAAGCAGCCTCTCTTCTTGTGAGTTTCTATCAGATATAAAAGGAGCGATATATATGATGAAAAATATAAATGGAAAAACCCTCAAGATTGTGTTGATCATGTCATTTTACATTTGGAGTATGGTAGCAGTAGCGGCAGCGGCGGAAGACACGACCAGCCAGGAACCGATAATAGCAATGACGATTAAAGCCGATGCCAGCGGTGCGGTTAGCGAAGTATTGCCTGTTGCTATTAAAGCGGGGGAGTTTTTCAAGGTTCAATTATCTGCGGCTAGCGGTACCGGGTATGAATGGGTATTACTCAATAAGGATTTACGGCTGATTGAAGTTATCAATCGTTCCACTGATCCTACGACAGACCCTCTGGACGTTCCTGGCGCTAAAATGTGTACGGCATATATTCTTCAAGCAAAACCAGACATTGCTGGTCAGGAAACAATTACTTTTTGTCTGCGGCAGGGATGGAAACTTGCTAATATGGCAGCTAAGACAATTAACTGCGAGGTCAAAGTTACCAAAGAATAGCTTGACAGTAAACATTTACTAAACTGGATGGAACCAAAATAATGCCTAATGGTAAGTATTATGGTAATGGATGGAGTAGTGTTAAATGATGAAAATAATTAATGGTATTATGAGCAAAATGTTAGTAGCTTTTTTCCTGTGGATGATGGTGTCGGTTGCTACCATGCCGCAGGCATTGGCGTTTGATTTTGTTGTGAAAAATACAAATTCTGAGAAATTGTATTTTGCGATTGAGACATTTATTGATCAAGAGAATGCCTGGCAGGTTGCAGGTTGGTGGAATGTAGAGCCTAATAGTACCAAGACGTTTCATTTTAATCATTCAAACAGCAAAGATGATTATTTCTATATATGGGGTCATGCTGGCAAAACTACATTTGATGGCACTAGAGACGCTGCTTATCGTCCGGTCATAGACAATAAATTTGCTTACTGGGATGCCGAAGGTCCAGGGTATTTTGATGTAAACAATTACAACCCTCCTTGCCCGCCAGGCAAAAATAATAGGTGGGTCCTTTTTTCTCGCATAACGATTAAGGACGGTAAGGCTTCTTGGTGTCCTGGTGGAAAAGGCGTCGTATCTTCAGCGGGCCAGACAGTACTGCAACAGGGAATGACTGGTAACATTAGCAGTCAGCTCGGTCCCAAGATAGTGGCGCTTGCCCTGCAGTTAAAGGGCAAGCCGTATGTATGGGGCG
This sequence comes from uncultured bacterium, assembly GCA_964292325.1. Classification (GTDB taxonomy): domain Bacteria; phylum Bacillota; class Negativicutes; order DSM-13327; family DSM-13327; genus CTSoil-075. Next base: position 60,579 of record CAXYVG010000004.1, on the reverse strand, counting down.
GATCATCTCCAGGAACTGGGTTTGATTGCTCTGGTCTTACCTATTATGTCCTTGGTCAGCTGGGGGTAAATATTGAACGTACCGCCGATGTACAGTATCATCGTCAGGAATCAATTAGTTTCAAGGATTTACAACCGGGAGATTTAGTCTTTTTCTCATGGAAAGACCCAGATCCTGAACATGTGGGAATTTTTATAGGGAATGGGCAGTTCATTCATGCTATGAATACGCAAGGCGCAGGACCTGGCGCAACTGGATTGGTTACAGTATCAAATTTTGACAGAAACCATACAGAGAGTTTTATGGGCGGACGCCGCTTTCACTAAAGAAACGCACATTTCATGCCAAGGCCTGGCAAGTAGAAGTTATAATGTTCCTTCATTTACACTTTTGAATAGTTCCAGTGATTTTGCAGAATTACAGTGAAAAAAATGAAAGGGGGAATCAGTTATGGACAAAAAATTACTTTGTGGACTAATGGCAGGAATTTTCGTTGGGGTGCTGACTAGCAGCGGCTACAGTGGGGGAGAAAAGTTTGGTGGCACGCCTGTGGTTCAGGCGTCAGCGAGCAGCCAGACTTCTGATTCTCAGGTGTTGGTAGCCAAGAAAGATTATTTACACATTGGTTTTGAACTTCTGAGAAATGAAACAATAGGTTTTTTATCAATTGGCATGTCTGATCGTGACGTTTTGAATGGTTTAGGCGAACCTGAGGAAAAATCCGTAGCGAAAGTCTGGCCTGCTGTTGGGTGGGAGGAGCATCAGTATTGGTATTATCCAACTAAGGGTATAGAACTCTGTATGATAAGAAAAGAAGGACAACAAGTTGTTGAGCGCGTGTCGATTAAAAGTCCTTGTGAGTTTAAAACTAAGCGGGGTATTGGAATTGGCAGCACAAATAAAGAGGCTCAGGATGCTTATGAAAATGAGATCAATCCTAATGACAGCAAAGCTTTCGCAAAAATCATTGCAGGCACGATTTATGGTGGTATTATGTTTGGTATGAAAGACGGCGTCGTTTCATCTGTTTTCAGTGGTGCAGCTGCGGAATAAGGTGTTTTTTATAAATAAAAGGGGGCTGTCTGACGCGATAGCCCCTTTTATAAATGTTACAGAAGGATACTATGATTCAATATTCAATGCGGTTGCGCCTGTTTTACAAGGTCGATCGCTGCTTCACCAGAAAAATTCGCAATGTTTCCCCAAAAATTATGATTGTTGGCGGAGAAGGATATACTACAAAGAAATTGCGTAAAGCTATACATGATGCGTATCCTATGCCAGACCTTTTGCCGCTGCGGGAGCGGATGTTACTGTTCAGGATATACTGCCAGTTTGTACTCTGATGAAGCCAACGCTGTTGCAGGGAGAAAGAATTAAATAAAGCAGTATACTTTCATATCGTTTTCATCCATTCCTCAAATTTTTCAACCAACTCATCTCGAGTGGTATCGACCTCTGATCCATGCCATTCCTGACGTGTCTATAAAAGCAAGTAGCTATAAAACCAGTAAAACCACAGGTTTAAGGGCCTGTGGTTCGTTTTCCATTCATCGATTTGTTAAGTTTTTTTAGTTCTTTAGTACAGGATATGCAATGGCTTAGATAAACTTGATTAAAAGTTAAAATCAATAATTTGCTTACAAAAAGTGGAATGAGAAATATTGGATAAATCATTTAATATACTATCATCATAATAAATGAAATCGATGAACTAAAAGTGAAAATATCTCGAAAATGTGTTGCATTTATTATAAAATGGGCATAATATAATAAATATATAAAGAAAGGAGCGTTTTCTGTGCTATTATCTTTTAAGGTTAAAAACTACAGATCCTTTCGTGATGAAGCTATTCTTAATATGGAAGCTGCATCTTTGAAAGAATATAATGAATGTTTAATTCCGCTTGGTAAGAAAAACGTTTTACCTACCATTGCTATATATGGGAAAAATGGCGGAGGAAAAAGTAATATCATTCGAGCATTGTGGTTTGGAGTGCAGTTTATTAAAAGTGCACAACGAACACAACACGAAAAAGCTCTAGTGCCAGTGCAGCCTTTTGAATTAAATGATTATTCAAGAAGTGAACCGACGGTATTTGAATTTAACTATGTACAAGATGGCATAAAGTATACCTATGGATTTTCGGCAATGAAATCCAAACTTGTAACGGAATATTTATATCACTATCCTAAAGGACAAAAAGCTATGGTATTTACCAGGAGTGAACAAGAATTTATATTCCCTATGGATAATGAGAAAAAAAAGAAAGAGATGATAAAAGAGGCAGTGGCTCCGAATCAGCTTTTTTTCGCAGTTTCTTGTACGATGAATTATCAACCATGCATTGCGGCTATGAAGTGGTTTAGACAAAGTGTTATCTTTTCTAGGGATTATATGGATATTGGACGATATTTAGGCGAATATGGTGAAGACCCAGATATGCTACATGCGATCGTATCAACGGCAAAGTTTGCTGATTTGGGTATACAAGACATAAAGTTTGAGATTAATAATATAGATATTACTCAGCTAACCGATATTCCAGATGAAATGGATGAGGATACAAGAAATGATATCGTTACAGCATTGGCAAAATTAAAAGAGGCATTAGAAAGTGCCCCTAATGATGCGGAAGGTAAGCTGCGAGTCAGTGAAATCAAGGCAACATCCTTTCATGTAGGACAATCGAAGAAGGGCGAAGATACTACATATCCGTTATCGTTTGGTGATGAATCCGACGGCACGAGAAGATTGATGGCATTGGCGCCAGCCATTGAAAGAACGCTAAGGAATGGTGGAGTATTTGTTGTTGATGAACTGGAAAGAGAAATACATCCACTGTTAATGGAGTATATAATTAATAGATATCAGAACAAGGAAAACAATCAAAAGCAAGCGCAACTGGTGTTTACGACCCATAGTACGGAATTAATGTCTCTTGAGTTATTACGTAGAGACCAAATTAATTTTGTTGATAAAGATAGAAAAACTGGGGCATCAGAGCTATATTCTATGAAAGAGTTTTCTCCGCGAAAAGACGAAAATATTCATAAAGGATATCTGCTTGGTAAGTATGGTGCGGTTCCTCATATTGAGGAGGTATAGTTGATGGCAAGAAAGATAAAACCTCTCATCTATGTGTTTTGGGAGGGGGAAAGTGAACAAGTTTATACAAAGTTTCTTAAAAAAATATTTGAGAATGTAGCAATTATAAAACCTTATCATGCCGCAGGGCTATTTAGTGTAGCCGTTAATGCTTTTAATAATAATCCTAGATATAGAAATAATACGGATGCTACCGATGAGATATGGTTTTTCTTTGATACAGAAATTGATAAAGCAAATCAATGGAAAGCAAATTATAAGATGATCAATAAACTTAGAAAACTAAGAAAAACCCATATTAAAGTAAGATTGTTAATGACTACTGCCTGTCTTGAATACTGGTTGTTGTTGCATTATGAGAAGTGTGCACCTGCTATTGCCACTCCAGAAGATAAAAAACGCATATTAGAGAAAGTAAAGTTACATTTGCCTCTTTACAAGAAGGGGGATGAAGAATCGACGTTTAAGATTGCAGAATATTATCAAACGGCAATAAGCAATGGAAAGTGGACATTAGAGCAGTTAGCTGTAGAAGGCATACCAACAATTGAGGACAAGGATGAACGGAATGCATGGCTGTTTGAAGGAAAATACACTTTTACAACAGTTCATGAGGCAATTGAGTATTTAAAAGAATTATAGGTATGAAGGATATAGACTTCGGAGATTGTTAATTGAAGGAGTTAAGTATGGATCATGACGAGTTACTTGCTAAATATCAAGCACTGTTAATTGAAAATAATGATCTTAAGAACCAAAATAAAATATTAATGAATCAGCTTGGTATTGCTGAAGAAAAGAACGTTATTCCTATTGAAAGCCCCAAACATGTACGAACTACTGGCACTCAGAATAATAGTAAGGTTAAAGAAAAAATTCAATTGTTTATGTCCCTCTTTAAAAGCAGAGATGATGTATATGCGAAGCGATGGCAAAATAAAGCGGGTAAGTCAGGTTATATGCCTGTCTGCTTAAATGAATGGAAAACTAAGGTATGTGCCAAACCTAGAGTAAAATGTGCTGACTGTTCTCAGAAGTCTTATGGTGTTTTGGACGAAAGGGTAATTGAAGAGCATCTACGAGGTAACGTTGTTATCGGCATATATCCAATGTACCCTAATGAGACGTGTCACTTTTTAGCAATTGACTTTGATGATGAGGGCTGGGAACAAGATATTACGATTCTGAGAAGTTCGTGTAAGGAATTTAATATTCCGATTGCCATAGAACGTTCACGTTCTGGGACTGGTGGTCATGCTTGGTTCTTCTTTGAACAGCAAATATCTGCAACGTTGGCAAGAAAATTTGGAACAGCGATGCTGACTTATTCGATGAACAAGAGACATGAAATTACGTTTAAATCGTATGATCGACTGTTCCCGAATCAGGATACGATGCCAAAGGGTGGTTTTGGTAATTTGATTGCATTACCATTGCAACTTGGGGCGAGGCAATGCGGTAATAGCGTTTTTATTGATGAATTTTTTACACCTTATGCCGATCAGTGGGGTTACCTGGCTGACATAAAAAGATTATCTGAAGAGGATATAGAAACTTTGATTGTGAGTTTATGTCCGGGAAATGAATTAGGTCCATTGAAAAAAGATAATGAAGAAGGGGATAAGCCTTGGGAAGCAAAGCAAGCTGTAGTCAAACTAGGAAAAGCTGATTTTCCCAAAGAAGTTACAATTATTAAAGCCAATATGCTGTATCTTTTAAAGAAAAATTTTTCACACAGGGCGCTAAATTGTTTAAAGAGAATAGCTGCTTTTCGGAATCCGGAATTTTATAAAGCACAGACCATGCGTATGCCGACTTTTAATAAGCCGAGAATTATATCATGTGCTGATGAAACAGAAGAGTATTTGTGTTTGCCAAGAGGTAGTGCGGCAGATATCGAAAAAATATGTAATGAATCAGCTATTGATCTCAAATGGATGGATAAGAGGAATTATGGAAGAACAATTGATGTCCAATTTAATGGACAACTAAGAGAAGAACAGCAAGTGGCAGCAAATCAATTGCTGAAATATGAAGATGGTGTGCTTGCGGCAACGACAGCCTTTGGGAAGACTGTTTTGGCAGCGTATCTAATTGGCGAGAGAAAGGTAAATACTCTAGTGTTAGTCCACAGACAACAATTGCTAACTCAGTGGCAGGACAAACTAACTGAGTTTTTAAATATCGAGGAAGAGTTGCCACTACTCGAAAAAAAACGCGGTAGAAAAAAGAGTCAAAGTCTGATTGGTCAAATTGTCGCGGGAAAAGACCAGTTAAGTGGTATCATTGATATTGCAGTCATGCAATCATTATATAGCAGGGGTGAAATCAAGGACTGCATCAAAAATTATGGAATGGTAATTGTTGATGAGTGTCATCATATTTCAGCGTTTAGTTTTGAACAGATTCTCAAAAATGTAAATGCAAAATATGTATATGGATTAACTGCCACGCCTACCAGGAAGGATGGACATCATCCAATTATATTCATGCATTGTGGGCCTGTTCGCTATAGAGATGATGCTAAAAAACAAGCAGAAAAGCGGCCTTTTGATCATTATGTATTACCGAGATTTACAAGTCTTCGAGTACCAGCAAATAAAGATGAAAAAGAGTGGTCAATTCAAGCTATTTATGCTGAAATTGCTTCTAATGAAGTGCGTAATCAGCTTATTACCGATGACGTGATAAAAAACTATGAGCGGGGTAGAAATTCAATTATTTTAACGGAAAGAATAGCTCATGTAGAATTGCTTACGAAAAGATTACGTGAAAAAATTCCGGATGTCATTGCGGTGATTGGCGGTATGGGAGTAAAAGAAAAAAGAGAGATATTAAATAAAATATCAAGCACTCCCATGAATAAACAGTTGACCCTTGTTGCAACAGGTAAATATATTGGTGAGGGGTTCGATGAACCACGTCTTGATACTATGTTTTTAGCAATGCCTATTTCTTGGAAAGGAACACTACAGCAATATGCAGGACGGCTTCATCGGTTATATGAAAATAAGCATGAAGTGCAAATCTATGATTATGTTGATACACATGTAAGAATGCTAGAAAAAATGTATAACAAGAGGCTTAATGGCTATGCCGCAATTGGTTATAAGGCAAAAGGTGAGAATGCTATCGCAGAACATATCGATATCATTTTTGACAAGAATAGCTTCATCGAGGTTTATGGTAACGATATTGTGAGTGCCACAACAGAAGTTTTTATTGTCAGTCCGTTTGTTACAAAAAGAAGAGTTGTACAGATGCTTCAATATTTAGAATCAATAGTAGGTAAACATGTGAAAGTTACAATAATGACAAGGCCAACTAGCGATTTTAAGGAGGCAGATGCTCTAAAATTACAGGCTACTTTTGATATATTGAAAAATGTAGGTATTGAGATTGTATTTAAATCAAATATACATCAAAAGTTTACAGTTGTTGATCAGAAAATCGTATGGTATGGAAGTATCAATTTTTTAAGTTATGGGAGTGCAGAGGAAAGTGTAATGAGACTTGAAAGCTCGAATATTGCTAATGAACTATTGAAAATTATTGATAAACAGTAATTCTTTTTCAATGGTATTTTGTTGGCGAAATAATCCAATGAAATTTTTTGCGTTAAATTTTTAAGAGAGTCGGTATCATTAAAAGAAAAATAGGCCTCACTCGTCTGAGGCCTATTACTGCTCATATCGTTTTCATCCACGCCTCAAATTTAGCAACCAAATCATCCCTAGTAGTGTCGACCTCGGAGCCATGCCATTCCTGTCTGTAAAAGCAAGTAGCTGTGAGTTCAGTAAAACCGCAGGTTTAATCGCCTGCGGTTCGTTTTACGTTAGATCGATTTGCTAAGTTTTCTTTAAAGCTCTTTAAAACTCTTTAAGAGGATCACATAATAATTTTCAATTGCTTGGGCGGTTGGCTTATTGAGTTTTATAATGCGAACAGTGGGTTGTTTTTTTACTCAGCGGCAACTACCTTCTGTATCAATATCATTAGTACAGGATATGCTATGGGCGAGACAAACTTGATAAAAAATTAGATGAAATTTTAAAATGAGAATATGAAGAATCAATTGGATAACAGCCACCAATCACATTGTCGTGGCATGTATCCCTTTGTTTCTTCGAACATGGTATGTTATAATGGTAATAAAAGTAATAGAGGTTAATACAATGCCAAAAAGATTAAGTCCGATCAACGATTTTGTATTTCAAAAAATATTTGGTACTGTAGAAAATAAAGATTTGCTCATTGCCTTGCTTAATGCTATTTTACAGTTGCCACCCAATAAGTTAATTAAAGATCTGACAGTGATAAGTGGTGCACGTCTGGATAAAGACCGCTTGGAAGATAAAACTGGAATTGTTGATGTGCGTGCTGAAACTAGCAACGGTACTATTGTAAATATCGAAGTGCAATTAGCTAATCAATACAACATGGAAAAAAGAACATTGTTCTATTGGAGCCGACTATTTTCGGGGCAATTAGAAAAAGGTCATGACTATGCAGAACTAAAGAAAACAATTACGATAAATATATTAGATTTCCCATATTTAAAGACCAATCAATATCATAATGTATATCATTTGCGAGAAGATAATAATGGACATATATTGACCGATGTACTAGAAATACACTTCATAGAATTACCTAAGTTCTTTCAAGAAATACCTAATATGGAAGACATATTGCATAGATGGCTGATATTTTTAGGAAATCCCAACGAGGAGGTGCTAGATATGTTGGAGACAAAGGATTCTGTTATAGCGAAGGCAACTAAGGTCTTAAATTTGTTAAGTAGTGATCCTAATACAGTGCGTTTATCTGAACTGCGAGAAAAGGCAATTTGGGATGAAGTCTCGCGTATTAATGGAGCACGAGCGGAAGGTATGCAGCAGGGACGTATTGATGTTGCCCATAAGATGTTAGCGAAAGGTCTCTCTATTGATGATGTTGCAGAAATAACGGGTTTATCGGTAGAAGAAGTTTCTAAATTGCAAAATTAAGATAGGGAATATAAATTATATGAACAATAACCGGCCTCATTCATTTGAGGCCGGTTATTGTTCGTATAATTTTCATCCATTCTTCAAATTTAGTTACTAACTCATCTCTAGTGGTATCGATCTCTGAGCTGTGCCATTTTTGCGTATCTATTAAAGGGAGTTACTGCAAATCCAGTAAAACCGCAGGTTTAAAGTATCTGCGGTTTTGTTATAACTCCAAATAGTTAATATGATAGTTTGTAAATAGGGAATTTGGGTATTATTTTGTCCCTTTTCACTATTGACAAAAAGTGATTGTGAAAATAAAATTTGTACAAGGAGGTGGAATTTTGACTTTTTTTAAACCAGAAGATATTGCAGATATTTTACAGATTGATGTTAGTATGGTATTTGAATTATTAGAAAAAAAGAAACTTGTTGGTATTAAAATTAATGATATTTGGCGAATAAAAAAGGAACATTTTGAACGTTTTATTGATGAATATTCATCACAAGTGGTAACATCTCATGGTAAAACAAAAATGAGAAACACAGAGGGCAGATACAGCAAGTTGTACAATTACTTAATGCAAGCGATTAATAATGTTCTGGAATTAACGTTTGAAGATATTGAGAAAATTAACGGTAGAACCCTCCCTCAATCAGCTCGAAAATACCGTCCTTGGTGGGGAAATGATTATACTCATTCGCAAGCTTTAGCTTGGTTGAATGCTGGCTATAAAGTAGGCTTCATGGACCTTGAAACGGGTATAGTTAGATTTATAAAAGATGAGACATAAAGAAAACTCTTCATATTGACGCTTAGTGAAAAAGTGGATAGAATGGGACGAAAGGGAATGCTCGATAATTTTCAGGGATATCAAATAAATAGGAGGCGGTAGTTTTTAAATGAAGAAAAAATGGATACTTCTAGTTTTTGTTGTTTTTTGTTTCGGTTTTGTAAATGCAGAAGCAAAAATTAAGCAAGTAAAAGATGATTTTGATGGTAGTTCTTACTATTATATAAAAGATACTAAATCTGTAGGTTTTTTAGGGCTAAAAGACCAGACTCTTATTTTTTACTTAACTTCCCAGAACGTTAAAACCGTCAAATTTGAAATAATGACACCTAGTCATTTAGAATTTATTGATTCTAAATTTAATGTGAAGATAGATGGGATATTGTATGAAGGTGATGCCGTAGATAAAGCACGTTCAGAAAAAACAGGCTCCATTCTAACTGCTAATCGTTCTTTCGCCTTAAGTAATGATATGATACAAGCAGTATTAAAAGCTGAAAAAATCACTTTTCGTTTTTACTTAGATGATGGAAAATACAATGAAACAATAGAAGTCTCAAGTAAATTTCTAAAAGAGATTAAAGAATTATATGGAAATTCCAATAAATAGGAGTGGTTCTATGATTTAGATTAGAGAAAATGCATATGCACTTATGGCCTTGTTGAATTTAATAAAAGAAGAAAAATTACACTTTGATGATTTACATAAGCGAAATGTAGTACTTAGTGAATTTAGAGAAAAAATTAACGATTTTCGCGCGGAATATGAATATAAGTTTTCTCATAATAATGCAGGTGGAGAAATGGAGATTGAATTTGAAGAGGATGTTCAATTCTTGTATGAAACAGTTATGAAGATGCGGGATTGGGGTTAACTTTACACTAGTTACTAAATTTGTGTAGTATTCTTTAACAACATAAATAACTATTTGGGGAGGAGCAAGTATGTCGCATTATGAAGAACCACTTTGGATTGTTTTGCGTGAAGCAGGCCAATTTCTGACGAACCAAAATCAAGTTCCTTTTACGAGGCAAGATTTAATTTCATACGCAAGAAATAAATATCCAGAAATGAAAGTTGATTCTTTAAACCCAATGATACAAGGAATGACTGTTAATCTTAAAGGTGGCGCTCCTGGTGGTTTGGATAAAAATATTTTCTTTAGTGTGGGTGAAGGATTATTTGAATTATATAATCATCAGATACATCGGTTATAAAGATAAACGGAGATGCAAGTGCATCCCTAATTTTGTAGCACTTTGAATACGATATAGGTTATTATAAGTTCAGCAAAACGAACCGCAGGTTTTAATCGCCTGCGGTTCGTTTTGCATTCGATCGATTTGCTAAGTTTTCTTTAAGACTCTTTAAGAGGATCACATAATAATTTTCAAGTTCCAAAGAGTTTTGAAAAACATTTTTATATTGACTTTGAAAAATTGGGACTTCACTACGATGCTATGTTTGTAACTCAGGAGTTTGTTGAACAAGTTGATTGGATATTAAGAGAGTTTGATGATAGAATAAGAAATCAAAAATATGAATGGGATGAAAAAATAACAAAAGATACTATATATATATCTGAGATGTTTGAAGATTGGAATATTAATTCTATTTTGGTTTTGAATAAAGAATGTATAAATGTATTAGAAATACTTTAAATTTGATTATACACTACAAGGCGTTAGTAAGAATTCATGGTAATCACTAAAATCACAGAAATTATGGAATCTTAACTGAACTTTCAATAATGGATGAGTAGCTTTATCCCAATATTATTCATAACAATTCCATTCCCTATCTGATTTAATTTTGAAAGCTATAATTTAAAGAACATGGATATTATTAAAAGAAAAGCCGGCCTCATCCATTTGAGACCGGCTATTACTCATAGCGTTTTCATCCATTCCTCAAATTTTTCAACCAACTCATCCCGAGTGGTATCGACCTCGCTGCCATGCCATTCCTGGCCTGTATCGCTGTCGAACCAAACATCTTTGTTGCTAAAATTACCTGACGGGTAGAGCTTTTCTTGTATGGCGTAATGCATACCATCTAGCATACTGTGCTTGATGGTTTTTCGGGATGCTCTGTGACCTGCTTTTTCTGTTTGCTTGACCTCAAGACCTTCTTCGCCAATACTGACGGCAATATGAGATAGAGATTTTCCTTGGCTCTGCGCTATTGAAATAGCCTGCCTGGCAGCAGCCGCTGCTTGATCACGACCAATCGTATCATCTGAGACTGTAATTCTGATATTGCCAATAATCAACTTATACATGTGACACCTCCTAGCAACATTGTATGCTATATTTTTTAAGATAGAACCCAATTCAGGAGGTAGATTCAGGCTTGGTCTTTAGGACAAGGGGAGTGCAATAGGCAATCCGGTAAGTTGACTTCCTATATTAGGTGGGATATAATATGATGTGAAATCCTAAGATACAGAGTAGTAGATTTATCGTTGTGGTGCAGAAAGTTGGCGGGTGATGCAAGCCAAACCTAGACAAAGTTGAACTTGCTGTGGAGGAGTAGCTATATCAGAGAGAATAGCTGCCGCGTGATTGGCGTTAAAAATCATTGAGAGGATGGTAGTTGCCATCAATCAGGGTGGTATCGCGGGTATAACTCGTCCCTGGCTAATTAGCCAGGGACGTTTTTTAATATTTTTTGATAAATAGGAGGGCTTTGTTATGAATGAAAAATATATTGCACAAGAAATTGAAAAGAAATGGCAAAAATTCTGGGCGGAAAATAGTGCTTTTAAAACTGAGGTAGATCCTCAAAAACCAGAGTATTATGTGCTTGAAATGTTCCCTTATCCTTCTGGTAATTTACATATGGGACATGTTCGCAATTACTCGATTGGTGATGTAATTGCTAGATTTAAAACGATGCAGGGCTATAATGTTCTTCATCCTATGGGATGGGATTCATTTGGTATGCCTGCTGAGAATGCAGCCATCAAACATGGTGTGCATCCTGCAAAGTGGACATGGGAGAATATTGCCAATATGCGTCGCCAACAGCAAGAGTTGGGTCTTTCGTATGATTGGGATCGTGAAGTCGCTACCTGTCATTCTGATTATTATCGCTGGACACAATGGCTTTTCCTATTATTCGTTGAACGTGGACTTGCCTATAAGAAAAAGGCAGCAGTGAACTGGTGTAATGATTGTAATACTGTGCTGGCAAATGAACAGGTTATTGATGGTTGTTGCTGGCGCTGCGACTCCGTTGTTGTGAAAAAAGAACTAGAACAGTGGTTTTTTAAGATTACAGAATATGCAGATCGCTTGCTAAGTGATCTTAGTGAATTAGAAGGTTGGCCAGAACGTGTTAAAACGATGCAAGAAAATTGGATTGGTCGCAGTGAAGGGGCTGAGTTTAGTTTTGCCGTACCAGAGATAAAGGAAAAGATTGCGGTATATACAACTCGGCATGATACGGTATTTGGTGTAAGCTATGTGGTGCTAGCTGCTGAGCATCCGTTAGTAGAAAAACTAATCGCAGGGAAAGAAAATGCTGCTGCGGTACGTGAATTTGTTGAAAAAGTCCGTAATATGAGCGAACTCAATCGTACGTCGAGTGAATTTGAAAAAGAAGGGATCTTTACTGGTTCTTATGCTGTGCATCCGTTTACTGGTGAACAAGTGCCGATTTGGGTAGCCAATTATGTGCTAGTTGAATATGGAACAGGCGCCGTCATGGGGGTTCCTGCACATGATGAAAGAGACTGGCTGTTTGCTGATAAATATAAATTGCCTAAGAAATTAGTCGTTAGACCTGCAGGCGAAGAGTTGACAATTGAGAGCATGAAAGCGGCTTATGATGGCTCTGGTATCATGGTTGATTCTGGTCAATTTACTGGTATGGACAATGAAGAAGGAAAAGTAGCAATTGCCAAGTGGCTTGAAGAGCAAGCAATAGGCAAACGTCGCATTAATTACCGACTTCGTGACTGGCTGGTTTCTCGTCAACGGTATTGGGGTGCACCGATTCCGATGATTAATTGTCCGCAGTGTGGAAATCTTCCTGTTCCTAAAGAGCAATTACCTGTTTTATTACCGGAAAATGTTGATTTTACAGCAGGATCGGTTTCCCCATTGGCAAAAGTTGAAGAATTTGTCAATTGTACATGTCCAAAATGTGGCGGGGCAGCAAAACGCGAAACGGATACGATGGATACGTTTATTTGTTCCTCTTGGTATTACATGCGTTATACCGATCCGAAAAATGATCAGGCTCCTTTTGATACCGAAAAAGCAAATTATTGGGCACCAGTCGATCAATATATTGGCGGAATTGAACATGCTATTTTGCATCTGTTATATTCAAGATTTTTCATGAAGGTATTGAAAGATGCAGGTCTAGTCGATGTGAATGAGCCTTTCAAAAATTTATTGACGCAAGGTATGGTTATTAAAGATGGCTCGAAAATGTCAAAATCGAAGGGCAACGTAGTATCACCAGAAGAAATTATTAGCAAATATGGCGCAGATACGGCAAGATTATTTATGTTGTTTGCTGCACCACCAGAACGTGATTTGGAGTGGAATGATCAAGGCGTAGAAGGTGCGTATCGCTTTTTAGGACGTTTATGGCGTATTGTTGATCTTTATGCATCTTCAATGGCTACAGAAGACGCTTCGTATGATGTCAATGACCTTTCGAAGGTAGAACGTGACCTAAGACGTGCCTTGCATGCGAGCATTAAAAAAGTAAGCGAAGATATTGGCGAACGTCATAATTTTAATACGGCCATCAGTTCGATTATGGAATTAGTAAATGCAATGTATGCTTTAAAAGATTCGAGCACATCGCTGCATCAAGGTTTGATGCGGGAAGTCGTGTCCAAGTTATTGCGCTTATTGGCACCTTTTGCTCCTCATATTAGTGAAGAATTATGGAGCCATACAATGAAAGAAGGCAGCGTACATAAACAAGCTTGGCCAGTGTTTGATCCTTTGGCAATCAAATTAGAAGAAGTAGAAATTGTTTTACAGATTAATGGCAAAGTCCGTGAGAAAATTGTAGTAGCTGTGGGCTTGACTGCGAAAGATTTAGAAGAATAGGCTCTTGTGCAAGACAAAGTACAAGCATTGATTGAAGGCAAACAAGTGGACAAAGTCATTTGTGTACCACAAAAGTTAGTGAATATTGTAGTGCGATAATTGACGATAACAGTTAAAAAAATAGTAGGAAATAATAAAAGTACATGCCGCCCATTACAGGTGGCATGTACTTTTAACTTTGTGCAGAATAGATTATTGAAACGAGACTATATGGTAGCCTCGTTTCAATAATGGTCTGTCGTATTTATACTACGTTATTTTATATGTTTCAATAAATCTACAGCAAGACCAATATATTTTTCAGGTGTTAATTCTAATAAGCGAGCTTTATCTGCTGCAGGCAATTCAATTGTTGTAATGAATTGTCTAATTTCAACTTCGGTGATGGCTTTGCCGCGAGTAATTTCTTTTAATTTATCATACGCATTGGTATGCCCATTTTTACGCATTACAGTTTGTACGGCTTCTGATAACACTTCCCAAGCGCCAGTTAAGTGACTTTCCACTGCGTGGTTGTTGATCAATGTTTTAGCAAAGCCTTTTGTAGCATAAGAAAGTGCGATATGAGAATAACCAATCGCCGATCCGATATTGCGTTGTGCGGAGGAATCGCTAAGATCTCTTTGTAAACGCGATATTGGAAGTTTATTGGCTAAATGATCAAGTAATGCATTGCTAAGGCCCATATTGGCTTCGGAGTTTTCAAAATCAATTGGATTGACTTTATGTGGCATCGTGGAGGAGCCAACTTCGCCACTGATGGTTTTTTGTTTGAAATAACCTAGCGAGATATATAGCCACATATCACGATCAAAGTCTAATACAATGTTGTTAAAACGATTGATCGCATGGAAAGCTTCTGCTACATAGTCATGAGATTCGATTTGGGTAGTTAATGGATTATGAACTAGACCTAGTCCTTCAACAAAAGTTTTAGAAACGTTTTGCCAATCTACTTTGGGATAGGCAATATAGTGAGCGTTATAGTTTCCAACTGCGCCATTGAATTTTCCTAGATATTCAAGAGAGCGGATTTGCTTTAATTGTCGGTTCCAACGATATACAAATACAGCAAGTTCTTTTCCCATGGTAGTAGGAGAAGCGGATTGTCCATGAGTGTGCGCAAGCATAGCCACGTCTTTTAGCTCTTCGGCTTTAGCTGCCACATCATTCGTTAATTTTTCTGCTGCAGGTAACCATACTGTATGTATGCCATGTTTTAGCATTAAGGCATAGGATAAATTATTGATATCCTCAGAAGTGCAAGAGAAGTGAAGAAATTCAATCACATCAGCAAGAGACGTTGCACTGAGTGTATCTCGCAAGAAATACTCAACAGCTTTGACATCATGGTTTGTAATTTTTTCAATATTTTTGATTTTTTGCGCTGCTTCATCATCAAAATTAATCACAATGTTTCGTAGTAATTGTACTTCATCTGCTGTAAAGGTTCTTACTTCATTAAAGGATGAGTTCATTGCCATAGTGATTAGCCATTCGACTTCTACGTGGGTACGATATTTCATCAATGCCCATTCAGAAAAAAAATCACCTAATGGTTTTGTAACAGATTCGTAGCGTCCGTCAAGTGGAGTTAAAGATTTAATACTCATAAATACCTCTTTATTATATAAAATTTTGTAACACCTAGATCATATCTGAAAGTGTATGGTACCAGCTATTACTATTTTACCATTATAGTCAAGCTGTTTCTAGAGGAGAATAGTATTTAGATTATATTATTAACATGATATTTAAAATTATGCTGATAAAATACAAGATAGATGAACGTATTTCTTATCCCATTGTACCAGTTGACGCATTCCCCAGCTATTATCCAGAAGTACAAAAACAAGAAATATTAACGATAATCAAAATATCTCTACCGATAAAGTCCGAGGTCGTGTTATTAGAATTGAAATAATAATGAATTCAGTCTGAATTTGTTACGGGGACGGCACGGATTTGTCGCTTTTAAATAATTTATATCAAAACAGAACGCCGACTGTTAACGTTAATTAGTATAATAGGGAAATATTACAATCTAAAAAATATATAAAGAAAGCTCATCTTATTATCTCTATTGCTCATTGGTAATAAAAAATAACGACAATTTATAAGAAGAAAAAACCAATCTTACAAAAGATTGGTTTTTTTATTTGTAAAAAAAGGAATACTATAATTAGAAAAGAGTAGTACAGAAGTTGAAATAAGGGGGACGACGTGCTGGAAAATCGGAAACGAATCATTTTTATCTTGGTATTAGCATTTTTGATTGTTGCCGGTAGTTTTTATAGTTTCTGGCAGAAAACTTCAGTGGTTGAAAATGCATCATCTGGTGAGGCGAGCGCAAAAGGAGCAAGTAATATAGAAGAAAAATCAAATGAAATGATCGTGTATATCAGTGGAGCAGTCTATAAGCCTGGGGTTTTTGAATTACCATCTACCGCTCGTGTATTTGATGCAGTTGTTATGGCTGGTGGCCTTACCCCAGATGCTGATGTTGCAAAAATCAATATGGCGCAGAAATTGAAAGATGGTATGCATATTCATGTGGAAACTAGAAGTAGCCCCCAAGAACAAGGCGTAGGAGATATAAAAAGTAGTGTTAGTAAAATAAAGTCGGGTAGTAAGATTAACATTAATACTGCGGATAAAAGTCAACTCGATACCTTGCCAGGTGTAGGGCCGGCTCTAGCTGAGCGTATTATGGAATATCGCCAAACGAATGGTGGTTTTAATGATATTGAAGAATTAAAAAAGGTTTCGGGATTTGGTCCTAGCAAATTTGAGAAAGTAAAAGATAAAGTCACGATATAGAGGAGTGATCAATGATAGATATGATTGCACTCATTACAGTAGCCTTTGCTTTTGGTATTTGGTGCGCTGGTTATTGTAATTGGCTATTACCAGTGCTATATAGTAGCAGTATTATTTTCATGATCATGATTGTTTGGCAGATATATCGGAATAAAGCCGTGATTTGGTCTGTGGGGATATTATTCTTTCTAATTGGTATGATACGTTGCATTCATGATGATGCCCTTGCTCCGATGGATATTAGCCGTTATGCTGGGCGAACGATGATGGTGGAAGGTACTGTTATTGAAATGCCCAAAGTGACTACGCTTGAAGAGGGGAAAAGCAAAGTTCGTTATGTTATTTCCATTAAAAAGGGACGAGAAGCAGACAAATCTATGATACCAATGACTGGGGCATTAATTGTTTCCATGCAGCAACCTAGTACTGTGCCGACGGCTCGGCAAGATGATGAAGTGAGAGTAACTGGTCAGGTTGTATTGCTGCATGGTTATAATAATCCAGCGCAGTATGATAGTGTAGCGGCAGCTCGTAGGCAAGATATCAGGGCGCGTATGTCGGTTCAAAGCCAAGATATGCATAGGATTGTAGAAAATAAGAACATGTCATGGAAGCATGTTTTAGCACTAGAACGTGAAAAAATAATTGAGCATATGAAAAACGTAATGCCTGAGAGTCATGCCGGTATTTTAGCAGGGATGTTGTTTGGTGGGTACGGGGGAATTCCACGAGAAATTGTCGCTGATTTTGCGACAACGGGTATCGTGCATATTTTATCGGTATCAGGGTCTCATATTGCGTTGGTGGTAGGGTTTATTACAACTCTTGGTACAATTGTGGCTAGGCGATTTACTTTACATGCGATTGTGGTGCCTTTCGTAGCGGCGATGGTCGTGACCTTTTATGCGATTTTTTGTGGATTGACGCCGCCCGTCATGCGCTCGCTCATTATGGGGCTTATTGCTTTAGTCGCGGTTTGTTTTGAACGCGAAAAGGATGCTGCCAATGCGCTTTTATTATCCGCATTGGGGATGCTTATTCATCAGCCAGGGATTTTTTATGATTTGAGCTTTCAATTATCGTTTGCTTCTACTGCGGGTTTAGTTTTTCTGAATACTAAGACAGCAGCTATGCTGAGCTTCATGCCCTCTTGGTTTGCTAAGTTATCAGCCGTTACGATTTCGGCTCAACTCGGAGTACTCCCATTCATTGCGTGGTATTTTAATAGCTTTTCTCTAAGTTCATTAGTGGCGAATGTCATTATTGTTCCATTGATTGAAGGTCTTGTTATTGTAGGTTTATGCGGCGCTATGTGTAGCATGGTATTTGCAGTAGTTGGGAATCTTATTTTCGTTCTATGTAGCTTGTTAATCAGTGTGATCATTCAATGTACGGCGTGGTTAGCTGCGATGCCTGCTGCTAAAGTCTATATACCGTCAGTTGGCATAGGAATGGGGACAATATATTATGTTTTGTTAGCGTGGATCTATGGGTATAAACCGAAAAATATGTTATCATTAAGAGAAGTAGTGAAAAGATATCGTTACCAAAGCCAAGCTTGTTTATTAGTACTAATCATTTGTATCATTCTATATAATGTATATCCACGGCCAATGTATGTACATTTCATTGATGTCGGGCAAGGAGATGCTGCTTTGGTGATTACTCCGCATGGACGAGCGATTTTGATTGATACAGGCGGGGTGATGGGGGATACAACGGATTTTGATATTGGCGATCGCGTCGTTGTGCCTTATTTGCGGCATTATGGAGTGCTGGCGATTGACTATTTATTTTTAACTCATGGGCACCAAGATCATGCGGGCGGGGCAGCGGCTATTGCGAGAGAACTACCAGTGAAAAATAGTATGCTAGCTCGCGAGAATTATACGCAGGCTGTGCGGAAATTAGTTCACTCGCCACATGGGAGTGTATTTATCCCTGTGTATGAAGGACAAAGAATCGAAATGGATGGCGTTATCATCAAGGTTGTACATGCTGTCAATGGAGTCAATATACGGCAAAAGAATGAAGTATCGAGTGTGGTGCAAGTATGCTATGGTCAGCATAGTTTTTTATTTACGGGTGATTTAGAAAAAACAGGAGAAGAGGCCATTGTTGCGAGTGGTAACAATATTGCCAGTACGGTGCTGAAAGTCGGGCATCATGGAGCAAGGACTTCCTCTACAGTGGATTTTTTGCAAGCGGTAGCGCCAGAGTATGCTGTGATCTCCGTCGGGAAAAATAATCGGTTTGGTCATCCCCATGTTGATGCTGTTAGTCGTTTAATGAATAAAACTAGTAAAATATATCGTACAGATGAACATGGCGCTATTGTTTTCCAAACAGATGGTAAAAAAATAGCGGTTGAGACGTTTATCAAGTAGATGAATTGATGGGAGCAGGATCGTATGAATTATGTAGAGGCATTAGGACAAATTAAAAAAAAACAGATTGCTCCTATTTATTTATTATATGGTGAGGAAACCTATTTTATTAGACAAATTGAACAAGCAGTCGTTAAGGGCGTGTTAGCACCTGACGAAATGGATATGAATCTTGTGACGTTAGAACGTGACCCGAGTGTGAATGAACTAAGGGCTTTAGTAGAAACGGTGCCTTTTATGGGCGGCAAAAATGTCATTTTAGTCAGGGGAACTACGCTGTTTAGCCAACGCAAAACAGGGAATGATCAGGATGCAGCCGATAAAACAGAGGAACGATTACAAGAGATGGTTTCGACAATTCCAGAGTATACTCATATTGTCTTTTCAACGACTGGTAAAGTTGATAAACGACGAAAAATATTTAAATTAGTAGATAAGCATGGAGCGACGGTAGAAGCGGCGCAGCTGAAAGTCAAAGATGTGCGTGGCTGGATGGTTGGAAAACTCGCGGAACTACATATCAAGATGGCAAGTGATGCGATGGAATATTTCTTGGGAATTGTAAGTATGATGTCGAAAATATCATTGGGTTTTTTGGATAATGAACTGGAAAAAATAGCACTTTTTACGATGGGCAAACCCGTGGTTTCTCAGCAAGATTTAGTAGAAAGTATGTCTAGTATTCCAGAAATATCAGTATTTGCGATGATTGATGCGGTGAGCCAAAAGCAAGTAAGTAAGGCGCTACAACTGATTGGCGATCAATTGCAAGCCGGTGAGCATCCGTTGAAATTAATTACGTTACTAGCTCGCCAAGTGCGTATATTATGGCAGGCGAAAGAGATGGCAAATCGAGGGTATGGTAGTCGTGATATAGCAGAAAAACTAGGTCTGATGCCTTTTATTGGTGAAAAGATGCTCAAACAAAGCAAAAATTTTACGGTAGAAGTACTAGGGCAAGCAACCATGGCGCTCGCAACTGCCGATTATCATTTAAAGTCAGGAAAAGCGCATCCTATGGTCCTAGAAGAAATTATTATTGGTATGTGTAGATAACTAAAAAACCCCTGTCCATTCTACAATGGACAGGGGTTTTACTCTTAATTACTTAGCTAAGGCATTAAGTTTACGGGTCAAACGGGATTTCTTACGAGCTGCTGAATTTTTATGAACAACGCCTTTGGCGGCTGCTTTGTCAATAGTTCTGCTAGCTTTGACCAGAAGAGCTTGAGCCTCATCAGAGTTGCCAGCCGCTACAGACTCAACTACTTTGCGAGAAATGGTTCTAATAGTTGATTTCACCGCAAAATTTCTAGCACGTCGCTCAGCATCAGTTTTTACGCTACGTTCAGATGATTTAATGTTTGGCAAGTGATTCACCTCCTTAAAGAGCATGTTACCTATAGTATTCTAGCACGTGATGCTAGAATATGCAAGTAAGAATTAACAATTCTATTGTTCTATTATTCCACAATTAAAAAGTAGAACACTTTCTCGATTATAAGTAAGGGCAACTAATACTTTGGTCTATGCTAAGGCTTGGCGAAAGTCCGCTTTTCTTTTTTTAAATCCGCTGTATAACGAATCTATATTCAGGTTACAGTAATGATGATTTCATATCTAATGTAAGGAGTATGATTCGAGTGGAGAATGTTAGCTGGACACCACGAACCGATTTAGCCTTAGAAGCAAGAGAGATGATCAGCCGCAAGGTCAGTGAAGAGATTCCGGGAGTGATTGTAGAGACAGTAGAAGAGGAAGACTCTATTACGACCAAAGTGAGTGTTACGAGCGCTGAGGCAGAACGTATTATGGGGAAAGGGCAAGGGAAATATATTACCATTGAAGCGCAAGGTCTTAAGTATAAAAATACACCACTGCAAGAAAAAATAATGAAGATGCTCGGGCAAGAATTAGTGAGTATGGTCGAGTTGCCTCCGAATGCCATGGTACTCGTTATTGGTCTAGGTAATCGCAATATCACTCCCGATGCTCTAGGACCACGGGCAGTAGAAAAAATAGTGGTTACTCGCCACTTGCAAGAAATGTTATCACCTGAACTTAAGGGTGGGGTACGATCAGTTTGTGCTATTGCGCCAGGTGTTCTAGGAATTACCGGTATGGAAACAGTGGAAATTGTTCAAGGAATCGTCAGTACAATAAAACCAGATTTGGTCATTGCGATTGATGCATTGGCTGCGGCTTCGAGTCGTAGAGTCATCACAACAGTGCAATTGGCTAATACAGGAATTCGCCCTGGTTCAGGTGTCGGAAATAAACGGTTTGGACTAACGAAAGAATCGCTAGGGGTTCCCGTTATTGCGATTGGTGTGCCGACAGTGGTTCATGCTTCGACGATTGCGATGGATACCATTGATACCTTGCAGCAAAGCGCTCCTTTTGCGCGTTATTTTAAGAGTATGGAACATTTATCGGATGCTGATCGCAAGACTATTGTGGGACAGGTGTTACCAGAAGTTCTTGGCGATTTAATGGTAACGCCCAAAGAAGTAGATCGTTTTATAGAAGATATTGCAGTTGTCGTGGCCGGCGGAATTAACCAGGCAATGCATCCGCATATTGATTATGCAAATATTTATCAATATTTACAGTGAAAGGGCGCAAAGGTCACATCAGAGATGTTAAAAAATCTCAGTGGTCTTTGCGTTTCGTGTGGTTTTTCTATTCATATCCTTTTCCTCCTAGGCATATACATTGTATGTAAACAAAAATTATGACAACCTATAGGATCATCCGTTTAGGTGTCAATGGGAGGAAAGCATGTTAGCAAGATGTGTGCGCCGCCGAGTAAGAAGAATTTATTTTATAAAAAAAAGCATACTTGTTACGGTTGCTATATTGAGTATATGTATCATGATATGGAAATGTAGTAATCAATCGGAGGAAGTCGTACCAGTGACTACTAGCGCTGGAATGCAGCAATACCAAATGTTACATCTACCTAAATGGCGTGATTTATTATTTTCAGGTGTCCCGAGGTTAGGTAGTGCTACAGAACCGAAAGTAGTAATAAAAGACAAAAATGAAAGTAGTACGCGGCAGATAGTAAGAGAAACCATACTGTTTTTCACCAATATAGACGTTAAAGATATGCGATCTTTTCTACAGGCGGAAATCCCAATCTTGGCGGCGACCCAATCTAAAACCCAGGTGGTTAGTGCAATGAATTTGCCGGACTTTCCTCAATTTGATTCAACGGTTAATTTATCAAGTAGTAAACCGTTAGTTGGAATTTATCACACCCATACAGCGGAATCTTTTATTCCTAGTAGTGGCCGTTCTCATTGTCCTGGTGGACAACGAGGTGATATTGTACAGGTAGGAGAAGCGCTGAGTAAACGCTTGAATACCTATGGAATTTTGGCAGTGCAAAGTACTACGATTCATGATTATCCAAGTTTTATGAAGGCATATGGTGCTTCTGAGACGACTGTAAAAAATATGCTATCCGAAAATCCATCTCTGCAAATGATCTTTGATATCCATCGTGATGCTGAAAAAAGGGAGAATTATATCGCGACAGTGAATGGTGTACAGGTTGCGCGAATGATGATTATTGTGACGACTGGGCAACCAGGACTGGTTCAGCCTCATTGGCAGAGCAATCATGCGTTTGCTAAATTAATTGATGCGAAGATGAATCAGAAGTATCCAGGTGTTTCACGGGGTATCCGGCTAGATGATTGGCGCTATAACCAGCATTTGCATCCTCGGGCTTTGTTGATAGAAGTTGGTTGTCAGGAAAATACGAAAGAAGAAGCGGAGCGGGGAATTGAACTACTTGGTGATATTGTAGCTGAAATTATTGCTGAGAATAAATAATAGTGAAAATAAGGTGATTTTGTGTTTTGCTTAGTAGAGTATCGGGAGATTCGGCTTCTTTTGCGCGGCTTATTCATTTTACTTAGTGTTATAGTCATTGGGGTATCTGTATCAGAAAGGCAACTACATAGTCTAACGCAACAGGAGAATCCAGATCATGCCTTTTCTATTATTCGTAATCAAAGTGAGGTTTATACTGTCTATATATTAGGAATTGGTTATACGATGCGTACAATATATCCAGTGGGAGAAATCATCCATACAGATAAAAATGTAATGATAAAAACCCCCGAACATGATATTACGATACCGACTTATATTGAAATTGATTGTACAAAAGAGCTGGTTTTTTTGGAAGAAGAGGCTAAGTTGCTGGTAACAGAAGCTTTCAAGTATAAGCAAAAATTAGAATTATATATACATGATCTTGGACAAAAGATATATGTTTATCGGAAGCAGTTGAGGTAATACTTGCAGGTGATATGTAGCAGGTGATATAATCAATACCAGTAATTAGTTGTCTATATTTAGAGGGAGGGTTTTATGAAAACCAGCAATATCCGCAATTTTTCGATAATTGCTCATATAGATCACGGGAAGTCTACACTTGCTGATCGGCTAATTGAGTATACAGGTACCCTTTCATCAAGAGAGATGGAATCACAAGTACTAGATCATATGGATCTTGAGCGTGAACGGGGAATCACAATTAAAGCGCAGTCTGTACGATTATCCTATACCGCTAAAGATGGCGAAACGTATATGTTAAACTTGATTGATACACCAGGGCACGTTGACTTTAGTTATGAAGTATCACGTAGTTTGGCAGCTTGTGAAGGTGCATTGCTGATTGTTGATGCAGCGCAAGGGATTGAAGCCCAAACATTGGCGAATGTATATTTGGCACTTGATAATGATCTGGAGATCGTTACGGTTATTAACAAAATTGATTTACCTAGTGCTGACCCAGAGCGTGTAAAAAAAGAGGTTGAAGATGTTATTGGTTTAGATACTTCAGATGCCGTACTTACCAGTGCCAAAACAGGTATTGGTATTGAAGAAGTATTAGAAGCCATTGTAACAAAGATTCCACCACCAAAAGGGAATGCGGATGAGCCACTATGTGCATTGATTTTTGATTCTCATTTTGATGCCTATAAAGGTGTTATTGCCTATGTGCGGGTAATAAATGGGACGATTAAGCCAGGTATGAAAATGAAAATGATGGCTACGAATAAAATCGTAGAGGTAACAGAGGTTGGCGTCTTTAAACCCATGATGGCGAATGTTGCAGAGCTAGGACCAGGACATGTTGGTTTTGTGTCTGGTAGCATTAAAAATGTCAAAGATGTTCGTGTTGGTGATACTATCACAGATGCTGACAATCCAGTTGCTGAGGCACTACCTGGTTATCGTAAGGTTACACCGATGGTATACTGCGGTTTATATCCTGTAGATACTTCAGAATATGATATTTTACGGGATGCATTAGAAAAATTAAAACTAAATGATGCATCATTGATATTTGAACCAGAGACATCGATTGCGCTAGGATTTGGTTTCCGTTGCGGTTTCCTCGGATTACTACATATGGAAGTCGTACAAGAACGCTTAGAGCGCGAATACAATCTTTCATTGATTACAACAGCACCAAGTGTTATCTATAAAGTGTTTAAGACCGATGGTGAAATATTCGAAATTGAAAATCCTTCTAAACTACCAACGCCGCAAGAAATTGAACATGTCGAAGAGCCTTATGTCAAGGCAATGGTCATTGTGCCTAATGATTATGTAGGGGTAGTAATGGAACTGTCGCAGGAAAAACGCGGTGAGTTTAAAGATATGAAATATTTAGATACTACTCGGGTTATGATTACATATCATTTGCCACTCAGTGAAATTATTTATGATTATTTTGATCGTTTAAAATCTGCTACTCGGGGCTATGCATCATTAGATTATGAAATGGTTGGCTACCGACAATCTCAATTAGTAAAACTTGATATTTTATTAAATGGTGAAATTGTTGATGCATTGTCAATTATTGTGCATCGCGATAAAGCTACTTATCGAGGACGACTTCTAGTAGAAAAATTAAAAGGCATTATCCCAAGACAAATGTTTGAAATTCCAATTCAAGCAGCTATTGGTAATAAGGTAATAGCACGGGAAAGTGTACGAGCTATGCGCAAAGATGTCTTGGCCAAATGTTATGGTGGCGATATTAGCCGAAAACGTAAATTGTTAGAAAAACAAAAAGAAGGTAAGAAGCGCATGAAGCAAGTTGGTAATGTAGAAGTACCACAGGAAGCTTTCATGGCCATATTAAAGATTGATTAAAGGTGATAGATGATGAAGATTGGGTTATATATTCATATTCCTTTTTGTCAACAAAAGTGTTTGTATTGTGATTTTCCTTCTCATGCCAATCTGACTCACTTATATCAGCCTTATGTTGCCGCCTTATGTCAGGAAATTTCTGGCTTGGGCGGCGTTTTATCTGGTTGTATAGTTGACACTGTTTATGTTGGTGGTGGGACGCCAACTGTCTTGCCAGCGAGTTCCTTAAAGCAACTATTACGGCAAGTGAATACTAGTTTTTCGCTTGCACCGACTGTTGAATTTAGTATGGAAGCCAACCCTGGTACAGTGGATCAGCAAAAGCTAGACGTGTTACGTGCTGGTGGTGTGAATCGTCTTAGTTTTGGAGTGCAAAGTTTTTCCGATCCACTACTGCTAGGAATCGGCAGGATACATTCTGCTCAGCAGGCAAGAGAAGTCATTCATATGGCAAAGGAAGCTGGATTTGATAACATTAATGTTGATTTAATGTATGGACTGCCGGATCAGTCGGTTAAAGAGCTGCAAGATAGTATGATGCAGGCCATACAAATGGACATTACTCATATTTCGGCCTATGGGTTAAAAGTAGAAGAGGGCACACACTTTGCTAAGATGCAGCAAGATGGTACGTTACAGTTGCCAGAAGAAGAAGTGGACGAGGCTATGTACCAGATGACAACCGAGTTTTTGCCGGCAAATGGATTTAAGCGATATGAGATATCTAATTTTGCAAAACAAGGCTATGAATGTCGCCATAATTTAAAGTATTGGCAGTATCAGCCTTATATTGGGGTTGGCGCTGCAGCTCACTCTTTTTGGCAAAGTGAGAGGCGAGCCAATATAGTGGATGTTCTATCCTATATACAAACCATTCAAAACGGGCAATCACCGATCGAAATATGGGAAACCCCAGAACGCAACATTGCGATGGCAGAATATGTTTTTTTATCATTGCGAACGGTACAGGGATTATCAGTACAAGCATTCGATCAATATTTTCAGACTGATTTTTTTCAACATTATCGAGAAGTAGTATCAGAATTGGTTGAAAAAAAGCTTATTGTTGCAACAAAAGAACAAATTCATCTTAGCGTAATCGGTATGAAATATGGAAATATTGTATTTGGTGCATTTTTGCCAGAATAAAGCAAAAATATATAATATTTTTTTTAAGACTCGTGGATTAGACCTTGACATTCGGTCTTAAGAGTGGTATTTTTTTATTAGGCGTTAGCACTCACTCATAGAGAGTGCTAATAATAGGAGGTGGAGCTTGTATGATAGATAAGAGAAAACGAAGTATCCTTCAAGCTATTATTGATGATTATATTTCCACCGCTGAGCCTATTGGTTCACGAACGATTGCGCGTAAGCATGATTTGGGAGTCAGTCCAGCGACCATTCGTAACGAAATGGCCGATCTGGAACTATTAGGCTATCTTGAACAACTGCATACATCTTCAGGACGTATACCTTCTGCGAAAGGGTATCGGTTTTATGTAGACTCTTTATTAGCACCGACACAAATATCCGAACAAGAGAGGGAATTAATCCAAAATTGGTATCAACTTAAGACTCGCCATGTGGCAGAAGTGTTTCAGGAAACGGCTAAGCTTTTGTCAAAAATGACTAGTAATATTTCATTAGTACTAGCACCACAAGTATCGCAATGTGCTCTTAAATATTTAAAGTTTCTACCATTTGATGAGTCGCGGGCTATTTTAGTAGTGGTTACAGATACCGGATTGGTAGAAAATAAGGTGATTGATATACCGGAAGGTACATCATTCGCTGATTTGAAGCAAATTGCTGATAGTATCACGAAACGTTTGTCTGGACTTTCTTTTGATAAGATAAAAGTAGCGGTACGCAAAGATATACAACATGAAATTGATGTAGATGCAGAGTTGTTTGAAACGGCAATCGAAATACTAAGGCAAGCATTGGTTGTGGAAAGAAATGAACGATTATATCTTGGGGGTACGACGCAACTGCTCAGCCAACCTGAATTTAAAAATGTAGACAAAGTCAAATCATTTCTTGACATGTTAGAAGAAGAACAATTGTTATGTGATATTTTACAGAAACAAGAAAATGATGGTGTAATTGTTACTATTGGTGGTGAAAATAAATATAGTGGTATTAAAGACTGTAGTATGGTGCAGGCTACTTATCGTATTGAAGGTGAAGTAGTCGGAACGGTAGCAGTATTAGGGCCGACTAGAATGGATTATGGCAAAGTCATGTCCGTACTGGAATTTATGCATCGCCACTTGGGAGAGGTATTAAAAAAGTATAAGGTGTAGAGTTAGGTAATACTAACTCTACTATACATAGTATGATGAGTTGGGGGTAGTAACAGATGAAGCGAAAGCCAGGTAGCAATAGTTCTGAGGCGGATGAGAGTTTAGCAGCACTCATGACGAATGCCAATGCTGTTAGAGCCATTACAGCCGCTGTGGAAGGTACAATTGGCCCTAAGGGGCTTGATACCATGCTAGTGGATGCTTCAGGGGATGTTATTATTACCAATGATGGTGTTACCATTTTGGATAAAATGGAAGTCAATCATCCAGCAGCGAATATGCTGATCAATATTGCTAAGGCGCAACAAGCTGCGGTTGGAGATGGTACCACAACAGCAACCATTATGGCTGGTGGTCTTGTAAGTGAAGGGGTTAATCAAGTACTACGAGGAGTTCCTATTTCTAGGGTTATCGAAGGGGTTCGATATGGTATACATTGTGCGTTAGAGCAAATCAAGCTACATACAAGGCTGATTGCTGATGTGAATGATCCGATATTACACAATATTGCCATGATTGCCGGGCGCGAATATGAAGATATTGCAGAGCTTGTTGTCAAGTCTGCTGGCTTAATTGGCGCTACAAAATTATGTGAACCTAATTTTAAATTATCAGATATTATCCTAGCTGAGGCAGGCGCTGATAATGAAGTATTTATGGGTGTAATTGTTGGCAAAGAACGTATGAATCAGGAAATGCCCTTAACGGTAAGCCAAGCAAAGGTACTCGTCATTGATGATGCCTTAGAACCTGAAACGCTTGAGGATGAAGCATTAAGTACAGAGGCTGGATTTAATCTGTATCGTGAATTACAACATGAATTTAAAAACAATGTATATAAAATCATCCAGCTTGGCGTAGCAGTGGTATTAGTAGACCGAGGTGTGCATGCCATGGCGGAAGAAATATTAACCGATGCTGGTATTATGGTGATTCAGCGAGTGCCAAGTGAAGATTTAAGGCGTGCTGCAGAACATGTGGGAGCGCGAATGATCAAACGTACTGGCCTCAAAAAAGAGTTAGCTGATATTGAAAAATATCTAGGACAATCGTCTACGATATATAGTGATGAAAAGTTAAAACATATTCGTATTTTGGGCGGGGCTGGTAAACCGATGGCTACTATTTTAGTAGGTGCTTCGACAGCTGAAGTCGTTGGCGAACGTCAACGTATTGCCCAAGATGCAGCATCTAGCGTACAGGCGGCTATCCAAAGTGGATATGTGCCTGGAGGTGGTTCTATAGAAATAGCGATTAGCCGTTTCATCGAAAGTTCGCGAGGAAATGTGAAGGGTATGTCCGCGTATGGGGTGGATTGTGTAACCCATGCCTTGCGGCGGCCATTATCGCAAATTATAGAAAACGCTGGTTACAATCCTCTGGAAAAGATAGAAGAGGTAGTGGCTGCGCATGGTAGTAGTGGTGTAGATTCATTGGGGATTGATTGTGATACTGGTGAAATTGTTGATATGCTAGAGCTAGGTGTTGTTGACCCTGTAAAGGTAAAATTACATGCAGTAAAAGCAGCTGGTGAAGTAGCGATTGCTATTTTGCGGATTGATACGATTATCAAAAAGAAAGTGGAAAACGGTCATGCCGCTCAAGCTGGGGTCAATAAAGTAGCTGGATTGACACAATTTTAAAATATGAGGTGATATAATTGACTAAAGAAAACGAAGTAGAGAATGCGAATGATGAAGTAGTAGAGGAAACTGTCGAGCCGATTATTGATAGTGTAGAAAATGATGAGACAAATAAATTGGAAGCAGATATTGTAGAGCAAAAACGTTTAGTGGAAGAACATATTGACCGCTATAAACGCTTGCAGGCCGATTTTGAAAATCATCGCCGCCGTACTCGTCAAGAAAAAGAAGATTTATCAGTTGTTGTAGCGCAAAATGTACTACTTGATTTATTACCGGTAGTTGATAATTTTGAAAGAGCTTTAAGCAGTGCAGCAACACAAGATGCGGCAACTGTCTTACAAGGGGTTGAGATGATTCATCGTCAGTTCCTTCAGGTTCTTGAAAAATGTGGATTGGCAACAGTGGAAGCAGTGGGACAGATTTTTGATCCACAAAAGCATGAAGCGGTTATGCGTGTCGAAGATGAAAATCAAGTAGACGGCACGATCGTGGAAGAATTACAAAAAGGGTATACTGTACGTGGTAAGGTGATTAGACCTAGTATGGTAAAAGTCGTGGGTAATTAAGAGTTCTTAATTAGAAGTAAGAGAATATCTGTTACTTCTGTAAGATATAAGTCGCATAGACTTCATTTGAATGTACAAAATTTTACATATTCGAGGAGGAATACATCATGTCAAAAGTAATTGGTATAGATCTTGGAACAACAAATTCATGTGTAGCAGTAATGGAAGGTGGAGAACCAGTTGTTATTGCGAATGCGGAAGGTGCACGCATTACTCCATCTGTCGTAGGTTTTTCTAAGACAGATGAACGTTTAGTTGGTCAAGTTGCAAAACGTCAAGCGGTGTCCAATCCTGATCGTACAATTAGTTCGATCAAACGTCATATGGGTACAGATCATAAAGTAACAATTGATGGCAAAAACTATACACCACAAGAAATTTCCGCAATGATTTTGCAAAAATTAAAAACAGATGCAGAAGCTTATTTAGGTCAAACAGTGACGAAAGCTGTAATCACTGTTCCTGCATATTATAATGATAGCCAACGTCAAGCAACGAAAGATGCAGGAACGATTGCTGGTCTTGAAGTACTAAGAATTATCAATGAACCAACAGCAGCAGCGCTTGCCTATGGTATTGACAAAGGTGATGACCATACAGTACTTGTATTTGACTTAGGGGGCGGTACGTTTGATGTATCCATCCTAGAACTTGGTGAAGGCGTATTTGAAGTAAAAGCTACCAATGGTAATAACCGTTTGGGCGGCGATGATTTTGATGAACGTATCATGAAATGGTTTATTTCTGAATTCAAAAAAGAAACTGGCGTTGATTTATCAAAAGATCGCATGGCAGAGCAACGTTTACGCGAAGCAGCTGAAAAAGCGAAAATCGAATTGTCTGGCGTAATGACTACAAATATTAACTTACCATTTATTACGGCAGATCAAAATGGTCCTAAGCATTTGGATCTTAACCTTACAAGAGCTAAATTTGATGAATTAACTGCTGATTTGGTTGAATCTACAATGGGACCAACTCGCCAGGCTATGAGCGACTCTGGTTTGTCTCCAAGCGATATTGAAAAAGTAATCTTGGTTGGTGGTTCGACTCGTATTCCAGCAGTACAAGAAGCGATTAAAAAATTCTTGGGTAAAGAACCTCATCGTGGTGTAAATCCTGATGAATGTGTAGCGGTAGGGGCTGCTATCCAGGCTGGTGTACTTGTAGGCGAAGTAAAAGACGTGCTACTTCTTGATGTTACTCCACTTTCTCTTGGTATTGAAACATTAGGTGGCGTATGCACTAAGATTATTGAACGTAATACTACGATTCCTACATCTAAGAGCCAAATATTCTCCACAGCTGCTGATAATCAACCTTCTGTAGACATTCATGTTTTACAAGGTGAACGTGAAATGGCTACCTACAATAAGACTCTAGGTCGTTTTGAACTAAAAGATATTCCACCAGCACAACGCGGTGTGCCACGTATCGAAGTAAAATTTGATATTGATGCGAATGGTATTGTTCATGTATCAGCAAAAGATTTGGGAACTGGTAAAGAACAAAAAATCACCATTACCTCTTCAGGTGGCATGAATAAAGATGATATTGAACGCATGGTACAAGAAGCAGAAGCACATGCTGCGGAAGATAAAGCACGTAAAGATGAAGTAGAAACTCGTAATAATGCTGATTCTTTAGTATACCAAGCAGAAAAGACCATTAAAGATATGGGCGATAAAGCAGATAAAGAACTAGTAGAAAAAGTAGAAAAAGCTGCTGAACAATTGAAAGAAAGCCTAAAAGGCACAGACATTGAAAAAATTAAAGCAGATACAGAAGAGTTAACAAAACCATTGTATGAAATGTCAGCTGCTATGTATAAAGAAGAACAAGAAGCTGCTGAGGCTGCTCAAGCAGGGCAAGCAGCACCTGGTGGGGAAAAAGACGAAAAAATTGTTGACGCTGAATATAAAGTAGTCGACGATGAAAAGAAGTAATCCCACTTAAGTAAGAGGAAGTAATAGATATTTGGCAGGGATATTGTATTCCCTGCCAAATACTATATAATTAGTAATGGTTTAATTAACCGCTCAGACATGATATTGCCCTAAAGGCACTGTGTGTTTTTGTGGTTCAATTGTTTTTTGCTGTGAAATATAAAGTTTTAGGATGGTGTAAAGTGAGTAAACGCGACTATTATGAAGTGCTAGGCGTGAATAAGAATGCGTCTGATGATGAAATAAAAAAGGCCTTTCGTAAAATGGCTCGTAAGTACCATCCAGACGTAAACCGCGATAAACCAGAGGCAGAAGCTAAGTTTAAAGAAGTAAATGAAGCCTATGAGGTTCTATCCAATGCGGATCGTCGTGGGCAATATGACCAAATGGGGCATGCTGCTTTTGATGGTAGTGGCGGTGGTGCTGGAGGATTTGGCGGATTTGGTGGCGGCGGCGGTGGCGGCTTTAATGATATATTCGACATGTTTTTTGGTGGACAGTCGGGTTTTGGCGGTCGTCATGCAGGTCCAGAAAAAGGATCGGATTTACGTTATGATATGGAAATTGCTTTTGAACAAGCCGCTTTTGGTGTCGAAACAGAAATTCAAATTCCTCGAACCGAAGATTGTAAAAAATGCGGTGGCTCAGGTGCTGCTCCTGGAACACATGCGGAAACATGTAGTCAGTGTAAGGGAACAGGGCAAGTACAAGTCGCTCAGAACACACCTTTTGGCCGCATGATCAATACGAGAACTTGTGATCGTTGTAATGGGGAAGGGAAAATTGTACAATCACCATGTAAAGAATGCCATGGACAGGGGAAAGTACGTGCAAAACGTAAAATTAAAGTTAAAATCCCAGCTGGTGTTGATAATGGTTCAAGACTTCGCGTCTCAAATGAAGGCGAAGCTGGTGCTCGTGGGGGCCCTGCTGGAGATTTATATGTTTATATTTTTGTAAAAGGGCACAAACTATTTACACGTGAAGGTAGTGAAGTCATCTGCGAGGTACCAATTAGTTTCGTACAGGCTACTTTGGGTGATGAAATTGAAGTTCCTACACTTGATGGTAAAGTAAAACTTAAAATTACAGAAGGGACTCAATCTGGTACTGTATTCCGCTTAAAAGAGAAAGGTATTCCGCATCTTAGAGGTAATGGACGTGGTGACCAACATGTACGAGTCAAAGTACTTACGCCACAAAAATTAAATGATAAGCAACGGGAACTGTTACAAGAATTTGCGAAAGCAAGTGGAGAAAATATCAATCAAGAGCAAAAGAATTTCTTTAAAAAGGTAAAGGACATCTTTGGTGGAGTATAAATTAAATATAAGGGGCGATTGGTATGAAATGGGCTGAAATTAGTATTCAGACTACACATGAGGCTGCTGATATGGTAGCTAACATTTTTCATGACTTGGGGTCTAGCGGTGTTGTTGTCGAAGATCCTGAGCTTGTTAATTCATACCTTAGGTCTGGACGATGGGATTATTCGGATATTCCCGAAGAAGTCAATACTGAAATTGTAACGGTAAAGGCATATTTACCTGCAGATGAGCATCTAGATGCAAAACTCGGATTTTTTGAAGAAAAATTTCAAGAATTAGTGACGTATGGCATCGATAATGGATCAGGGATCAGGGAATGTCGTGAAGTTATGGAAGAAGATTGGGCATCATCATGGAAAGAATTTTTTCATCCTATAAAAGTTGGAGAGCGAATCGTTATCAAACCATCTTGGGAAGAATATACACTGATGCAGGATGATTTGGTTATTGAACTCGATCCTGGTATGGCTTTTGGGACAGGAACTCATCATACGACAGCGATGTGTTGTCGAGTATTAGAAGAAGTGATAAAACCGGGGCATGTTGTATTTGATGTAGGTACAGGATCAGGTATTTTATCTATAGCTGCTGCAAAACTTGGTGCGACTACGGTGCAGGCTGTAGATTTTGACCGTGTTGCCGTGCGGGTAGCTAGCGAAAATATAGAGATTAACAAGGTGCAAGACATCGTCCATGTAGCTCATGGTGATTTATTAACAGGAATCACAGGGCAAGCGGATGTTATCATTGCTAATATTATTGCCGATATTGTGATTAAACTCGTAGTGGATATCCCTGGACGATTAAAAGACGGTGGTGTTTTTATTGCCAGTGGTATTATTACCGAACGTTTAAGCGATGTTACGGCTGCGATGTTAGAACAAAATTTAGTCATTGATAAAGTGATTGAAGAAGGCGGATGGGTTGCGATGGTGGCTCACAAAGGGGGCTGCTAATTTGCGTCGCTTTTTTATTGATACTCCATTACTTGATGAGATGAGTATTGAAGGATTAGATGCTCATCATATCAGCAGAGTTCTACGACTTCCTGTCGGTCATCGCATTATTGTGGTATCGCCGGATGGAAGTAGTGGTATTGCAAGGATTGATCAGATTGCAGTGGATAAGGTGATCGTGACTCTACAAGAAACAGTAGTGGAAGACAAAGAAGCACCTGTTACTATTTATTTGGCACAAGGGTTGCCGAAAAGCGATAAGATGGATTATATTGTACAAAAAGCAGTGGAACTAGGGGTAAAAGGGATTTATCCGCTTGAATTAGAACATTGTGTAGTGCATTATGATCATGCTAAAAAAAATACCAGGCGTGAACGCTGGCAGAAGATTGCGATGGAGGCTGCAAAACAATGTGGTCGCTCGCTCGTTCCTACCGTGGAACCGATTGCAACTTTGTCAGCTCTATTCGAGAGCCTTGCTGATGATATCGTCGTATTGATGCTATATGAAGGACAAGCTATGCAGGGTCTAAAGCAAGCTTTAACTCAGCACCACGGGGAAAACTATCTGCTCATAGTAGGTCCTGAAGGTGGTTTTAGTGCCAAAGAAGTTGCAATGTGCAGTAGTCATGGTGCCTCTATTGTTACCATAGGACCACGTATTTTGCGCACAGAGACAGCTGCATTAGCGGGGTTATCGATTCTCATGTATGAATATGGTGATTTGGGGGGCTGAGTGTGCCACGAGTTGCATTTACTACGCTAGGATGTAAAGTAAATCAGTTTGAGACAGAGATTATGGAAGGGCTATTTAAGCAGCGTGGTTATCAAATCACTTCTTTTGATGAAGTGGCAGATGTATATGTGATTAATACCTGCTCCGTGACTCATTTGGGTGAAAAGAAATCACGCCAGCTTATTCGGCGAGCCATCAGGCTAAATGATAAAGCTGTTGTAGCGGTATCGGGTTGTTATGCCCAGGTGTCGCCGGAAGAGATTGAAGCAATTGAAGGCGTTGATCTGATTGTGGGAACGCAAGATCGGCAACAGATTGTGGATCTTGTGGAACAAGCTGGTAATTCTGATACGGTGTTAAATGTTGTTAGCAATATTATGACTGCAGATCATTTTGAGGATATTCCGTTGTTTGAAACACCGGGGCGTACACGGGCATTTCTAAAAATACAAGAAGGTTGTACTAATTTTTGCTCTTATTGTATTATTCCTTATACGCGAGGACCTCTTCGGTCTCGCCCTCTAGCGAGTGTGATTACAGAAGCTACAAAATTGATTGCAGCTGGATTTAAAGAAATTGTACTGACAGGAATTCATCTAGGGGCTTATGGCCGTGAACATGGCGAGGACACTTTGGTGGATGCAGTGAAGGCTGTACTGAATCTAGACGGTCTTGTGCAGCTAAGATTAGGATCATTAGAATCAATTGAAGTGTCAGATGAATTAATTGATATTATGAAAGAGGATCATAGACTTTGTCATCACCTACATTTACCATTGCAAGCAGGTGATGATCAGGTTCTTTTGGCGATGAATCGCCATTATACGTTAGCTCAGTATCGCGAGTTGATTGAAAACATTCAACTTCGAATACCAGATATCGCGATATCTACCGATATTATTGTTGGATTTCCTGGGGAAACAGAGGACATGTTTGCTAATGCTTTGCAATTTGTAGAAAGTATGAACTTTTCTAGTATGCATATTTTCCCGTATTCTAAGCGCAGGGGGACACCGGCAGCGGATTATGCTGATCAAGTGCTGGAAGAGGAAAAAAAGCGTAGAGTGCATCAAATGCAACAATTAGCTGAGAAAAAAACTAGCGAATTTCAAAAGCGGTTTCTAAATCAAGATATAACTGTCTTATTTGAACCAGAACATGATGGTATAGTAGAGGGCTTAGCAGGTAATTATATTAGAGTATACGCGAATGCGGTTGATACTACAAAGCGGAAAATGTATACCGTTCATTTAGAAAAACTATATCGTGATGGTATCTGGGGAACCATCATTGATTAAATTTTATTATAAAATTTGTACTTTATAGCAGGAAAACTACAAAAAAAGCAGAATAGGTAATTTGATAGAGTCTGATTCTATGATTATAGTGATTTATGATTATAGTATTTACATATCTATCTCAGACGACATGAACATAGTGAGCCAAGAAGGGAGGTGTTGTAGTATGCCGCAGGAATGTATTTTTTGTAAAATTTCGGCCAAGGAAATACCCGTAACTGTTTTATATGAGGATGAACATATCATTGCGTTTCCTGATATAAACCCAGCTGCGCCGGTACATGTGCTGGTAATTCCCAAAAAACATATTGCGAATCTCCTGGAACTTACGTCTGAAGATATTCCCCTTATGGGTCATGTTTTATCTACCATTCCAAAGATTGCCACAGAGTTAGGGCTAGATGAAGATGGCTTTCGTTTGGTAGTAAACACAAAAGATAATGGTGGGCAAACTGTTCATCATTTGCATTGGCACATGTTAGGTGGACGATTTATGAAATGGCCGCCAGGTTAATATTGACAATGCATAACATTATCGTGTATAATCTTTAGGTGTATGTAAGAGAATACACTTCCCCGGAACGGTCCAAGTGGAGGGAGGGATATCAGATGTCAGAAGTTAAAGTAGGAAAAAACGAAACAATTGATAGTGCACTCCGCAGATTCAAACGTACTTGCCAAAAAGCAGGCACCCTTGCTGAAATAAGAAAGCGTGAGCATTATGAAAAACCAAGCGTAAAGCGCAAGAAAAAGTCCGAAGCTGCGCGTAAACGTAAGTTCTAAGTAAAGATTTTGCACGTTTCGGAGGTATGTATATGTCTCTAAAAGAGAGATTGACAGACGATATGAAGCAGGCTATGCGGGACAAAGAGGCAGGTAAGTTACGTCTTTCTGTAATCCGTATGGTACGCGCTAACATAAAAAATGTCGAGATTGATCGTAAGCAAGAACTTTCTAATGATGAGGTTTTAGATGTTTTGGCAAAAGAGGTAAAAATGCGTCGAGATTCAATGGATGAGTTCAAAAAAGCCAATCGTCCAGATTTGGTCGAAAGCTTAGAACAAGAACTTGAAATTTTGATGGCTTATTTACCAGAGCAACTAGCTGAAGCTGAAATCCGTACTTTAGTAGCAAATGCTGTAGCAGAATCTGGTGCAGTTAGCCCTAAAGAAATGGGTAAAGTGATGGCGGTTCTTATGCCTAAAGTCAAGGGACGTGCTGATGGTAAGTTGGTAAACACCATTGTACGAGAGATGCTAAATCAATGAGTAAATCCGGTACTTATTTTTTAAATAAGTACCGGATTTTAATTTATGGAATCAGAAAGTATATCACTTTCTAGGGTTCCAAGTAAGGACGACTAAGGCTTTTGCCTGCGTCTGAAGACTTGGCCGAAGCCAAGTCTTTTCTTATAGAGAAGTGATAAAATATATATTGGTAAGTTTTTTAGATAATATGTAGTATAATAGAATCATCTGGGAATTAAGCAAATTTTTACATAGTAACAAATATTTTATCATAGCATAGGAGTGATATGATGCGTCGAATTTTTATAGTGATCGCTCTGTGTATAGTTTTTAGTGGAATTATGACCTACTCTACAGTGCTTGCCAATCCTCAACCGGTGGTTATTATTAATAAAAAATGCGAAATTGATGGTGGGCAGGCAGCTTTGGTGAAAAAAGCGGTAGCGGATGCGGAAAACAAGCAGGCAAGAGCGATAATGATTGAAATGGATACGTTTGGTGGTTTGGTTGATTCTGCAGTTACGATTCGTGATATTATTAGTCAAACGCCTATAGAAACAATTTGTTATATAAAAAATCGGGCTTGGTCAGCTGGAGCATTAATTGCTCTTGCTCATCAGCATATTGCGATTGCTCCGGGAGGAAGTATTGGTGCAGCAGAGCCTATTCCAACTACGGAGAAAACAATTGCTGCACTCAAGGCAGAGTTTGCTGCGACTGCCAATCAAAAGGGGCGTAATGTTAAAGTGGCAGAGGCTATGGTGGATAAGACATTAGGGTTACCTGGATATGCGGCGCCAGGGCAAATTTTGGCTTTGGCAGATTATCAAGCAATACAAGTTGGATATGCAGATCTATCAGCTGCAGATCGAAGTGTAGTGCTCCAATATTATAAATTAATAGACTATGAGATCGTGGAATATAATCTTGGTACGCAGGAAAAATTAGCGAGTTGGTTATCGGATTCTACAGTAAAATCATTATTATTATCAGTAATATTTTTAGCTATCTTTACAGAGATCAAAACCGCTGGTATGGGTGTTGCTGGTGCGGTTGGCTTATTTGCTGCTTTATTGTTTTTTGGTAGCCAGTGGTTGACAGGTGTAGCAGGATGGCTTGAATTTATTTTATTTATCAGCGGTATTTTTCTGCTACTGATTGAACTGTATGTACCTGGTTTTGGTTTTTGGGGTATTAGTGGTATTGGTTGTATCATAGCAAGTTTTTTTCTGACCTTAGGTGGCAATATGGCGGCTGTTAGTATACTATCCTTTAGTTTAGTGGTAGCCATTGTTATTTTTTTATTGATACTTAAATTTTTACCATCCAGTACATTATGGGCAAGGTTAATGCTAAAAGAATCAGAGTCCTCTCAAGATGGATTTAATAGTAGTCATGATTATAGTGGTTATCTTGGTAGGGAAGGATTGGTTGTTAGTTTGCTTAGACCAGCTGGAATTGTTGATATTGATGGGGAGAAAATTGATGTAGTATCAGAAGGAAAATATATTGAGCCAGGCACGAAAGTAAAGGTGGTGAGTATTAACGGTAGTCGAATTGTAGTGCGCTCTATAAACAAATAAAATTGAGGAGATGATAGTTATGATAGCAACGATAGGACCGTTATTTGTTATTATATTTTTTGTTGTTGCGGCTAGTGTGTTTTTGCATTTTGTTCCCCTTGGACTTTGGATTTCAGCAATTGCAGCAGGAGTAAGGGTGGGTATTTTTACATTAGTCGGTATGAGGCTAAGACGTGTACAGCCTGCGAGAATTGTAATGCCTTTGATTAAAGCCAATAAGGCAGGGCTTGATGTTACAGTCAATCAATTAGAAGCTCATTATCTGGCTGGTGGTAATGTAGATCGAGTTGTGGATGCATTGATTGCTTCTCATCGTGCTGAGATTCCACTGCCGTTTCAACGGGCAGCTGCTATTGATTTAGCGGGTCGTGATGTGCTCGAAGCGGTGCAAATGAGTGTCAATCCGAAAGTGATTGAAACGCCAATTGTCAATGCGGTAGCTAAAAATGGGATTGAACTCAAAGTAAAAGCCAGAGTGACAGTAAGGGCCAATATTGATCGTTTGGTTGGTGGTGCTGGTGAAGCCACGGTTTTAGCTAGGGTTGGTGAAGGGATTGTTACCACAGTTGGTTCGTCCGTTGATCATAAAGATGTACTTGCAAATCCTGACTATATTTCAAAAACAGTATTGGCAAAAGGTCTTGATGCGGGTACTGCTTTTGAAATTTTATCCATTGATATTGCTGACGTTGATGTTGGACGTAATATTGGTGCGGAATTGATGACAGATCAAGCCGAAGCGGAAAAACGGATTGCTCAAGCAAAAGCGGAAGAACGCCGAGCGATGGCAGTAGCCAAAGAACAAGAGATGAAAGCATATACGCAGGAGATGCAGGCTAAAGTCGTAGAAGCGCAGGCGCAGATACCACAGGCTCTTTCCATAGCATTGACCGAAGGACGCATTGGAGTCATGGATTATTATAATATGAACAATATTATGGCCGATACGCAAATGCGAGAAACGATTAGCAAAGCGGGACCTGCAATGCCTTCTACCGTTAAGCCAGAAGAACCTAGAAGATAGGTGATATGATGGATGCATTAATAGCTGTGATTGTAAAGGCCATTGTAAAAACGATTGGAAAGGCTATTTTAAAAAGTTTCCCGGAAATAATAGAAGAAATTCGTCCGCAAGAAGATGAAAAACAAGGACTCATAGAGCCGACATTAGCTACGGAAAAGGAAGTACTACTTTCTAATAATCAAAGAGATACAATACTCACTGCCAGTGCTGCTGCAGTGGAGTCCACTATGATAAGAACAAAACCCCAAAATACTCTAAGCACAGTAGAAAACCAGTCGCCGTGGCAAGGGCAGATCGATCAGAATATGTTGATTAATGGATTGATTTTCACAGAAATTTTACAACCACCACGGGCAAAACGACCATTTGGGAAAATGTAACCAAATAGACATAAAAATAACAGGGAAAATAATCCCTGTTATTTTTATGTCTATTTAGTACAAAATAAATAAACATAGATACCATTTTAAAGTTTTGTAATGGCGGTTAAAAGCTTTTAAGAGCTATGTTTTTTGAAAGGGGGAAATGAATAGATGGATGCTGAATACAAGGGGCGCTTAACATATGCAAAGGGTACATCGGTAGAATTTGTTGTTGGACCAAATCAAGATGTTGATTTTGGTGATATTCTAGTAGTAGAAGGTAAAAATAATGATAAGTTTTATATTAGAGCCTATGATTTTAAAGTGAAATCTCGTTGGTCGGGCATTAATGGTGTGGGTTATTTGATGAGTAAACTGGATGAAAATGGTCAAGTAGAAAATCAAGAAGACTTGGATTTTTATTTAGGTGGCAATCATACTGTGAAAATTGGTATGGCAGAGCAACTTTGTTATGCGGATGATAGTGGTCAGTTATTAAACCCTAAAACCTGCCCTGATTTTTTTAGTCAAGTAAGAACTCTTAGTTCTCAAGATACGAGCTTGTTATCAGAAATCAAGGGTGACCTAGAAGTTGGATTTTTAAAAAGTGGACGTGGTGTATTAGATATGCCTGTAGGAATTTATGGATCACAAGCAATCACAGAGCATATTGGTGTATTTGGTACGACTGGATCGGGAAAAAGCAATCTAATTAAAGTATTGGCTAGTTCTGTGATTGATAATAGAAATTATGGATTATTAATTTTTGATGTACACAATGAATATTTTAAAGATTTATCATCTCATCCGTTATCGAAAGATCGGTTACATGTATATCATACGGATGATAAGGAATATGGTGAGACGATTGGTGTAAATTTTGCAGATATTGATCCGGAAGATATTACCGCTTGCGCTACGTTTACCGAGCCGCAACTTGATGCAATATACAAGTTATCAACCATCTGGCAAGAAAACTGGATGAAATATGTATTGCAGTA
The DNA here is from genome assembly GCA_964292325.1 of uncultured bacterium. Lineage (GTDB taxonomy): Bacteria > Bacillota > Negativicutes > DSM-13327 > DSM-13327 > CTSoil-075. Next base: position 19,214 of record CAXYVG010000004.1, on the reverse strand, counting down.
TGAAGTGGCTGATATTATAGCAGAGTTGGTACAGTGTACAGGACAAAAATTTCACTCTCGAACCATTGGAAAAATAAAAAGTATTTGTTGGAATTTAATGCAGGAATTACATGTTGATGAAAACGAGCATACGATGATTGAGGAAATGCTTACCCAATTAGAACAGGGGAAAGTAGTGCTTGTCGAATTAAAAAATATTTCAGCTATAGGAGAACAAGCATTATCGACATTATTATCAAAAAAACTATTAAAATATTATGCAGAGAAAAGTGGAGGAGAAGAGGGAGTTATCAAGCCTGTATTAATGGTCTTAGAAGAGGCTCATCGGTTTTTAGGTAAGAAAGAAAATAGTAGTAATAATGTATTTGCCCGTTTAGTCAGCGAGGCAAGAAAATTTAATTTGGGTATGTGCATAGTAGATCAGCAACCAAGACTGTTGGCGGACAAAGTACTATCACAGCTAAATACCTTGTTTATTTTGGGACTGGCTTCGAAAGCTGATCGTAGCAAATTAGAAACGATGTGTCGTAAAGATATTTTGAGTCAACGGAATGAAATCAAGAATTTAGAGTGTGGTGAAATGATCGTAGCAACCAATTATATGCGTTTTGCTGCACCGGTAAAGGTTCATAAATTTGAAACCTTTTTACAGCAACGATATACTGACTATCTACCATCGATGCCGGTTATGTGAAAGTGTGGGAATCATCCCACGCTTTTATTTTTTTACGGAATCAGAAAGTATAACATTTCTTGATTCCAAGTAAGAACGACTAAGGCTTCGACCGTCGTCTGAGGACTTGGTCGAAACCAAGTCTTTTCTTAAGAATATTGAGAATGGTATAAGCATATATTTTATATGGAGGGAGGGAGTACTGTGCGTCATAATAGACACTGGCAAAGGATAGCAGGTATTCTAGAGATTCCCCAAGATATTGTACTCGATTTACCACGCATGACGATGCTTGGGAATAAACAACTATTGATTGAAAATCATAAAGGAATTATTGAGTACACCCCTTCATTAGTGCGTATCAAATTAAACCAAGGTGAATTAATCATAATTGGTGAAAATTTAATGTTGGCTAACCTGCAAATGGAACAGATTCTAGTGGAGGGTATAGTGGGGGAAATAAAGTATGATATTTGATATTCTCACTTATATGAAAGGGACTGTTACATGCAAAGTGAGTGGCGTTATGCCAGAAAAATTTATTAATCTATGCATGATGGAAAAAAAAGTTTTATTAAGTATAACTAAAAAAAAAGATGACATTATCATTTGTATGGGGTTATCTGATTTTCTCAGTATAAGACCATTGGTGCGTAAAAGTAAAAATCACCTCGAAGTCATCAGTTATTCAGGACTCCCTTTTATAACGAGAAGAATAAAACGGCGTAAAATGCTTCTGGTCGGCGCAATGATATTTTTATTATTACTGAATCTATTAATGTCATATATATGGTTTGTTGATATTATTGGCTTACAGACTCTCTCTGCTATTCGGATTAAGGAATTTGCCGATCAAAATGGCTTGAAGCCAGGAACGCTCAAAAATACTGTGAATACAAAATTAATTGAGAATCAAATATTATTTAGTTTTCCCGAAGTCGCGTGGGTTGGTATCCATTTTACGGGAACACGTGTAGTGATAGAAATTGTTGAAAAGACAATACCGAAGGAAGTCGACAAAGCACCAGCAGATATTGTTGCGATCAAAGATGGAGTGATTAGTGAGATCATTCCATTGGCCGGGCAAAGTGCAGTGAAAAAAGGTGATACAGTAAAAAAAGGCGATATCTTAATTAAAGGCGTTTTGTATGAGCAAAAGCCAACCAATTCAATCGTGCCTGATACTTTGCCACAACTGATTAGAGCCAATGGAATTGTAAAAGCTAGAGTATGGTATGAAAGTTATGGTGAAGTGGCTTTCGTGCAGACTGTTTATCAACGGACTGGTAGAGAGGAAACCGGTGTAGCACTACGGATGGGGAATGAGGAGTTTGTATTAAAAAAGGTAAATGTTGATCCGAACAAACGATATGAAGTTGAGGTAACCAATAAAAAACTTCCGTGGTGGAGGAATAGAGAGTTTATTGTCGAATCTAATATAAGTCGATATTATGAAACGGATCCTATGACGATTACGCTCAGTATTGAGGAAGCTCGCGAACGAGCCAAAGTGATTGCATTAGAGAAAATACAATCGTTGATTCCCGAAACTGCTCAAGTAGTAACGAGAAATATTGAGAAATTAAAAATAGCAGAAAAAAATTTGATACGGATTAAAGTGCATATAGAGACCGCTGAAGATATTGGGCAACTGATCAATAGACCTTAGGTAATATAAGAAGTCGATTGTATAGTATTCGTAGAATAAGACTAGTGGTAATGGGGAAAACTGATCTTACTGTTGGTATGGCAGTGTTTTCCTTTTATCCTAGTCTTTGTATATTATAATTCAGTGTTTAATTCTATCCTAGTAAGTGGAGTTGAAATAATTGATAACATTAAATAATAAAGTCAGAGATTTTTTTGTTCAGCCGACAAGTGTATATGCAAAACCAGTTGCGCGACGAATTGTATTAGGGTTAGCATTTTTTGCGCTATTTATGATTATTTTATCAACTGATTTTGTTTCGGATAAAGTATCTTTTGAAGTAGGACAAGTAAGTGACCGTGATATTATTTCACCGAAGACGGTAGCGTATGTAGATATTGCAAAAACTAAAAAATTAGAAGGTGAGGTATTAGCTAGTATAGCGAATGTATACGACCTTGATGTAGTTGTTACAGCTAAGGCGGAAGAAAGTGTAACGGATATTTTTAAAGCAACGCGGGTGGTTGTTCTTGATGGAAATATAACTTCTATTGAAGAAAAAAAAGAAAAATTACAACAAATCCTAGAGGTGAAATTACCTAGTAACGTTATAGCGAGTCTAGTTAATTTGAATGAAAAAGGCATTGACAATGCGGAAGAACAAACAAAAACTATCTTGCATAAATATTTTCAGCGGGGAATTCATGATGATGATCTGGATCTTGCTCGGAAGCATATTGTGCTGGAGACAGAGGAACTCAGTCTAGAGAAAACTACAGAATCAGTAGTAGCTGGGGTGGCGCAAGCTCTTTTAAAGCCTAATTTTATATTTAATGTCCGGGAAACGGATAAACGTAAACAATCGGCGATCACAAGTATTGAGCCTGTGCGAGAAACGATCAAAAAAGGACAAATTATGGTTAGACGCGGCGATGTGATTACGGACGAGCAGTTTCATCAGATGGAAGAAGTGGGATTGTCGAAAGGACACATTAGCGAAATACGTATTTTCGGATTGGCCGTTTTTATCTTACTAATCATGTTTATTATTTTAGGATACATGTATAAATTTGCTTATCCTATCTACCAAAATGATTTATATGTCGTGTTGTTAGGGCTCATTATTGTGGTAACATTATTTTTAGGTAAAGCCGCTCATTATTATTCTGATTTTGTCGCTCCTATTGCGGCAGGTGCTCTTCTAGCAGCCATTCTAATTGATGCTAGAATTGGTTTAATGGTTAGTGTCGTATTAGCGTTATTCTTTGGGATTATTGCGGAATACAATTTGCGGGCAGTGTCAACAACGCTAATTGGTAGCGTAATTGGTGTGTATAGTGTTTCTAAAATGGCGCATGGATATAATTTGACAAGATCGGGAATACGGATTGCCGCCATTAATTTCCTTGTGATTGCTTCCACTGGTTTTATTGAACAATTAGATGGCGCGCAAATTTTATCTCAAGGCTTACTGGGTGTATTGAGTGGTATTGGGGCTGCGGTCATTACAACGGGTATATTGCCATATTTGGAAAATGTATTTAATATTACAACTTCTCTTAAATTACTGAATTTAGCCCAGCCCAATCATCCACTACTACAACGACTGCTACTTGATGCTCCCGGAACCTATCATCATAGTGTCATGCTTGGCAATTTGGCAGAAACAGCAGCGGATAGCATTGGTGCTGATCCGATTACGGTAAGAGTAGGTGCATATTATCATGATATTGGAAAAATAAAAAGACCGTACTTTTTTGTAGAAAACCAGATAGACAATGAAAATCCACATGAAAAAATAGCGCCGTCACTTAGTACATTAATCATAACGTCGCATATTAAAGATGGTGTAGATTTATGTAAAGATTATAAAATACCACAGGTAATTATTGATATTGTCCAAGAACATCATGGTACGATGCTCGTATCTTATTTTTATAAATTGGCAACAGAGAATGATCATAGTGAATGTATTATTGAAGCGGATTTTCGTTATGAAGGACCACGTCCGCAAACCAAAGAAGCGGCTCTTATTATGCTAGCGGACGCTTGTGAAGCGGCGGTTAGGTCTATCGGTAAGCCGAATACGAATCGAATTGAGGCCACTGTGCGTAAAATTATCCGCGAACGTTTGCATGATGGACAACTGGATGAATGTAATGTAACATTAAAAGATTTAAATGTGATTGGTGATGTTTTTATTAGAGTTCTTTCTAGTATGTTTCATAAACGCATTGAATATCCGGAAACCGTGAAAGAGTTAGAGAGGAGAAAAAGTAAAAATGGAAATAGCAATAAACAATCTGCAGGAAAAGACGACGATAACGCCGTCGATGGAACAAATAGTGAGGTCAGTATTGCAAAAGACAGCGGAGGTTTATGATATCAGTGTTCAGACTGAGGTGAGTGTAGTACTTGGAAATGATCAATACATCCATGAGTTAAATCGCCAATATCGAGGAAAAGATTGCCCAACCGATGTATTATCCTTTGCTTTGAATGAAGGCGAGGAACCAGAGGTCATTGATGCTCCAGGAGAAGTCTTATTAGGTGATATTATTATTTCACTTGAAACAGCGACTCGTCAGGCCGAAGAATATGGTCATAGTTTAGAACGAGAATTGGCTTATTTAACAGTACATGGTATACTGCATCTATTAGGGTATGATCATATGACGGAAGAGGAAAAAAGTGAGATGCGTGAGGAAGAGGAGTATGTTCTATCTCTTTTAGGCATCCATCGTGTATAATGGTAGATAAGCAAAGTTTCTCAAGAGCATTTATTCATGCTCTTGATGGTATCATTCATTGCGCTCGGTATGAGCGTAATATGAAAATCCATATAGTAGCTGCTGTTTTAGCTGGAGGGATGGCTTGGTGGCTGCGGCTAAATCGATATGAAATCATGATTTTAGTCATAACCATAGCGAGTGTACTGGTTGCTGAGATGTTCAATACCGTGGTGGAAACGATCATAGATATGGTGACGCCACAGTTTCATCCGTTAGCGAAAATAGCGAAAGATGTAGCGGCGGGTGCAGTACTCATCACTGCGGTGTTATCATTAATTGTTGGTTATATATTATTTTTTGATAAGATATGTGGCTAGAGGAGGATGACATGGAAGAATTGATTCGGGCGGCTATGGTGGCTCGCAATAATGCCTATGCCCCTTATTCTAATTTTAAAGTAGGCGCTGCAGTGCTTGCAAAAAATGGAAAGATATATGCGGGATGTAATATTGAAAATGCCTCCTATGGTCTGTGTAATTGTGCTGAACGCACTGCTATCTACAAGGCCATATCTGAGGGGGAAATAGAGCTAATCGCCATGGCTATTACAGCTGATACAAATGAGCCCGTGGCACCCTGTGGTGCTTGTCGGCAAGTTATGGCTGAGTTTGGTATTACGAAAGTGATGATGTGCAATTTGCACGGTAAGCAATATATGGCTACACTGGAAGAATTATTACCGTATTCATTTGGAAAAAAACATTTGTCAGGAGAGAAGTTATAATGGTAGTGAATGCAGAACATAAATCAGGGTTTGTTTCCGTCATTGGTAGACCTAATGTTGGTAAGTCGACATTAATTAATAGCTTAATTGGGCAAAAAGTGGTGATCATGTCTGATAAACCACAAACCACTCGCAATAAAATCATGTGTATACTTACGTTAGATGATGCACAAATTTTATTTATTGATACACCTGGTATACATAAGCCTAAGCATAAACTTGGGGAGTATATGCTAAAAGCGGCAGAGAATACACTCCGAGAAGTGGAGGTTATCTTTTTTGTTGTGGATGCAACAGAAGACATTGGTGGTGGCGAGCGCTATATATTAGATTTATTATCCTCGGTTAAAACGCCAGTAATATTAGTTGTCAATAAAATCGATAAAATTGAAAAACCGAAACTATTACCGATTATACAAAAATATGCAGCGCAGTATAATTTCGCTGGTGTAGTGCCGATTTCTGCAATGGAACATACTAATTTAGATAATTTAGTTCTAGAAGTTAAAAAATATTTGGAACCAGGACCTCAATATTATCCAGAGGATATGGTTACAGATCAACCAGAGCGGTTGGTTATTACGGAGCTGATTCGGGAAAAAGTGTTACATGCTACTCATGATGAAATTCCTCATTCCATTGCTGTAGACATTGAAGAAATCGTAACAAGACCGAATGATACCTTGTATGTTAGAGCAGTGATTTATGTGGAACGTGAATCGCAAAAGGGAATTGTTATTGGAGCTAAAGGGCAGCTATTAAAAGATATAGGACGCTTAGCTCGTATTGATATTGAAAATTTGCTTGGGTCTAAGATTTTTCTTGATTTATGGGTAAAGGTAAAAAAAGACTGGCGCAACAAAGAAGGAATGTTGCGTAGTTTTGGTTATGATTGATATAAAAAAAAGATTGGCTATCGCTTGACGATAGTCATTCTTTATTGACGACTAGAGCTGGAGATGGTATCATTTGTAAAGGAAGTAAATCAAGTTTTACGATGATTGAGTCTCATATTATTATGTTGACAAGGAAATAATAGTAGTAAGTGAATGTAGGTCAATTTTTTTAGTATAGGTACTAGTAGGTTATTGTTGAGAATGTCTTTGTAATTAATTTGGGGAGAGATGCACTATCGAGTCGCCGTTGTATAGTTTTATAAGATTGCTAGAAGTTTTCTTACTCGTATTATTAAATGGATTTTTTGTGGTGGCGGAATTTGCGTTAGTAAAAATTCGTAAAACACGTTTAGAAGAACTTGTGCAACAGGGGAATAATAAAGCTAAAGTAGCTTTAAAAATAGTTTCTTCATTAGATACCTATTTGAGTGCTATTCAACTTGGGATTACCTTGGCTTCCCTCGCTTTAGGGTGGATTGGTGAACCTGCTATTTCTGCTATTTTAGAGCCGTTGTTATTTGCATATTTCCCAGGATCTGATCTATTGCTTCATAGTATTAGTATTGCAATCAGTTTTACGATTATTACTCTTTTGCATGTTGTTTTGGGAGAATTAATTCCTAAATCTTTTGCGATTCAGCGAACGGAACGTATGGTCTTGTTTGCGGTATGGCCATTATACATTTTTCATAAAATTGGGTATCCTATTATTACCTTATTTGACCATACCGCTTGGTTTTTCTTAGGGGTCCTTGGCGTAAAACCTGCTACTGAAGCGGATGTTGCTCATTCTGAAGAAGAATTAAGAATGATTGTAAGTGCTAGCCATCGCGGTGGAGTATTAGATCAAATGGAAAGTGATCTTCTGGATAATGTATTTGATTTTGCAGATCGTCTAGCTCGTGAAGTAATGGTACCGCGGCAAGATATGGTTTGCTTATTTATTGATGATTCCTATACAGAAAATTTAAAAGTAGTGCGTGAATCACATCATACCCGTTTCCCATTATGCTTAGATGATAAAGATCATATTATGGGTATGATTCATCTTAGGGATTTAATTGATTTTGACTTTTGCAATGTCGAACAACGAGATCTTAAGAGTATTATGCGAGAAATATTAGTGGTTCCTGAAGGTATGTCAGTAGCCAAACTTCTGCAACTTATGCGGCGTAAGCGAATTCATTTAGCGGTAGTAGCCGATGAATATGGTGGTACTGCAGGATTGGTAGCAATGGAAGATATTATCGAAGAGATAGTCGGTGATATCAAGGATGAAACAGATGATATCATTCAACCAGAAATTCAACGTATGCCTGATGGCTCTTATGAGTTTGAGGGAAGAGTATTGTTTGATGATGTGGTTGAATTATTAAATATTTGTTTAGAAGAACCACAAGAAGATACAATCGGTGGTTATATATTTGGCTTATTAGGACGTCGTCCAGAAATTGGTGATGAGGTAAATATTGGTGAATATAGCTTTACTGTCTTACAAGTAACTGGTTTTCGGATTGTGCGAGTTCATGCAAAACCCCTTCCAAATTTAGAAGTCAATGATGAGGATGAATAGCTAGATGATATAATCTTTTGTATTTTTGATAGAGTTAGGCAGATGTATTGAGTCAAAAAAATATATGCGAAGGGATGATGTCAAATGTTGTTACGTGATTTAATGTGGGAAATTTTTCAGAAAACCGGACGTATTGAAGCATATCTTATTTATCGCTCATGCACAGAAAAATGGAATGAACCATTTACAGCGCCCTTATTAGATGCAAATCGGATTATAGTACCCTTGTGTTGAAATCCATGCAATGGCTTACAATGTTTTATAAATTTAATAGATGGTATTTTTGAGGGATATATGGCACAATATCAAGTTGAAGCCATTTTAGTAGCAGTACGTGATTGGGGCGATGCTGATAAGATGGTCACTTTATTTTCACGTGAACACGGAAAGATTGTCGCTTTTGCTAATGGTGCTAGAAGACCTAGGAGTTCTTTAGCTAGCGGAATGCAATTATTTACACATCTTGAGGTAACACTGTTATCAGGGAAAAACTGTGATTCTGTTAAGCAATGCGAGGTCAAACATGCTTTTCGGAATTTGCAGGAAGATTTTAATTGTATGGCATATGGTTCATTTATTGCGGAATTAACGGCAGAACTTTGTCCAGAGCGGCAACCGGAACCGCATATTTTTGATTTATTATTAGAAGTGCTCCAGATTCTTACGGTGCGTAATCCGCGTATGGTTGCATTGGCTTGGGCATGGCAATTATTATCTATTGCGGGGTATCATCCTGAATTTGATCATTGTACTCTTTGTGGACAAGCAGTTAGTTTTCCTACCTATTTTAATTTTACCAGTGGTGGTTGCGTTTGTAAGAATTGTGATCACGAAAATATGGTGGATATTAATGAGAAAACAAAAGATTTTATTATATGGTTACTACAGTTAGATTGGCATAATCCAGGTTGTTTTTCTGTTAATGGTACTGTGCTAGTAGAAACGGAAAAATTATTAATGGGCTATTTACTACATTGTATAGATAAACCTCTTAAGTCTATGGCGTTTATAAAACAAGTTGCTACTGTGATGCAAACTAACTAGAAGTAATACTACTGATTCTGGATAAGCAGTATGAAAAGTGATCATAATAAAATAAATAAGTATAGGGGGAATCGATGATGGAAGATATTACGTTAGAAAAAATTGATATTATACGAGATCGTACTGGTGTTTCTTATCGCACAGCGAAAGAAGCTTTAGAAAGAAGTAATGGTAATGTTTTAGAGGCTTTAATTGAATTAGATGAGACAAAAGAGACAAAGTGGACAGAGGAGTTTTCGGTACGTTCAGGAGAAGTCATTGACAAGGTTAAAGGGCTTATCTATGAAGGAAATGTGAATAAAATTAGTGTAAAAAGCGATGGCCGAACATTGGTTGAAATTCCTGTGACTTTTGGTGCTATTGGCGCTATGGTATTGCCACACCTTGCAGTTTTAGGAGTGCTCGTAGCAATGTTTAAACATTGTACGATTGAAGTGGTACGTAATGATGGCAGTACAATCAAAACGGAAGTGGCAAATCAAGAAACATCCTCAGATGAAGAGAGTCAAGACTATCATAAAGATAGTGGAATATAGTTTTAGACGTTGACAACGTCGGGCAACTTTGTTATGATTTTAACTAAAATACGGCAATGCGGGAAAAAGACACCTTACGATAAAACAGATGAGTCAGCGAGCTAGGAATAGTGTGAGCTTAGCAAATGATAGGTGAATGGCATTCCCAAGCTGCGAGAGGAAATTCTAAAAATAGGAAAGCAATACTATTTTAGAAGAGTAAAACTCGTTATAACTTAAGGTGGGTCATCATAGATGACCAATCAGGGTGGAACCGCGGGATTATACCTCTCGTCCCTGTAACAATATGTTACTGTGGATGAGGGGTTTTTATTTTATTTTTTAGGAGGCGTAATACAATTGACTTTTCAAGAAATTATTTTGACGCTCCAGAATTACTGGGCTAAACAAAACTGTATTTTAATGCAACCATATGATGTGGAAAAAGGAGCAGGTACTATGAATCCTGCTACCTTTTTACGTGCCCTAGGGCCTGAACCATGGAATGTAGCATACGTTGAACCATCACGTCGTCCGGCTGATGGACGGTACGGCGAAAATCCAAATCGGTTGTTTCAGCATCATCAATTTCAAGTCATTATGAAACCATCACCATCGAATATTCAGGAGTTATATTTAGAAAGCTTGATTTGTTTAGGGATTGATCCAGCAAAGCATGATATTCGATTTGTTGAAGATAACTGGGAATCACCAACTCTTGGTGCTTGGGGTCTTGGCTGGGAAGTGTGGCTGGATGGTATGGAAATTACTCAGTTTACATATTTTCAACAAGTAGGTAGTATTGATGTGAAACCAGTGGCTGTAGAAATTACCTATGGTTTAGAGCGTATGGCTATGTATATACAAGGTAAAGAAAATGTATATGATTTAGAATGGGTAGCTGGCGTTACGTATGGTGATGTTTTTCAGCGTAATGAAGTGGAGCAATCTCATTATAATTTTGAAATCGCGGATACAGCTTTGCTATTTCAACTATTTGATATGTATGAAAAAGAGGCAATTCGCATTATTGAAGCGGGTTATGTGTTACCAGCTTATGACTATGTGCTAAAATGTTCTCACACTTTTAATTTGCTTGATGCTCGTGGGGCAATTAGTGTGAGTGAACGGACTGGTTTTATTGGACGCGTGCGAAATATGGCAAGGTTATGTGCTCAAAGTTATCTAAAGCAGCGTGAAGAACTTGGATTTCCGCTTCTTAAGGAGGGTAATGAATAATGGCTAAAGATTTATTATTAGAAATTGGTACGGAAGAAATTCCAGCGAGATTTATGTCAGGCTCTTTAAAACAATTAGAAATGATTGCTACGAAAAAATTAACCGAACTAAGAATTGGTTACGAGAAAATTCAAGTATTCGGTACACCTCGTCGTTTCATTTTAGTAGTTCGAAATATGGCAGAAGAGCAACATGATAAAAACAGTGAAAATAAAGGACCTTCTATCAAGATTGCTTTTGATGCAGATGGTAACCCAACGAAAGCGGCACAAGGCTTCGCTCGTGGGCAAGGTGTTGAGGCAACTCAGTTAGTCGTACGTGATGGTTATGTGTATGCAATGGTTCATGAAGTAGGCAAGCCTGTTAAAGAATTATTGTCAGATTTATTGTGTGATATCATTGATAGTCTCAATTTCCCTAAAAATATGCGGTGGGCTAATTTAGAGCGCAAGTTTGTACGGCCGATACGCTGGTTAGTCGCTTTGTTTGGCAATGAAGTCATACCTTTCACTGTAGCAGAAGTAGCGACGGGGAAATTGACGCGTGGACATCGTTTTTTGAGTACGGGCGAATTTGCTGTTACCTCTGTTGATGACTATTTTGTAAAAATGGCGGATCATTATGTAATGGTTGATCAAGAAATGCGTCGCAAGGTCATTCGTGAGCAAGTAGAAACGATTGCGATTAGTCAGGGTGGAACGGCAACAATTGATGAAGATTTATTGGAAGAAGTCGTATATCTTGTGGAATATCCAACTGCGTTATATGGTACCTTTGAAGACAAATATTTATCATTACCACCTGAGGCTGTTATTACACCGATGCGCGAACATCAACGCTACTTTCCGGTCTTTTCAAAAGAAGGTAAGCTATTACCAGTATTTATCACTGTACGTAATGGTGGTTCTGAGCATATCGAAGTGGTTAGACACGGTAATGAACGAGTACTGAAAGCACGTTTGGCTGATGCACGCTTTTTCTATGAAGAAGATAAGAAAGTGAAGTTAATTGATCGCTTAGATAAATTAAAAACGATTGTATTTCAGGATGGTCTAGGTACTCTTTATGATAAAACACTACGTATTGAAGGATTAGCAGGCAGGATTGCGAAAACCATTGGTATGGATGAAAAGTTGCAACCTGTGATTTCTAGAAGTGCGATATTGGCAAAGACCGACCTTGTTACTGGTATGGTTTGTGAATTTACAGAATTACAAGGGACTATGGGGCGCGAGTATGCTCTACTCAATGGTGAGAAGGCAGAAGTAGCGGAGGCTATTTTTGAACATTATCTACCACGCTTTGCAGGAGATATATTACCAGCAAGTCATGTCGGACAAGTGCTGAGTATTGCTGATAAGCTAGATAATATTGTGGCAACTTTTAGCCGGGGATTAGTGCCAACAGGGTCGCAAGATCCATATGCACTTAGACGTCAGGCACTAGGAATTGTGAATATACTGATTGATGGTAAACACCATATATCAATAAAAAATATGTTATTGCAGACTATGGAATTATTAGGAATTCAAGACGCAGTGCAACAAGAAAAATTATTGGCTGACATACAAGAATTTTTCCGTCTGCGGATCAAGAATGTGTTATCTGATATCAATATTCGCTATGATATCATTGACGCTGTTATGGCAGTAGATATTGATGATGTATATGATACTTGGTTAAGAGCGAAGGCTATGAATGCAGAGGGTACTAGTGCTCAAATGCAAAAAGCCGTTCAGGCATTTACTAGAATTGGTAATTTAATGAAACATGTTACAGTAGAAGTAATTGATGAAACATTATTTGTTGCAGATGCAGAGCGCAATTTATATAATGAATATAAACTGGCTCGCCAAGTTGTTGATGAAATGATGGTAACGAGAAACTATTCTGGTGTGCTTGAGCATATCATTGCTATGACTCAACCTATTGATACATTCTTTGGTGAAGTCATGGTTATGGCAGAAGATGTTAAGGTCCGTAATAATCGTTTGGCATTACTAAAAGCCATCACAAGTTTGATTGTGAATGTAGTAGATGTAAGTAAAATTGTAGAGTCATAGTTCTATTCGTGATATCTATATAGTTATAAGGATAAGGGGGGAGAAATCATAGCTGCTTTATCGGTAATTTATGCTTTATCTGATTCCATAGGGGAGACTGCAGAGCGGATAGCTAGAGCTACAGCTAGTCAATTTGAAGCCGATACATTTGAGATTATTCGCATTCCTTATATTAAAACAGTAGAACAAATAAAAAAAATTATTGGGGAAGCAAATGCCTCTAACAGTGTTATTTGTCATACGATCGTCGGGCCAGAGCTACGTGAGGCGTTATTATTATTGGCTGAGCAATATAATATTCCTACTATTGATATTATGGGACCAATGATTGATGCTGTATACAAGGTATCTGGTCTAACCCCTAAATTAAAACCAGGATTAATTCATATGCTTGATGAGGAATATTTTAAACGCGTTGCTGCTGTAGAGTTTGCAGTAAAATATGATGATGGGAAAAACCCATGGGGATTATTAAAAGCGGATATTGTACTTGTTGGAGTATCGCGAACTTCTAAAACCCCTTTAAGCATGTATTTAGCTCATAAGAAAATAAAAGTAGCAAATGTTCCGATGGTGCCTGAGGTTGCGCCACCCGAACAATTATTTAAAGTTCCTACAGAGCGAATTATAGGTCTAATCATTGACCCTAATAAGCTCAATGGTATCCGTGCTGAACGATTAAGTTCCATGGGTCTTGATCCAGCATCTTGTTATGCTGATGTTGAACGTATTACACAAGAGGTTGAATATGCTAAAAGTATTATGTATAAATTAAAATGTCCAATTATTGATGTTTCAAATAGGGCAATTGAAGAAACTGCTAATAAAATCATGGAAATTGTATGCAAAAATGCAGCTGCTGATGAAACATACTGTGGAAATTAGGTGAAAAATATCCCCTTCATTCAATTAATGAACGAAGGGGATATTTTTTAAAAAAATGTATCTGTTTCCATATTATATTGTATACTGTCAAAAGTAGAGACGTTGCCATTTTGCGTAACTTCTACATTCCCACTAAATACAGCATTTTTATCTCGCCAGTTGTAATCGGCTCGTTCGGCAGTGACTTTGGTGTTTGTACGAGAAAAAAATATTTTTCCTTCAATCGTGGCTCGATCACTAGCACCGTAGACATAAACACTATCACCTGTAAAGTAAATATCATCTTGCGTAACGGTAATTCCACCTGTTCCCCATACTTCCAGTGAAGCCATATTCACTTTTGCTTGACCGGCAGTAATAATACGATTTCTTACTTCTAGATATACATTGCCATCTAATATGTATAGTCCAGTATTGATATCAAAATACTGTTGATCAGCCTTGATAATTGGCTTGGCCGCCAACGTAGTGGACGTCAGTACCAAGATAAGTAGCAAAGTGAGGGTTACAATTTTGGTCTTCATACTAATAACTCCTTTAGTTGTATTTTACTCATATTATATCATGTTTAGTGAAAATAATAAATTTCACATGGACTGGAATTAGTTGTATAATAAAGGTAGGGAGGGCGAAAACTATGAATATACGTGAACGAATTGAAGCACAAGAGTATAAGATATTATCTTCACTTGCTAGTAAAAGCCAAGAGGCAGTACGTGATAAAGAGGAAGAAAGTTGTGAGTTTCGTACAGCGTTTCAGCGTGATCGTGACCGAATTATACATAGTAAGGCTTTTCGGCGTTTAAAACATAAAACGCAGGTTTATATTTCGCCTGGGGATCATTATCGTATGCGTATGACGCATAGTTTGGAAGTTGCACAAATATCGCGAACGATTGCTAGAGCCTTAATGTTGAATGAAGATTTGACCGAAGCCATTGCCTTAGGACATGATGTAGGACATACCCCTTTTGGACATGTGGGAGAGTATGCACTACGTGATATTATTGGACATTATAATCATAATGAGCAAAGCTTAAGAGTGGTTGAGTATCTAGAAAGAGGCGGCAAAGGGCTAAATCTAACAATGGAAGTCAAAGATGGTATTCTAAACCATACTGGTGAAAATAAACCAGTAACATTAGAAGGCAATATTGTACGTATTGGCGATCGTATTGCGTATTTATGCCATGATTATGATGATGGCATAAGAGCTGGTATGATTAACCCTGCTGATTTACCGAAAAATGTTACAAGCTTATTAGGGATAAATCCTTCCCACATGATTACGGTAATGGTAAGTGATATGATTCAAACGTCAGAGGGCCATAATGAGATATTTATGTCTCCTAAAGTCAAATTAGCTATGGAAGAATTTCGTGAATTTATGTTTAAACAAATTTATAAATCAGAAGAACTAGAGCCAGATCGTAAAAAAGCGCAATATATTATTCATAAATTATATGAATATTTTATGCTTCATCCTGAAAGTTTGCCACAAGATTATTTAGAACGAGAAGAAAAATGGGGATTAGAAGTAACTATCGTTGATTATATTGCTGGTTTGACAGATATGTATGCGGTTTATCTATTTGAAAAGTTATTTATACCTTCGAAATGGCTTTTAAAATAAAATATTGCTAGTTTGCCGTGAAGAAGATGTAGTGATATCTATATAGACAGAAAAAAAGTGATTAGAGCGATGCTCTAATCACTTTTTTCTTATTAGAGCAAATAATTATTAAATTTGTATCAAATACTATAACTATTGTCAAGAGAAAATAGAGGATAATTATGATTTATATTGAATACTGTTATTGTAAAAGGTATGTCAGTGTTATGAAGAGAATTTGTATAACCCTGTAATAATTTTGTTGCAGGATTATATGATTTTATGTAGAAATAAGTCACAAAACGGAATTGATTTTCTTTTATTAATATTGGGCATGCTACATTTAATAGGAAAATGCAAAAGAACGTGGAATTATGTAAAAAGCTAATTAGTTTGTGCCAAACCCTTGGGAGCAAACGTAGATGGGGTAAGGTGATGTTGTGAAGGACGAAGTTTATGATGAATTTATTGAGAGGTTACGCTCAGAATCTGACATTGTAAGCATTGTATCGGATTATGTACCGTTAAAAAAGAAAGGTAAAAATTATTGGGGTTGTTGCCCATTTCACCATGAAAATACTCCGTCGTTTTCTGTAACCACAGATAAAGGTTTTTTTTATTGTTTTGGGTGTCAGAGTGGGGGAAATGTATTCAATTTTCTGATGAAAATTGAAAATATTAGTTTTTTTGATGCTGTGAAAATGTTAGCACAAAAAATAAATATCCCACTGCCGCAAAAAGAAAAAACAGCACAAGAGTTGGTTAAGGAACGGGAGATTATCAAAGTATACCGTGTCAATGAAATGGCTAGGGACTTTTTTTATGCTTGTTTGACTAAAACTGCTTATGGTAGGCAAGCGAAAGAATATCTAGAGGCCCGTGGTGTTACAGGTGAAATGATTGAAAAATTTAAAATTGGTTTTGCTCCGCCATCTTGGGAAAAATTAGCGCAAGCTTTTTTAAACCGAGATATTGAGCAAGAAATTTTACTAAAAACTGGTTTGGCAGTGATGAGAAATTCAGGTGACGGTATTTATGACCGATTTCGTAATCGGATCATGTTTCCAATCTGTGATGCTCGTAGTAGAGTGGTTGGATTTGGTGGACGGGTACTTGATGATAGTCAGCCGAAATATTTGAACTCGCCAGAAACCCCTGTTTTTAATAAACGTCATATTTTGTTTGCTTTTGATATTGCTCATAGGTTTATAAAGGAATCAGGTCAGGCCATTGTTGTAGAAGGCTATATGGATGCCATAACGGCTCATGCTTTTGGTGTTCAAAACGTAGTGGCATCATTGGGAACTGCCTTTACACCTGAACAGGCTAATTTAATGCTTCGGCTGAATCGTGATCATCCAATTGAAATCGTTTTTGCCTATGATAGTGATGCTGCTGGGCAAAATGCTACGTTGAGGGCGCTATCGATCTTGCGTAATATGGGAGCAAACGTTAAAGTGGTTTTAATTCCTGATGGTAAGGACCCTGATGAATTTATTCGTAAACATGGAGCGGATGCTTTTAATGTATTGATCAAAAATGCATTAGACTTTTTAGATTATCAAATAAAGCAAGCTTTTGATAGCACAAATTATACTGATTTAGAAGGAAAAGTAGCGGTAGTGTCAAAGATAGTACCGATTTTAGCAGCCGCGAATAATGCTGTAGAAGTCAATGCTCATATTGCTCGTGCTTCACAAATGTTAGCGATTGATGAAAGCGCAATACGTAGTGAAGTTCGTAAATTTTTATTTAACTCAAAAAAGGATAAAAATGTAAATAAAGGGAAGAATATATCTAATATAATAGTTGCCAATACTCCATCTAGTGCTACTGAACAAGCAGAAAGACATATGATTCGATTAATGTGTGAAGAAAAATCTTTAATACCATATATTGAAGAAAAGCTCTCTGTGGAAGAAATACAAGGAGAGTATAGGCAAGAGATTATTAAATTAATATTTAATGAGTATAATATGGGGAAGGATATTGCTGATGTTGCTTGGACGATGTTATTAAGTGAATCAGCAAATGCAGAATTATCTCATATTATGTTAATTGAGATACAGTATGATGACAGTAAAAAAATGGTTGATGATTGTATCAAAAACTTGAGGCTGACTCAGTTGAAAGTATTATACGAACAGCACCGATTACGGGCTGATGAATTAGAACGTATGGGAGATAGTCGATTTCTGCAGGAATTAGCAGAAAGTCAGCGAATAAATAATGAAATCGGTAAGCTGAATTATTTATAACCAAAAAAAATAAACAAAGCCTTGATTGGGTAGCCAATGGAGGAGGGGAGTAAAATGACAGAAAAGAAAAGTATATCCAGTGAACATATAAATAAATTAGTAAACAAAGGGAAAAAACATGGTGGTGTGCTAACCTATAGTGAGATCATGGATACTCTCCAAAGTGAGGATTTATCTCCTGATGAAATTGATGATATGTACGAAGTATTTTCAAGCAAGGGGATTGAAATAGTTGATGAGCTTCCTGATGGTGTGGAAAGAACGGAAGAAGCTGAAACTTCAGAAAAAGAAGAAGTTGTAGCTGATGAAGTGGATATTGATTTAAGTATTCCAGATGGTATCAGTATTGATGATCCTGTGCGTATGTATCTTAAGGAGATTGGTAGAGTTCCTCTTTTGACAGGCGATGAAGAAATTAAATTAGCGCAACGCATGGAACAAGGGGATGAGGAAGCCAAAAGACGTTTAGCAGAAGCAAATTTACGTTTAGTTGTTAGTATTGCTAAACGATATGTTGGACGTGGGATGCTATTTTTAGACTTAATCCAAGAGGGAAATTTAGGACTAATTAAAGCAGTTGAAAAGTTTGATTATAATAAAGGTTATAAATTTAGTACTTATGCGACATGGTGGATTCGTCAAGCAATTACAAGAGCGATTGCTGACCAAGCACGAACGATTCGTATTCCAGTTCATATGGTTGAAACGATTAATAAATTGATTCGTGTATCTCGCCAATTACTTCAGGAACTAGGTCGTGAACCACAACCTGAAGAAATTGGTAAGGAAATGGATATCACAGTAGAACGTGTCCGAGAAATCATGAAAATTGCACAAGAGCCAGTATCGCTAGAAACACCGATTGGTGAAGAAGAAGATTCACATTTAGGGGATTTTATTGAAGATCAAGATGCACCAGCACCAGCTGAAGCCGCTTCGTTTATGCTACTTAAAGAGCAATTAGAAGAAGTCTTGGAAACGTTAACCCCAAGAGAAGAAAAAGTTCTTAGATTGCGATTTGGTTTAGATGATGGACGAGCTCGTACGTTAGAAGAAGTGGGTCAACATTTTGGTGTTACTCGTGAACGCATTAGACAAATTGAAGCTAAGGCTCTTAGAAAATTACGGCATCCTAGTCGTAGTAAAAAACTAAAAGATTTCTTAGAGTAATTTTATTTTTCGGGAAAAAATAGTTGACGTAATGCCTGAGTTGTATTATAATCATTAAGTCGATGAAATTCCTCGATAGCTCAGTTGGTAGAGCAATCGGCTGTTAACCGATCGGTCGTAGG
>CAXYVG010000003.1:0-70634 GCA_964292325.1 uncultured bacterium | reverse complement strand
CAAGCCTTTGTTGGAGGCGATACGGGTCCAATGCATTTGGCAGTGGCAGTAGGAACCAAGAGCGTGACTATGTTTGGGCCAACAGATCCAAAACGGAATGGACCCTATAGAGAGGGAACAGTCTTAATGGCACCAGTATCCTGTCAAGGATGCTGGAAAAAAACATGTCCTAAAGGTCAAGACTGTATGGCGACTATTCCTGTTAGTAAGGTCTTGGAAGGCATAAAGAATATATTAACTTTTTAAGAAAAGTATAATATTAATGGAGGAAGAATGTGAATATCCTAATCTTATTCTCTCAACCGTGGCGAGTTGGTGGTGCGGAAACCCATGTGACGGATTTAATTAAAGGTCTTACAGCAAAAGGGCATAAGGTATATTTAGCAGTACATGGAGAAAAATCGAAAAAAATTGATGCACTGGTGGAAGAACAGTGGTCTTTTAATTTTCGCTCTGCTAATATATTTCAATATATAAAAGTAGCAAAAGAACTGGTAAAGTTGATAAAAGAAAAAAAAATTGATGTAATACATGGTCATCAACGTACAGCAGGCTATCTTGCATCTTATATTAAAAGGAAGATTGGAATACCTTTTGTGGTGACGATTCATGATCCTTGGAACAGGGCGTTATTCAAATCGTATTATGGAAAAATATTTGATCATGTTATTACGGTTAGTGAATTTTTAAGAAAGCGATTTATTGCGGATTTTGGCTTTCATCCAGATAAAGTACATACCATTTATAATGCAGTAGATCGTGAACGTTATAATGTGGATCGATATCCTGAAGAACAACTGAATAAACTACGAGAAGAAATAGGTATAAAGAGCAACGAAAAAGTAGTAAGTTTGATTGCTCGTTTATATGAATCGAAAGGTCAGCAATATTTGATTGCTGCCGCCAAAATAGTTGCCGAAAAATATCCAAATGTAAAAATGCTTTTAGTTGGCAGTGGTAACCATGAAGAGCGATTTAGAAAGCAAGTTGCAGAGCAAGGATTAAATGATCAAGTCATCTTTACTGGCTATCGAGAAGATATCCCCGAGTTAATTGGTATTTCTGACATCGTTGTAAGGCCATCCGATATGGAGGGATTTCCTATCAATATGCTAGAAGCAATGCTGATGAGAAAACCGGTGATTGCGACAAGGATTGCTGGAGTTCCAGAAATGATTACACATGGCGAAAATGGATTTATGATGGAACCAGGGGATATAGAAAAGCTAGCAGAATACATTTTGATGATTTTGTTAGATGAAAAGTTGGGGAAACAGATGGGCGCAAGAGGCGAACAGATTGTTCTTGAAAAATTTACCCTACAAAGCTTAATCACTAAAGTAGAAAATCTTTATGCAAGTTTGGTGTAGGTGCATATGAAAAAAATATTAATTATCAATCGACTGGGAATTGGTGACGTAGTACTCACTACCGCTTTAGCCCAGGCAATAAAAGAGAATATCCCAGCGCAAGTTGGAATTTTGGTTTCTCAGAAAGCCGTTGATGTTGTGATCAATCATCCTTATATTGATGATGTTTTTGCCTATCAACGCTCAACGAAAAAGGAAATATTGGCACAGATACGTAGTAAACAATATGAAGAAGCACTGATTCTCGATGAGCGGATTACATCGACGATACTGGCTTATAAGGCCGGATGTCGACTACTGAATAAGGGATTTGAAGTAACAATTGGTAAGTATAGAATATTTATTCGTAAAAAACTTGCTGAAAATGCCATTTTAGATTATACAAGCTATCTGAAGTATCTAGAACCTAATATATGCATTCCAGATCTTCAACCCATCGTTGGTACGGTTGATGTGGGAAGTGTCGAAAAAATCAATAATTGGTTGCAGAAAAATGACTTTTTAACAAAAAAACTGATTCTGATTGCTGCAAGAGGATTATCTGAAAACAAAAATTGGCCAGCCGAATATTTTGCTGAGTTAAACTTCTATTTCAATCGACAAGGTGTTATACCTGTCTATTTAGGATCAAAAAATGATGAAAGCTATATTGCAAGTATTGCTGGCGAAAAATATAATGCTGCAGGAACGTTTACTTTGCGTGAACTTGCTGTACTAGCCCAACATGCAACAGGGTGTATCTCTCTATGTACAGGGGTAATGCATATTGTGGCAACAGCTAAGACGCCAATGATTGCCTTGTATGGCCCAACCGCGCCAGAACGCTGGGCACCTAGACATGCTTCGGTATTAAAGGCTGATCTATCATGTGTTCCTTGTGAACGCCTTGATTGTACCAATACAGTATATAAGCAGTGTATGAAGAATATTCAACCACAACAAGTCATCGATATGATCGTAACAAAAGGTTGGCTAACATAGAAGGATAAGGTAAGGAGCGGTAGAATTGGATATTTTAAATAACGCAATAGCAAGGCATGAACTTCTTATAGGGGACTGTAATGAAGAGAGTCCTAAAAAGCCAATGCATATTGCTTTTGGTGTAGATGCGAATTTTGTAAGACCTATGGGGGTGACTCTAACCTCTTTACTGATGAATAATAAAGATGAAAATCTCATATTTCATATCTTTGTTAATTCTATTCATGATATTGACATAGAACGATTGAAAGAACTAGTTACGATATATAAGACGACCATTCATCTTTATCATATTGATAAGACTGTTTTTGATCAATTGCCCACAACTTGGCAATATTCACATGCTACGTATAATCGATTTTTATTAGCGAAAGTGTTGTATGGTGTAGCAGATAGAGTGTTGTATTTAGATGCAGACATTGTATGTGTAGGAAAAATAAAAGAACTAGTCGATAGTAAGATGGACGATGCTATCATCTCAGTCGTACAAGAAAAAGAAACTACGTTTATTCAAAAACAAATTGAAAAATTAAAATTGCAACATGGAAAATACTTTAATGCAGGTGTTCTTTGTATTGATATTAATAAGTGGAAAGAATATGATGTCTCTGACAAAGCGATGAAGCTGTTAGTTGAAAATTATGGAGTATTTAATCTATTAGACCAAGATGCTTTGAATGTAATTCTAGATGGTAGAGTCAATTTCATAAGTAACAAATGGAATTTTATGTGTAATCTAGAAAAGAAAATCAAAGAAATACCATCGGATGCGGTTTTGATTCACTATACTTCTAGAGAAAAACCTTGGCATAGATGGTGTATACATCCGTTAGCTGCTACCTTTACAAAATATGCGAGGGAATCTATCTGGCGAGATGTTCCATTAGATAGTCAACCGCGTAGCTATAAAGAAATGAAAATGCTTGGACGCGCTCTGTTTCATGAAAAAGATTTTGTACATTCATTATATTGGTATTTTAAATACGCACAAGAAAAAACAAAAATACGTTTAGCTAAGAAAAATTAATAAAATGTCGTTGAGGAGTCGCTTATGATCAAAAAAATACTTACCATTGTATCAGGGGCACCTTCCGGTTGCCTAAATGTTGCCATGATGCTGGCAGATTATTTTAGTCAGTTTTATGATTCTGAAGTGGCACTGAGGAAATATAATAAGGCTGGGATAAAAAACACGATTGTTGTAAAGGATCTTTTTGCTCTTGATTATATCTGGCGGTTATATAATCAATTGGATATGACAAAACCTTCTATGATCATTGTACATGGTTATAGTACGCATCTATGGACAAAATTTGCAGCAAGATTACGAAAGATACCATTGATTCATGTGGAACATAATGTAGAGAAATATACTCCGTTTAGACGATGGTTGTTACAGATTACGGATAAGTATACCTTATCCTATATCTGCGTATCTCATGGTGTAGCAGCGCATCTCATCAAACAAGGAGCAGATGCGAAAAAGGTAACCGTGATATACAATGGAATTGATATTGAAAAGTTCAATATACAAAAACAACCTCAAGAAATATATACCGTAGGCATGATTGCTAGATTTGTTACCCAAAAAGATCAAATGACATTAATAAAAGCAATGGAACATATTGTTCGAGAAAGAAAACTGCCAATACAATTGATTTTACAAGGTGATGGTAAGAAAAAACCGAACTGTATCGAATATGTGAAAAAACACAATCTAGAACAGGTAATACGATTTGAAACGGGGCAATTTTTAGAACTAGCTCCTAAACTCGATGTATTTGTATTAGCAACTCACTATGAAGGATTACCCCTTGTATTGTGCGAAGCAATGGCAGCCAAAATCCCAACCATAGCTACGAATGTTCCTGGCGTAGATGAGATTATAGAGCATGGTGTAGATGGTTATTTAGTACCGCATGAAGATTATATAAAATTGGCGAAGCAGATTGAGTTTTGTTTTATGAATAAAGATACACAAGTGATACATGCGGTCGTTGAGACTGCTTTTAAGAAAGTAAATGAGCAGTTTACGATTATGAAAATGTGCCAGGAATATAAGAAAAATATTGAAAATGCATAATGAATTTAATTATTTATAGTAAGAAAGTAGGTTTGATGTGAAGAACCCATTACGTTGGTTGCTCGTTATAATCGTTATTAGCATCATATATTTTCTATCGGACATCCCTGATTTGCATTTAATCAGGGAGAATCAATTACCATTATGGTTAAAGCAGTTGGGTAGCAAGTATACGGTTAGGCTTGGCACAGCAGGCTATTTCTCTTATGTAATATCATTAGATCCAGATTTTATCTTACATAAAATTGGACATATTATAGCCTTTGGAACACTCGGACTTAGTATTTATTGGGCGGCAACTTATTCAGTGACTTGGGCAGTAACATTGACAGCAATAGTCGCCGCCTGCGATGAATGGCATCAATCTTTTGTGCTAGGGCGTAGTAGTCGGTTTGGCGATGTAGTTCTTGATACCTTGGCGGCTTTGGTATTTGTCTTAATTGTGAAGATGATACGAGAAAATAAGATGATAAAAAAACGCGCTAGATGATCTGGCGCGTTTTGGCATAGAATGACTAATATATTGTTATGCACTGTGAAAGAATATATAATAATACGTAGTAATTAATATAAGAGATCATTTGATAAGACCAGAGGGAAGAAACGGACGGTGATTGTCAATGGAAATAAAACATAAAAAGTTACCTTATTTCACAACCTAGCAATCTGGAGTCGTGAGGAATACCGCCAATATCAGGGGCAGTACCCAGTGATTTATCTGACCTTCAAAGACTTAAAGGATGATACATGGGAAAACTGTTATGATAAATTGAACTTGGGATTGCTTTTGATGGTAAAAAAGTATTGGTTAGGCAAGGTAATTCTTGAAAAATAGTAAACGAATTAAAAAAAAAGCGAATTTAAAAAGTTGTGGTGGGAATTTGATGGATTTTATATTATACTGTTATTTGGAAAGAATTTTGGTGTTTTACCTTATTTATGGAAAAAATATATCAACCCCAAAGGAGTATAGATTGAATGTTTGATTTACATAGTCATATTATACCAGGCATTGATGATGGTTCAAAAAATATAGAAACAACTCTTACGATGCTGCAAATTGCAATCCAAAATGGTACAACAGGTATTGTTGCCACTCCTCATATCATTGAAGGTAAATGGTTGCCAACTTGGGAACGGGTACTTAAAGAATGCGAAGCTTTACAAAAAAAAGTCCAGAAAGCAGGAATGGATATTCCTATTTTCCCAGGTGGAGAAGTAGCCATTTATTTAGATATTCTAGATATGTTTAAAAGTCCAGGGTCATACTGTATTAATGGAGGGCGGTATATGTTAGTGGAATTGCCGGCAGCGGAAATTCCCAGCTTTACGGAGGACTTTTTTTTCACATTACAAACCCGAGGGATTACCCCTATTTTAGCTCATCCTGAACGTCATCCAAAACTTGCACAAAGCCCAGAAATTTTGCTGGAGTGGATTCGCACGGGAGTACTTACACAAATGAATGGCACGAGTATTACAGGTCTGATGGGGGCAAGAGTCATGAAAACAGCAGAGCTCTTTCTCCAGAATCAGATGATTCATGCCATTGGTTCCGATGCTCATGGAATACGCAATCGCAATACGAATCTAACATCCGCAGTGGAGAAAATCACGATGTTAATGGGAGAAAGTCGGACCCACGAACTAATGGTAGCTAATCCAGATCATATCATTCACAGCCGAGAAATTGAGATTCCTGACATAAAAGAAATTAGAAATTTTCAGGAACCTACAGGAATGATGAAATGGTTTTCGAAATTATGGAAATAATTAATTGGCTTTTTTAGAAGGATTTCAGTTTAGTAATGAAGAATGTTGTAAAATAAGAACTGATGCTAGGATTGGGGGAGAGTTTTTGTTGAAACGAATCATCGGTATGTTGTTTTTTGCAATGGCACTGGTCACTATGAACGTTAGTGTAGTTGGTGCGGGGGAGTATCGCCTGGGAGCAGGGGATGTGCTCAATGTTACAGTATGGGGTTATGAAAATCTGCAAGTAAAAGAATTGGTCGTTAGACCTGATGGGAATATTTCCTTTCCTCTTGTAGGTGAGATCAAGGCTTCTGGAAGTTCGACAGGACAACTAACAGAGAATCTGACTCAAGGGCTAAGTGAATATATGAAAGAGCCTAAAGTCACAGTAAACATCTTAAAATTTCACACGACGCGGGTTTATGTATTGGGGATGGTCACTAAACCCGGAATGTATGAACTGGAGAAACAACACAACTTGCTGGATGCCATTGGCATAGCCGGAAGTTATACAAAAGAAGCAGCCAAGAAAAAAGTAACGATCATCCGTAACGATCAGACGAGGACGCCAATAAAGGTGAATCTAATGAATATATGGGAAAAAGGTGATATGAGTCAGAATTATGCATTGGGTGACGGGGATGTGGTCTATCTGTCGGATAATGGACAAGTCAACATTCAGAGTATACTTTCTGCCGTATATCAAATGGCTCTGATCAAAAATTACACTGAATAATTAAAACGTTATTGTATACTCATGTTGGATATGGAGGACAAAAGTGGAAGAAACAACGATCGATCTAAAAGATATACTTAAAATCATGAAAAAACGTCGCAAGTTAATTGCTGGCATATTCTGTGGAACTGTTATTTTAGCAGTTATTATCAGTTTTATTATCCCACCGACATATGAAGCAGAAACTAATTTGCGGATTAAACAACCTAAGGGTTTAGCTGACTCTCTTTTAGGTGATTTACCTATGGGAAATTCAAGTCAGACCAAACAGCTGATGTCTACTTATGCAGAAATACTTAAGGGTAGAACCGTCGTGCAAAACGTTATTGATACGACCCAATCCGATAAAGAAAAAGTACCTACTTATGAACAAATGCTTAAACGAATAACAACTCAACCTGTAAAAGATACGGAGATTCTTAAAGTAAAAGTAACGGCTCCCTCGGCAGAAGAGGCACAAGTCGTAACGAACGCATTAGTCAATACTTTTAGTGAGCGTATGACCTATTTAGTGCGCTCAGAGCAAGCTGACATCCGTACATTTATTGGTGAACGCTTGATGGAATCCAAAAAGGAATTAGAACAAGCGGAAGCCCTATTGGAAAAATATAAAAGGGAACAAAAGATTGTGGCCCCGGAGCCCGAAACGAAAGCAATGATCGAAAAGTTTGCTACTATGGATCAATTAGCAGCGGAAAACTCAGTTGCCATCGCGGCATCACAGGCTCGTTTAGGCACTGCTAACCAACAGTTGGCTCAGGAAAAACCAGGATTTGTAGCGGATAGTCCACTTATTCAGCAATATAAAGGAAAATTGGCAGAATTAGAAGTGAAACTAGTTAACTTATCTACGAATTACACCGAAAAGCATCCTGAAGTCATAGCTACACGAGCAGCCATTAGCCAAACAAATGGAAAATTGAATCATGAAATTTCCTCTGTGATTAGTGCTAATGCCCCATCCATGAATCCTATCCACCAAGGTTTACTTCAAGGGCAGATTCAATCTGAAGTTGAGATTGCAGCACGTACGGCGCAAAAACAAGCAATACAAAGCATTATCGATGAGCGTGAAAAAGAAATCAGCAAACTGCCAGCCAAAGAACAAGGATTAGCGAAGGTCATGCGAGAGGCGGCTGTAAATCAAGAAATCTATGTTATGTTGGCGAAACGGCATGAAGAGGCCAGAATTAGTGAAGTGATGCAACCTACGGATATACAGGTGATTGATGCGGCGATTGAACCAGACAAACCAATCAGTCCGAAGAAAACGTTGAATGTCATCGTTGCAGCTCTCTTAGGGCTATTCATTGGTCTAGTTGTCGCTTTCATGCTGGAGTATATGAATAAAACAGTACGAACGGCAAACGATGTTGAAATTTATTTAGACTTGCCAGTTCTAGGGAGCATTCCAGACTTTAATAGTAAAATGACCTTGAAAAAACCGACTGGTTTTTGGGGGAAAATACAAAAATTGACAACAAATAAGAAGGGAGAAAAGGCATGAGTAGTACCGATCGACAATTAATTGTTTACGAACAAGCTAAATCTCCCATTGCTGAGGCCTATCGTACCTTACGGACGAATATTCAATTTTCAAAAACAGATGGTGAACTTAAAGTTATTATGTTTACTAGTTCGGGTCCCGGTGAAGGCAAGTCTACGACAATTGCCAATACTGCCGTGGCTTTAGCCCAGTCAGGCAAACAAGTGATTTTAATGGACTGTGATCTAAGAAAGCCAGTGCAACATAAAATCTTTGGTAAAAAGAATCGTGGGGTTACGAATATTTTAGTGGAAGATTTATTAGTGGAAGATTTATTAGTGGAAGATTTTATACAAGAAACACAAGTTGAAAATCTACGACTATTAACTAGTGGACCCATTCCTCCAAATCCTTCAGAATTATTGGGCACTCGGAAAATGCAGAACTTAATTGAGAATCTGAAAAAACAGTGTGATTATCTTATTATCGATGCTCCACCCGTTATTGCAGTGACCGATGCCTGTGTATTAGCAGCTAAGGTCGATGGCATTACTTTGGTAGTGAATTCAGGTTCTATTCGCCCTGAAATGGCACAAAAGGCAAAAGATCTGTTAGTGAAGGCCAATGGACATTTGCTAGGAGTGGTGCTGAATCGGGTGGAAATTGAAGAAGAACATGCCTATTACTATTATTATTATGGTAGTGATAATAAAAAAATAACGAAATAAAAGGAAGTGATGAAATTGAATCCTCTTGCAAAAACGATAGTTATCAGACAATCTATGAGTTCTATTGGTGCTTTTTCGCGTATTGGGCAGTATGTAGCACCTTTGGTTTTGATTGCCGTTGATTATATAACAGTTGTTTTTGCAGTATTAACAGCATGGCATTTACGTGCAAATGTATTACCTCAATATTTCTTATCATTACATGCGTTTCATATTCATAATACATATGTTTATTTTATTTATCCTTTTACCTATTTTTTGTTTTTATCATACGAAGGTATGTATACAAAACGATTACCATTTTGGAAAAATGTTGAAATAGTGTTTAAAATTTGCATTTTTGTGAGTATGTTGGCGATTGTAGTGATGTATTTTACGGGTAAGGCAGAAAATATATCTCGTCTATTTGTGATATTCACATGGTTGTTTAGTTTTCTTTATCTCATATCTGTCCGGCATATTACCAAGCGTATTCTTGTGGCGACTGGTTTATGGCAAAAACCAGTCGTGATTGTGGGTGCAGGAAAGACGGCAGAATTATTAGCAAAAAGTTTTGAGGATGAGCCTAATCTAGGCTATAAAATTATGGGACTCGTTGAGGATAATCACACGGAGTGTTCGCTACTCCATCGATATCCCTACATCGGAAGATTTGCAGATGCAGAACAAGCGGTAATTAACAGTGGCGTGCAGGAAGTCATTATTGCTGCTCCTGGGCTTGAACGAGAAGAACTGCTAGATTTGATCTATCGAATTCAGCCTTATGTGAGAAAGTTAACCATTGTACCTGATTTGTTCGGCATTCCACTGGGTAACATGGAAGTGGAAACTCTATATAATGAAAAGATGGTGATGTTAAGGGCACGTAACAATCTATCCCTATTTAGAAATCGTTTGATTAAAAGGATATTTGATATTGTATTGGGAATGATGGTTTTTACGTTTATATTACCTATATTGTTAGTGATTTACCTTATTATACAATATGATTCAAAGGGATCTCCTTTGCACATCGCTAAAAGGTTGGGCAAAGGAGGAAAAGAATTTTCGTGCTATAAATTTAGAACAATGTATGTAGGTGCTGATAGTTTGCTTGAAACATATTTCACTCAACATCCTGAGGTTAAGGAAGAGTGGGAAAAATTTGCAAAATTAAAACATGGTGATCCGCGTGTTACTCATGTTGGAAAAATCCTAAGGAAGTATAGTTTGGACGAGTTACCACAAATTATAAATGTTTTAAAAGGTGACATGAGTTTAGTGGGACCCCGGCCATATCTGCCGCGCGAAAAAGAGCGAATGGACTATTTTGCTAATATTATTTTATATACGGTACCAGGTATTACTGGTTTATGGCAAGTAAGTGGGCGAAATGAAATTGAGTTTGAAGGTCGCTTACAATTAGATTCCTGGTATGTACGGAATTGGTCGGTGTGGCATGATATGGTGCTATTGATAAAAACTGTAAATGTAGTTTTTGGAAAAAAAGGTGCCTATTAATTTGAAGTTGCGAAGGAGAAACTGCAGGATGAAAAAGAAACATCTTCTTATCTATGCACACTACTATCATCCAGATGTGGCTTCTACAGGGCAGATTCTCAAGGAACTGGCGGAAGGCATGCTGAGTGATTTTCATATAACCGTTATTTGCGTGGTTCCATCTTACGGCGGAATGGTTGCTCTTGACTACACGAAAAAGAAGTATTACGTTGAGAATATCAACGGCGTGGATGTGATCCGTGTGTGTGTACCGGAGTTTGATAAAACTAAAAAAATCAGTCGGGTAAAGAATATACTTGCTTATTTCTTCCGTGCTATGTGGGCAACCGGAAAAGTAAAAGATGTGGATTATGTTTACAGCATTTCACAACCGCCGATCCTTGGTGGACTACTTGGTGTATGGGGGAAATGGTTAAAAAAGGCTAAATATATCTATAATATTCAAGATTTTAATCCGGAGCAGATCATCGCCACAGGTTACAGCAAAAACCAAATGATTTTGAATTTAATGCTGTGGTTTGATAAATTCAGCTGCCAACGTGCTGACAAGGTTATTGTTGTTGGCCGGGATATGGTGGAAACATTACAAAGACGTTTTGAAGGGAAAGAAATTCCCAAATACGCATTTATCAATAACTGGATAGACGAGAAAGAAATCTATCCATTGGAATTGGCAGATGCTCATGTAACTGCATTCCGAAAGAAGTATGGCTTAGAAGATAAATTTGTTTTTATGTATAGCGGAAATCTTGGTTTATATTATGATCTTGAAAATCTGATGGGAGTAATCAAGAAATTTTCGCAGGGAACGAATACCGTAGATGGACGAGACGTTGTGTTTGCATTTGTAGGTGATGGAAGTATTCGTGATAAGCTAGTTTTATATAAGGAAAATAATCATATGGAAAATGTACTTTTTATTCCATATCAAGATAAAGCTGATCTTAACTATAGTCTCAATGCTGCTGATGTTCACTGGTGTGTGAGTGCAAAGGGAATCAAGGGCGTGTCGGTTCCGTCAAAATTGTATGGTCAAATTGCTACTGGGAAACCAGTTCTCGGAGTTATGGAAGTAGGTGCTGAAGCGAGAATCATCATGGAAGAAACACAGTGTGGTTTTGTTTGTGAACCAGGTGATTATAGACAGGTAGAAAAGAATATTCAGTGGTTTATTGACCATGCAAATGATAAACAAATCGTTGCGATGGGCAGAAGTGGACGAGAGTTTCTGGAGAAGAATTTGACGAAAGATGTGTCAGTTAGGAAGTACAGAGATGATATTTTGAGTTGTGGTGGCATTTATGAGGTTTATGAATGAAAATAGGATATGTGGAAATAGCTGAATGCTGAAAATCTAAAGGTTGAATATGATCAAATTTGAAGGACTTATTTTATATAGTAAACTATCAATTAGGCAAGAACGGAGAAAATGTGAAATCACTCCAAATAGTTTCAATAATAATTGAATGAAAAGAAAGGTTGAAAGTGTGGAATGGGAAAAAAAGAAGATGATAATGCAGTATTTAATAGGATAACTAGACTGTCATTCGTTTTGGCCATACTAGTCATATTCATTCATGCCAATAATTTGAGTTATTATGGACTCAGTGATTCAACAAGTGATTATGCTTGGTTAGTTGAACGGTTTATTGGAACAGCATTAGGAGGATTGGCGGTTCCTACGTTCTTTATGATTTCAGGATATCTGTTCTTTAGGGGAACTGATGTACACGATAGTAAGGTGTTTTTTTGTATATTTGTCAAACAAACGCGACGAATAGGGTCTATAGTGATTCCCTATTTATTGTGGAATATATTTGGGACGCTTTTTTACATGACTATCCCCCGAATTCCTTTGGTTGGTAGCATGATGAATAGCGTTGTAGTGGACTTTTCATTTTCGAATTTGCTTAAGGGGATTTTTTTGCATGAGTATTATTTTCCGCTTTGGTACTTAGCATCATTAATAATTTTGATTGCTCTGACACCATTGATGGCGTTTATATTACGGTTAAGAAGTATAAGCATTATGATGCTAGTATTGCTAGCTTTTGGAGCAATATTTAATCTTTCGTTAGGTGAAATCAACTGTCATTCAACATTTTACTTTTTCATTGGATGTGTTTTGGCTGTAAATTGTAAGAACTTAGCGGAATGTAGTTATACAAGAGTGGCATCTGTTATTAGTGGGGCATTTCTCTTAGTTTTTGCAATGCTCCGTGCTTATGGGAATATTAAATGGTTAGTGATTATTTTAACGCTGATCTCTCCTATACTATTGTGGGTGATGTTTAGTAATTTTGAATGGAAAGTGACATGGTTTCAAAGGCAATCATTTTTTATTTATGTAAGCCACGTGATTATCGTTACTTCAGTAAATAAAATTATCCTAAGATTTAGCGGGCAAGGATATGATGAAGTATGGATTATTGGAAGTTACTTACTTGCGCCAGTTATAACATTGGGGATCATTTACATTATTGCGAGAGGACTTCATCTAAAAAAACAATTGTATGGATTAATTTGTGGTGGACGAGTTTAATATATTGGGGATAATACCTGCATTGGCGGTAATTCTAAAATAATTGACAAGGATTTACATGCTGTTGAATGGGATGAACGAAATCGGATGATGCAGGACGAGACTAGTCCTGATATTAATGAACTAATTCCAACAAAATCTATATATATAGGAGAAAATTGTTTTATTGGTTGTAACACGATAATCCTTAAGGGAACAGTGTTAGGTCATGGATGTGTAGTCGGTGCTGGAGCTGTGGTAAGTTTGGAGATAACTCAGTCGTTGCAGGCAATTCTACCAGATTTATAAAAAAATGTAATGTTGTCAAATGAAATGGGGGGAATATAATGAAAGTTCTTCAGATTAATAGCTTTGGAAATTTAAGTACAGGACGTATTGCGGTAGATTTATACCGTACACTTGTGTCTGAAGGACATGAGGGCATTGTTGCATTTGCTAGAAACAGTATTGCAGACGATGTTTCTTATATTAAAATAGGATCTGATTGGGATGTGAAGATTCATGGGCTCATGACTAGAATTACTGATAAAACAGGGTTTTACTCGGAGGAGGTCACAAAGAAACTTATTAAGGAAATAAAAGATTATAATCCAGATGTTGTTCAGTTACATAACATTCATGGATATTATTTGAATATAGAGGTTCTTTTCAATTTTTTAAAATCCTATGGTAAACCAGTCATTTGGACACTCCATGACTGCTGGTCATATACAGGTCATTGTTGTCATTATAGTATGGTTCAATGCTATCGTTGGAAAAGTGGGTGCTATAATTGCGTACAGAAAGATGTTTATCCGGCTAGCATTCTTTTTGATAATTCCAAATGGAATTATCAGAGGAAAAAAGAGCTGTTTACAGGTATGAAGAATATGACGATTGTGGCTGTTTCTAAGTGGCTTGCTGGTGAGATCAGACAATCGTTTATGAAAGAATATCCTCTTAAGGTCATTTATAATGGTATAGATCTTAAGTCGTTTTGCCCGACAGAGAGTGACTTACGTGAGAAGTATGATTTGTGGGATAAAATTATTATTTTAGGTGCAGCTAGTACTTGGGCTCGTAAAGGATTAAATGACTTTATTAAGCTTTCTCAGATGCTAGATAATAGATATAAAATTATTGTTGTAGGAGTTAATGATAAGGAGAAAGCGTTACTACCAGATAATATGATTGGTATATCAAGAATAAACAGTATACAGGATTTAGCTGGATTGTATACGGCAGCAGATGTGTTTTTTAATGCTAGTGTAGAGGAAACATTTGGTCTTACTACTGTTGAAGCGATGGCATGTGGTACACCAGTAATTGTTTATGATGAAACTGCACTACCAGAAGTTGTTGATGAGAATTGTGGTCTTATAGTAAAAGCACACGACCTTGATACAGTAGTTGCTCAAGTTGAGAATGTCATACATGAAAAAAGTAATGTACGATTTTTGCTCGAAAGAGCACGCGATTATGAGGCAAATAGTCAGTATAAAAAGTATGTTGAATTATATAAGGAGATGTTGAAGTAATGCGAATATTATTCATTACAAATATAATGTCTCCATATAGAATTGATTTTTTAAATCAGTTATCAAAACATTGTAACTTATTTGCGATATTTGAACGTGAAAATGCGAGTGATAGAGATCCAGCGTGGATAGCTGGTAACAAATTAGGCTTTAATTATATTGTATTGAAAGGAAGGGCTATAGGTACTGACGGGGTCTTTTCATTGGGAATTAAAAAATATTTGTCAAAAAAGTGGGATGCAATAATTCTTGGTGTTTACCATACACCAACTGCTATGGTTGCAATTCATTATATGAAGAAACATAAAATCCCTTTCATTTTAAACACAGATGGTGGGATGAAGAAGAACGATAATTGGTTTAAGTATAAAATTAAATGTTATTTTATAGGAGCAGCTAGTGCATGGTTGAGTTCTGGGAAAATGGCATCTGAGTATTTACAGTATTATGGCGCAAAACAAGACAGGATTTTTGTTTATCCATTTACATCAGTCAGAGAAGAAGAGATTATCAGTCAAGCTTTAACCGAAGAAGAGAAACATTTCTATAAAAAAAAATTGAATATGTCAGAAAGAAAAATTGTTCTTTCTGTTGGTCAGTTTATACCTCGGAAGGGGATTGATATTTTGCTTAACGCTTGTGATGGCTTGGATAAAAGCATCGGTGTTTATATAGTTGGTGGACAACCCACTGAGGAATACTTAAAAATACAAAAAGAGAAAAAGTTAACTAATGTTCATTTTGTAGATTTTATGAAGAAAGAAGCTATCTCAGAATACTATAAGGCAGCAGATTTATTTGTCCTTCCTACCAGAGAAGATATTTGGGGCCTCGTAATCAATGAAGCTATTTCTTACGGATTGCCAGTCATAACTACAAATAAGTGTGGTGCTGGGGTTGAAATTCTTAATGATTCAATTGGTAAAGTAGTGGCTACTGAAGATGTTAAAGCTATTAGAGATGAACTTCGAAAATTACCATTTGATAATCAATTATTTGATATTACACTAGTTCACAAAAAAGCAAGGCAATATACAATTGAAAAGATGGCGATACGGCATATCGAAATTATTGAAGAAATCATTGCTCGGAGGAATTAGAAAATGAAATTGATTATATGTGCTCCTGCTCTTGATGTAGAAGTTGAGAGAATGATTGAAGGTGCATCTCCGGCGGCAGGAAAGTTTATTAATAATATGCTACTGGCAGGGCGTGAAATGGGAGCAAATGTTATTTTTGCAGTTTATTTAACGTATCAAGTTATAAGTGATTTTCATTCAGAGATTGCAAGTCATTATGAGGGAGATAATTTCTTAGTATTCAAAGATAAAACTATTATCGCATCAGTAATTGAGTACCAAAGGAAGGTACTGGAATTAGTAGATTCTGAGACTTGTGTGATTTTCTACAATATGGCATATTACTATATTGGATTATGTAAGAAAATTGAAAGACGAGGAGGAAAATGCTTGCTTCTTTTGGCAGATCATACACCAGCGAAGGAAGAATCAAATATAGCAAAAAAAATTTTAGCACGTTTATGTGAAAGAGAGTTTAGAATTTTTCATAGGATAGTTACACTTGCGAAACAACCAAATATAAGAATGAATAGAAGCGTAAAACATAATATACTTTACGGGGGTATAAAGAACTCCGATTATATTAATTTTAAAGTACCAAAATTTCAAGATAGCTTTGTGAATGTGATGTATGCAGGTTTGTTGTCAGATGTTACGGGGGTAGATATATTATTAGAGATGATTACCAAAAACAAAGATAAGAATGTTAGGTTTATTATAAGCGGGAAGGGCTATCTTGAGAATATTGTAAAAACGGTTGCGCAGAATGACGATAGAATTGTGTACTTAGGATTTGTCGACCAAGTAGAATACTTAGAGTGGTTGAAAAAGGCTAATATCTTGATTAATCCTCGGAATATGAGATTAGATCAGAATAAGAATAATTTTCCTTCAAAGATTTTAGATTATTTAGCTACTGGGAGAATCATTCTTTCAACGAGGTTTCCTGGAAATGAAGATTTCTTAAATAATATTATATTTTATGACGGAACAGCGGGTGATCTACAAAGAAAACTTGATTATGTAAAAAGTAATTATAGAGATTTATCGAATATATACTTTACAGCTAACCGTGAATTAGCAAAGCAGTATGATTGGAATATTCAAATGAAAAAAGTTACTGATATGTTTAACTAAGTGAAGGTTTGATTATGGACTTTGGGAAGAATAACTATTTGAATACGTATCTACTTACGAAATATTAAGTTATTTTTACTAAGCAAATTGTTAAAAAATATAAAAAAAGCCGATTTTATTTAGAAGGCTTTTTTTTACGAGTGGAGAATACAATGAGCATGAAAGAAAATAGAGTATTAGGGATATCTCCTCTGATTATTATTTTATTTATTGCATTTATAATAACGTTTATATTTGCTAATGCATATACAGTTATACCATATTTGTTAATTGTGATTTTCATATTAAAGAACAGAAACGATAATATTTCACCAGTAATCTACATTGCATTACCTTGGTCATTTATGTTTGTAATGCAATATTCAAGTTTCATTACATATTCTCAAAAAACAGACCAAGCGGCTCCAATCCTTTATTTAATTATGGGCTTAACGATGATTTTTTTCGGATTTTGGTTTGGTAAGCGAGTTAAAATATATAGAACAGAATCAGTCAGTAATACAGCTTTGATAAGTCCTAATAATAATGGAGAAAATGTTATAAAAATAATAGATTTTTTGAGCATTATAGGCATAATCGGGTCAGTACTATTTATAATTGAAATGCTGTTTATTACAGGGATTGATATATCGCAACTATATATAATGCGAGAGCAATATGTTAACAAAGAAGCAACGGCATTCTCGCAAATAGGAAATATATTATCTTGGGGTTCTTTGATTGCGCTACCAGCACTAGTACTATTATGGAATCGTGCTACAACTTCACAACGTACACTTTGGATTATTACTGCCGGATTATATAGTTCATATTCAATTTTATCTGCTGGGCGTCAAGTGGTATTCCAAATCGCTTTAATAATGATAGCTGTAGTTACAATTAAAGGATATGTTTATCCGAGGGAAAAAGCGACAGAAAGACAATATAAAAGAGATAAGAAAAAAATGAGAAGAAAGGTAGGTATTTTGATTGTTTTAGCAATTGGATATTGTTTATATGTTGCTGTGGTCAGAAATAGTGGTGGCATTTCTACTAGTAAGCTGGAAGTCTTGGAGTACTATTTTGGTTGTAGCTTTGATGATTCAATTATGGAAATCCTTAAATTTTTACCGGGATTTTTAGTTGATGCAATAGCTGAAGCGATAGTATATTTTACACATCAAATAGCTGGGTTTACGGTATTTTGGGATATTGACGATATAGGTCCCTTTTGGGGGTTATATTCAATGCCTTTCATTGATCGTAGATTTGACTCTTTGGGGTTAACCACATATTCAGTTGAAGAAAAAATGGATTATGTTCGTCAGTATATGAGTAGTCAGCAAGCGATGCCTGTGGGATGGAAAACGTTTTTTACATTCTTAATTTTTGATTATGGAAGAATTGGTGGGATTATATTCTGTTTTCTAATCGGTTTAGTGATGGCAAAAGTATATCAAAATTTTAAGAAAAACAAATCGTTTTTTTCTGCATTGCTACTTATTCAAATAGATTTATATTGTTTTTATACTATTATGTTTCCTTCAATAGCTGAAACAGGGTTATTGTTAATGTTGATTTTTAGCTTATTTGGTGTCTTTCTGGAAAAGGAAAATAAAAAGTTTAAATATTTATTATAAGTTATGAGGAGCATTCTTATAATAAATATTTAAACTTTGCAAAAAAGAAGACCTCACGTTGAATTTTGAAAGGACTGTTGATCAACAGAAACCGAACAAAAATAACGGAGGTTATCTAAATGAGTTTTACTCAAAATGAAAAGATAAATCAAGTATCAGAAAACAAGCATTATAATCGGAATTGATATTGCCAGCGAGTTGCATTATGCTTAAGTACTTGACTGGAGTGGTGTAGAACTTGGTAAAGTGTTTAAGCTTGAAAACAATGTAGAGGGTTTTACAAGTTTAAATGGGTAGATCGATGATTTAAAAAGGATGTAATATTGATAGGTGTAGAATATACAGAGTCGTTTGAGGGTAGTATTGTTCCAAATGGTTATGCCGCTAGTGGCTAAAAATACTGAGTTTGCTGAAATACACAGATATTACACAACTAGAATTAAAAATCTCTTAAAAAAAGAAAAAACAATCACTTATTGCATAAAAGTATTTTAAGATTATTTAAAGAGGAGATAAATATGTACGGTCTCGTTGTAATTGGATATAACCGTGTCGATAGTTTAAAAAGGTTATTAGGATCTTTAAAGGACGCAGACTATGGCGGAGAAAAGGTTGATTTAATCATAAGTCTTGATAATTGTGGTTCCGATATAGTAGAAAGATATGCAGAGCGTTTTGAATGGCAACATGGAAGAAAATATATCAAGACATACCCAGAACGTTTAGGACTGCGTAGACATGTTTTAACTTGTGGAGATTATATCGATAGTGGCAACTATGATGCTCTTGCGATTTTTGAAGATGATATTTTTGTTGCACCAACATTTTTTACCTTTATGAAAGCCGCAGTAGAGTTTTATAAGGATGACGAAAACATAGCGGGTATATCGTTATATAGTCATTTTTGGAGCGAATATAATTGCCGATCTTTTACGCCTGAAAAACGTAGATATGACACTTATTTTTTGCAATATGCCCAATCTTGGGGGCAAATTTGGATGCCAAAACAGTGGGATGCTTTTCGTAAGTGGTATGAATTTAACAATGGAGAAATCGAGGAGGGTTTAGATACACCAAGTCACATTATATCGTGGCCTAAAAGTTCATGGCTGAAGTATCATATTAAATATTGCATAGCAGAAAATAAATTCTTTGTTTATCCATATTTTTCTTTTACAACTAATTTTGTTGAACTTGGGCAACATTGTACTGTGAAAACAACCGTATATCAAGTGCCTATGCAATATGACTCAACGAATTACTTTGCTTTTGCACAATATGGTGATGAATCTGCTGTTTACTATGATGCCTTTTTTGAAAGGCAAAGGTTAGGAGATGCAATTGGGATAAGGGATGATCAATTATCAGTTAATTTGTATGGCGGAAAGACCGATAATCCTCAAAAAAGATATTTAGTGACTTCAAAAAAAGTGAATTATAAGATTGTAAGATCATATGCCCTAGAGCTACGCCC
Organism: uncultured bacterium; assembly: GCA_964292325.1. Taxonomy (GTDB): domain Bacteria; phylum Bacillota; class Negativicutes; order DSM-13327; family DSM-13327; genus CTSoil-075. The sequence continues at coordinate 50,627 of CAXYVG010000003.1, read as the reverse complement.
TCATGAAATGAATATTATTTATAATTTAGATGGACAGGACATTTTTTTATATGATACGAGTATCATTGAAACTAATAAATTTTATAAGGACTTCGATTTGACTAGGTGGTATTATGATTCAAGAATTTTTGACTATAAGTATATTATCAAAATATTGATAAAAATTATAAGAATAAAGTTGTTAAAAATATAATAGTTTCGATAGGAGGAAAAAATGATATGTGACAGTAATGCATGTACTGGTTGCGGTGCTTGCCAATACGCTTGCGGGTTTGAAGCTATAACTATGATTTGCGATGAATTTGGTTTTGAATATCCACAAATTAACAGCAAAAGTTGTATAAACTGTGGTTCCTGTAAAAGAGTATGTATTAATAATTCCAAGCCAGAATTTCGCCTACCTAAGCATATATATGCAGGATGCAGTAAAGAAGAAGAAATAAGGAACACTTCGACATCGGGGGGGATCGCTACAGCTATCAGCAGAGAATTTATTTTACGTAATGGTGTAGTATTTGGATGTACCTTTGATAAAGAATTGAACCTTATATATAAAAAGGCGGATAGAATTGATCAATTAAAATGCTTTCAAGGTACAAAATATGTTCAAAGTAAGTTGGGGGATGTATTTAAGCAGGTAAAAAATGAAATTGAGCGAGGCAAACAAGTGTTGTTTATTGGAACGCCATGCCAAGTTGCAGGTATTTTGAATTTTATGGGCTTAAAGTCACAGAATCTTACGGCGATGAGTTTTGTATGCGGTGGTGTCCCTTCGACAAAGTATATGAAGGATTACATTTCCAGTATTTATTCTGGAAGGGTAGATGATATGAAATTTCGTAATAATGAGATATATGGAACAGTATTGAATTTTAATGAGAAAACGGTATTTGAAGAAAAACGCTGGCATAGCGTTTATTTTAGAGCCTTTGATGAACATCTGAGTTTACGAGAAAGCTGCTTTCATTGTCAATTTGCACAAAAAATGAGAGTTGGCGATATAACAATTGGTGATTTTTGGGGATTAGAAAACAGCAGAATTTTTAACATGGAAGAGAGAAAAAAAGGTGTTTCTCTTATAATGACAACGACAGAAAAGGGGGAGAAACTGATACAGGAATATAAAGATGTATTACTAATTGAAGAGCATACTCTTGATGAGGCTTGTAAAGAAAACCCACGTTTACTTTCACCTACTATGAAAAATAAAAATGTCGAGGAATTTCGGGTGAGATATAGAAAATTTGGGTTTACAAAAGCAGTGAATTCATTGGTAGGCAGAAAATATGAAATATATATTGCTAAGTCTAAACTCAAAAAATACGGAATGCTTTTGCAAATGTATCGAAAAATACAGAAGATGATTAGGTTAGATTGCTGAAGAAAAGAGGAAATAGGATGAGCTTGAAACTATCCAGTAAAAAGGATTATAATGAGCTGTTGTTAAAGATAATCTCTCCCACATTCTGTTATTTTGACACTAAAAAAGCAATAATTGAACTCCCTGTTTATTATGCAGCACGGTACAGTGATCGGGTTATCGGTCTTGAGACATTTGCTAGGATTTTGTGGGGACTTGCATATGTAGAAGGTAATAATATTACCGATAAAATAAAAAAAATAGCACTGCGTATGATAGCTAATGGTACTAATCCAAATCATTCAGAATACTGGGGCACAGTTTTAGATTATGATCAACGGATTGTGGAAATGCTCCCGATATCATTTTTCATGTATCGGAATGTTGTCTTTTTTAACGAAGAGCTAGACCAGAATGAAAAAGACAATATTGTAAAGTGGTTATTACAGATCAATCAAGTAAATGTAAGTAATAATAATTGGATTTTTTTTGTAATTCTTGTTAATGAATTTTTGAAGGCTTTGGGTTTCTCATACTCTCAGAATAAAATAGATAAGGCGTTTGTTGAGATGGAGAAAATGTATCTTGGTAATGGCTGGTATTCGGATGGGATAACGAATCAAAGAGATTATTATGTATCATTTGCAATTCATTATTATTCATTGTTATATGCAAGGTATATTGAAAATCCAGAAAGAATTTCAATAATTAAAGAGCGTTCAAAAGAATTTTCAAAATCATTCATATATTGGTTTTCTGATTCTGGAGCCGCCTTACCTTTTGGAAGAAGCTTAACATATAAATTCGCTCAATGTTCGTTTTGGTCAGCATATGTGACAGTTAATCCAGAGCATTTTGAAGTGGGTTATATCAAAGGGATAATTAACAGAAATTTAAGGTGGTGGATGGAACAAAATATATTTACTCAAGAGGGTTTTTTAACGCTTGGGTACGCTTATCCTAATCAGGCTTTTACTGAAACATATAATGCGACGGGGTCTGGGTATTGGGCACTAAAAGCATTTGCTATGCTACTATGTTCAGACGATAATAGCTTTTTTATAAAAGAGGAATTACCATTACCCAAACTTGAAGCTTATTGTGATATCCCGAAAGCAAAAATGTCGATTTGCAGATTTCAAGGTGATGTGTATGCTTTTGTAAATGGACAGTTTAGCAAAAATAAGTTTGGACATACAGAATGTAAATATGAAAAATTTGTATATTCAACTTTATTTGGATTTAACATATCAAAATCGTATAATGGATTAGAAAACTTAGCATGCGATTCAAATATGGCAATTAGTTTTAATGGTGAAGATTACGTAGCACGACATGATTATATCACTGTGCCTGCGAATCAGATGCAGGTATCTATATGGAAACCGATAGAGGGGGTAAAGGTAAATTCATCAATAATACCTGGAGCACCGTGGCATATTCGTATCCATAAAGTGAAAACAGAAATTCCCATTATTCTAGTGGATTGTGGATATAGTATTGACAATGAATCAAAATATGAGACGAAGAATGGGATTTTATTTGTTTCAAATGAAAGCAAGGATGTTGTTATAGTTTCTGTTTTTGGTAATGGAGAACCGGTTGTGAATTTTGCGGCACCTGGTACAAATGCACTTTATTCTAGGAGTACCATACCATGTCTCAAGTGGGAGCTGGAACCGGGACAATATTTTTTAGTTAGTGCAGTTTATGGAGCACAAAAAACAATCGATACAATTGCGGATGTGATTAAGTTATTACCTTGTATTGAGTTTGACAATAATAATAGGGAACTAATCGTGAATGGGAAGAGGTTTGAGATTAATGTGGGTCGAGATTATAAAGAACCATATCGATTAATTTCGCTTGCTAAACGTATTAAGAAAATTTTACGAAAATTTAAAAATAGTATATAAGGTGAAAAGTATGAATGTAAAAAATAGTAACCGTTTAGCAAAGAACACAATGCTATTGTCAATTGGCGTCCTATTGATAAATTTACTTCAATTTTTAATGGTGCCACTCTTCAGCGCATGGTTATCTGCTGAAGAATATGGAACATTTGATTTATTCGTAACATACGTTTCGATGTTACTTCCAATTGTGAATTTAGCGAGTGGTGAAGCGTTATTCAGGTTTTCAATTGATGTTGATAAATTGGAAGAAAAAAAAATATATATATCAAATGGGCTGGCAATAGTCTGCATTGGTATGTTTGTTTTTACAGTTGCCATTGCCATTGCTCTATGTATTACACACAGATGGATATTGATATCGTTCTATTTTTTACTTTTAGGGCAAGTACTTAATAGTTATTGTCAGTCTTTCTTGAGAGGGATAAAAAAACTAAATATCTATTCATTTTGTAGTGCAATTACGGCTATTTTTATTGCTATTGCTGTAACTGTATTTGTAAGAATGCTAAACTATGGAGTACATGGTATTGTTTTAGGTTACGCAGTGGGATATATAGTTGGAGATATATTAATTTTAGTTTCTTCAAAGTACTATAAGTATTTTTCATTGAGTTGTATTAAATTACAAGAAATGAAAAGAATGATTGAGTATTCATTGCCTCTTATTCCTAATAATTTATCTTGGTGGGTGATGAATGCTTCTGATCGATGGATAATTAGTGTATTTCTTGGTACTGCTTCAAACGGTATTTATGCGATTGCGTATAAAATTCCATCAGTTTGTGCCTCTGTATTTGGAATGTTTAATATATCGTGGCAGGACTCCGCTTCAGAAGTTGTAAATGCGCAGGATCGTGATGCCTATTATAATTCTGTATATAAGAACTCATTAAGAATGTTATTAACAATATGCTGTTGTGTACTAAGTGTAAACTTTATTTTATTTGATTATATATTTGACGTAAAGTATCACGATGGGTATATGTACACGCCAATTCTGTTAACTGCAACAGTATTTTCATCTATTGCTCAGTATTATGGTGGAATTATGATTAGCTTTAAAGAACCGAAATCTAATGGCTATACTACAGTTATTGGTGCGGTTGTGAATGTCGTTATTCACGTTATATTAATAAATTTTATTGGTCTATTTGCAGCGGCTATATCAACGTTGATTTCTAATATGGTCGTATGTGTTTTAAGAAAGAGAAAATTAAGCAAAAACGTTAAATTTGATTTTGGCAAAAAGGTTTATTTATTTTGGCTGGTTTATGCGTATTTTCTAGCTTTCGTATATATTGATGTAAATTATTATTTTCGGTGGTTAAATATTGTCACAGCAATTATTCTATTTATTATGTTTAATAAAAAAATGATATCTTTGATTATAGAAAAGATTGGTTGTGTTATTTCTAATAGATGGGTTTCAAGGGCATAAAGAGGGGAAGGACATATGAATACAGAGATGAAAAACAATCGTATAGAATGGGTAGATATAGCAAAAGGAATTGGAATAATTTTTGTTGTTATGGGACACATGCCTAGTATCCCAGAGAACATAAGACTTTGGATTTTTTCGTTTCATATGCCATTGTTCTTCTATTTGTCTGGATATTTTGTTAAGCCAAAGCAGTTGGCATTAAAAGAGTTTATTCTAAAAAAAGTAAAACATTTAATAATTCCATATATAGTCTATTCAGTAATGTTTATCTTGTCAGATTATTTAATCCTGGATCTTGGAAAAGAATTTTTGATAAAAAGCCTTATTGGTATAGTAACTGGGCAGGGTGGGAATGACATCCTTTGGTTTTTTTTCTCATTGTTTCTTGTGGATACTATTTTCCTGTTGCTCTGCCATATTTGTAAAAATGCTATGATATTGTATATACTTATTGGAATATGCGTAATTATTGGCTATATTGGAAATGTTTTGAGAATAGGCTCATTGTTTAAAATTGCTCCATCGTTGTATGCATTAGGTTTTTATTCAATTGGTTATTGGGCAAATAAAGCAGGGGTATACCGTACAGGGTTGAAACTTCTACCTTTCATTGGAGCAGCAATTGTTAGCATTGTAGGTTCGGTAATAATAATCAAACTCAATGGGGGCGTTCTTGATTTTAACAGCAATCGTGCCTTCGATATTGTTTGGACTTATCTTGTGGCCCTTTGCGGTATTTATTGTGTAATAGGAGTGTCTAGGTATATAAAAAGGTGGAAGGTCTCAGGAATATTAAGTTATGTTGGTGCTAATTCATTCTATTTTTATCCACTTACTGGATATATACCAAATGCTATTGTTATATTTCTTATTAACAGTGGAATGCCAATCAGCGGAGCGATTAAAATCTTCACTAAATTAATGGGGTGTTTTATTATAACGATTATTATAGAATTCAATAAAGTAATAACATATAAGAAGAATATAAAACACTGCTCTCCATAAGTTATATAATAAATTGCGAAACGTGTGGAATATACGCTTGCAATGGGATATGATTCAATCATGATCGCCACTGTGGGGCTAAACCTTTGTTATTGGTAAGAGATTTGCCTAGATGCAAAACAAAAATGGAGATTTGTCAAGGTCGTGGAGTATAGGAACAAGGATTAAATAAAGCCAACGACGAAATTATAGTCGAAGTTGATCCACGTTGTTTCTGTCCGACAGAAATTAATTTGCTTTTAGGAGATCCTGGCAAAGCCAAAGTCAAATTGGGCTGAGAATCCAAAATAGTTTCGTTTGAACAGGTTGCTGATAGTACATGAAGATTTATAGACTGCTAAGAAAGATGTAGTGTTGTATTGACTCATAGCCTAAGACGGACGTATGATCAATTTTTGTTAGGTTGTTTAGCTAAGAGATACACCGAAAAAAGGCTTGGAATAGGTATTGCATGTCTGAATTTGGTAGAGTAGATTTTAATGTAAAATGAAAGATTAGGACGTTAACTATATACTCCATTGACATGAAAGGGGTTGCAAAATGAAAATCACAATAGCTGGATCTGGCTACGTCGGTTTATCCAATGTCGTATTACTGGCACAACATAACGAAGTAATAGCACTTGATATTATCCAAGAAAAAGTGGATATGATTAATAAACGCAAATCACCGATCTGTGATAAAGAACTTGAAGAATATTTAGCAACAAGGGATTTAAATTTAACGGCAACAACGGATATTTATGCAGCTTATAAAGATGCAGATTATGTTATTATCGCTACTCCGACTAATTACGATGCAGATAAGAATTATTTTAATACGAGGACTGTTGAAGCTGTTATAGCCAATGTATTGTCAATTAATCCAAATGCAGTTATGATCATAAAATCAACAGTTCCAGTGGGGTATACTGAGAAAGTAAGAAAGATGTTTGAAACAGATAATATTATTTTTTCACCAGAGTTCTTAAGGGAAGGAAAAGCTTTATACGATAATTTATATCCTTCACGTATTATTGTAGGAGAACAATCGGAAAGAGCAAAAATGTTTGCAGATTTGTTCATACAAGGAGCCATTAAAGAAGATATACCAGTATTATTTACTAATTCCACAGAAGCCGAGGCAATCAAACTGTTTGCTAATACATATCTAGCTATGCGAGTGGCGTACTTTAATGAGCTGGATACCTATGCAGAGGTAAGGGGATTAAATGCGCAGCAAATCATAGAAGGGGTATGTCTAGACCCTCGTATTGGAAGTCATTATAACAATCCATCCTTTGGTTATGGTGGGTATTGCTTGCCCAAGGATACAAAACAACTATTAGCAAACTATGCGGATGTGCCCAATAATATCATGGCGGCCATTGTCGATGCTAATAGAACGAGAAAAGACCATATCGCAGATATGATATTATCCAGAAAACCTAATATCGTAGGTATTTATCGATTAACCATGAAAACAAATTCAGATAACTTTAGACAATCATCCATTCAAGGAGTCATGAAGCGCATGAAGGCCAAAGGGATTGAAGTGGTCGTTTATGAACCTGCATTAAAGGAAGATTATTTTTATAATTCAAGAGTCATTAGAGATTTAGTGGAATTCAAGAAGATATCCGATGTGATTGTAGTAAACAGGATGTCAGATGATATGAAAGATGTGGCAGATAAAGTATATACAAGGGATTTGTATTGTAGGGATTGATGAAATGGTAGAATCGATATCAAATAAAAATAGGAGTGATAGTTGATGAAATCAAATGATAAAATGAGCAAGGTAGCCTTAATTACCGGTATTACCGGTCAGGATGGAGCTTATTTAGCAGAGTTTTTACTGAAGAAAGGTTATATTGTACACGGCATTAAGCGCCGTAGTTCACTTTTCAATACAGCTCGAATTGATCACTTATATAAAGATGTGCATGAAGACGATGTAAAATTTTTCATGCATTATGGTGATCTTACTGACTCAACTAATTTAATCCGTATTATTCAGCAGGTACAGCCTGACGAAATTTATAATCTGGCTGCAATGAGTCATGTACAGGTTTCATTTGATACGCCTGAATATACAGCTAATGCTGATGGGATTGGTACGCTGAGAATTTTAGAAGCCATTCGTATTTTAGGTTTAGAGAAGAAGACTAAATTTTATCAAGCGTCTACTAGCGAATTATATGGTTTGGTACAAGAAACACCACAGAAAGAAACTACGCCTTTTTATCCACGCAGTCCTTATGCAGTAGCGAAGATGTATGGCTATTGGATTACTGTAAATTATCGTGAAGCTTATGGTATATATGCATGTAACGGTATCTTGTTTAATCATGAGTCGCCAATTCGCGGTGAAACCTTTGTTACGCGAAAGATTACTAGGGCAGTCGCTCGCGTTAAACTAGGACTACAGAAAAATCTATATTTGGGGAATTTAGATTCCAAACGGGACTGGGGTTATGCTGGCGATTATGTAAAAGCGATGTGGATGATATTGCAGCAAGAACAGGCAGAGGATTTTGTCATTGCTACTGGTGAAATGCATACTGTACGTGAGTTTGTTGAATTGGCATTTAAACATGTTGGTATTGATATGGTGTGGCAGGGAAACGGCGTGGATGAAAAAGGGATGGATGCAGCTACAGGTGATGTACTAGTGCAGGTTGATCCTCGTTATTTCCGCCCGACAGAAGTGGAATTGCTGTTGGGCGATCCAACTAAAGCGAAAGAAAAGCTGGGATGGACACCTAAGACCACATTACAACAACTGGTTTGCATGATGGTGGAAGAGGATTTAAAAGCAGCTGAACGTGATGTATTGTGCAAAGAACATGGATATCGTGTAAATTCTTTTAATGAGTAGTTTAGACGGTGTCTTTAAAATATCAGGAGGGATAGTCATGGATATCAATGCTAAAATTTATGTAGCAGGCAGTCGAGGATTGGTTGGTTCGGCCATTGTTCGAAGATTACGAAATGAAGGATATACTAATATTATTGAGCGGACAAGTAAAGAGCTTGATTTGCGCAACCAGGTGTTAGTGAATGAATTCTTTAGTGCAGAACGTCCGGAATTTGTTTTCTTAGCAGCAGCGAAGGTTGGCGGGATTCATGCTAATAATACTTATCCTGCCGAGTTTATTTATGATAACCTGTTAATTCAAAATAATGTGATTCAGGCTGCACATCAGTATGGTGTGACGAAGTTGATGTTTTTAGGAAGCTCATGTATTTACCCCAAGTTTGCACCACAACCATTAAAAGAAGAATATCTACTGACTGGTGAATTAGAACCGACGAATGAGTCCTATGCAATTGCTAAGATCGCTGGGATTAAGATGTGTCAGGCATATCGCCAGCAGTATGGCGATGATTTTATATCCGTGATGCCAACTAATTTATATGGTATTAACGATAATTTTGATTTAGAAACTTCGCATGTTCTTCCTGCTTTACTTCGTAAGTTTCATGAGGCCAAAGAGCAAAGTAGTCCATCGGTTACTGTGTGGGGCAGCGGTAAGCCGCGACGTGAGTTTCTATGTGTAGATGATATGGCAGAGGCCTGCTATTTCTTGATGCAAAACTACAGTGATCGTGAGATTGTTAATATTGGTACAGGTAGTGATGTAACGATAGCTGAATTGTCAAGTATGATAGCTGATGTTACTGGGTTTAAAGGCCAAATTGTATATGATGCTAGTAAGCCAGATGGTACACCAGTAAAACGCCTTGATGTGAGCAAATTGAGTGCACTAGGTTGGCAGGCTAAGACTTCGCTTAGAGATGGTATTGAGCAGACATATACGTGGTTTGAGGGACGATAATATTTTAACAGTCGCGGTTTTTACTGTGACTGTTTTATTTTTGCATTATTTTTGTTACAATATAGAAGATTTATTGATATGGGGGTTGATTATGAAAATACTTGTTACTGGCGGAGCCGGCTTTATTGGTAGTAATTTTATTCGCATTGCGTTACAAAATAACAATATACATATTATGAACTTAGATAAGCTAACATATGCAGGAAATTTAGATTCACTGCGAGATATAGAAAATGATCCTCGTTATACCTTTATTCATGGTGATATTTGTGATTCGTCTTTAGTTGAGAAGGTTTTTAGTGAATACCAACCGGATGTGATCGCTCATTTTGCAGCGGAGTCGCATGTGGATCGCTCGATTGATAGCCCTGCACCTTTTATTCAAACGAATATTAATGGAACTTTTTCCTTATTAGAAGGTTCGAGAAAGTACTGGAGTAATCTTGCGGAAGAGGCTAAGAATCGGTTTCGATTTTTACATGTTTCTACTGATGAGGTATATGGTTCACTTGGTGAGACTGGTTATTTTACAGAAGAAACACCTTATGCACCGAATTCCCCGTATTCGGCATCTAAGGCATCTTCTGATCATTTAGTGCGGGCTTACTATCATACGTATGGTTTACCTGTTTTAATGACGAATTGCTCTAATAATTACGGGCCGTATCATTTTCCTGAAAAGTTAATTCCGCTGATGATTCTTAATGCACTCGATGAAAAATCACTTCCTGTCTATGGTACAGGGCAGAATGTACGGGACTGGCTCTATGTTGAAGATCATTGCCGTGCCATTTTGACAGTGCTAACCAAAGGGGTTCCAGGTGAAAAATATAATGTGGGTGGACATAACGAGAAGACGAATCTGAGTATTGTCCATACGTTGTGCGATGTTTTGGATGCAAAAAGTCCTCGCGCTGATGGAGTATCCTATCGCGAACAGATTACTTTTGTAAAAGATCGTCCAGGTCATGATCTAAGGTATGCAATTGATGCATCGAAGATTCAAAAAGAACTAGGTTGGGTGCCAACTGAAACGTTTGAAACAGGGATTATCAAAACGGTAGAGTGGTATTTGCAGAATGCCGATTGGTGCAAACGAGTAACCGATGGTAGCTATCGTCGTGAACGCTTAGGGATTGGGAATAAGGAGGGCGCATCATGGCAGTGACGAAGGGAATCATACTAGCAGGTGGGTCTGGTACTCGTCTTTATCCGATCACAAAATCAATTAGCAAGCAACTGGTGCCGGTATATGATAAACCGATGATTTACTATCCGTTGACGACGTTGATGCTCGCAGGGATTCGTGATATTTTGGTCATTACTACTCCTCATGAGCAACAGTGCTTTCAAAGTTTACTTGGTACTGGTGAGCAGTGGGGGATTAGGCTATCATATGCTGTGCAGCCGAGTCCGGATGGATTAGCGCAGGCTTTTATTATTGGGGAAGAGTTTATTGGCAATGATCGTTGCGCCCTAGTACTTGGTGATAATATTTTCTATGGCTATGGGTTTAGTAAAAAATTGCAACAGGCGGCTCAACATGAGAGCGGAGCAACGGTATTTGCATATTGGGTGAAAGATCCTAAGCGTTATGGGGTCGTTGAGTTTGCTGATGATGGACAGGCTGTGAGCCTAGAGGAAAAACCGCAAGAGCCAAAGTCTCATTATGCTGTTACGGGTCTATATTTTTATGATCAGCGTGTAGTGGAGTTTGCTAAATCTCTTACACCATCAGTTCGCGGAGAACTGGAAATTACAGATTTGAATCGTTTATATTTAGAACAAAAAACACTTCGGGTGGAAACGTTAGGTCGTGGCTATGCTTGGCTCGATACGGGTACGCATGATTCGTTGTTACAGGCTTCTAACTATATTGCGACGATACAAGAACGGCAAGGATTGATGGTGGCTTGTCCCGAAGAAAGTGCCTATCGGATGGGGTATATTTCTCGGAGTGAGTTACGGTCACTAGGTGATGTGATGAAGAAAAATGGGTATGGACAATATTTATTACAATTGGCTGGGGAGTGAATGATATGAAAGTAATAGAGACAAATTTACCGGGAGTCCTTATTGTTGAACCAAAAGTATTTGGTGATGCGCGGGGATTTTTTCAGGAAACTTGGCGACAGGAAAAGTATGAGGCGATTGGTATTAAGGGACCGTTTGTCCAAGATAATTTATCGTTTTCTACGCGTGGGGTACTGAGAGGACTTCATTATCAACAACCCAATACCCAAGGGAAATTGGTGTCCGTTGTGCATGGTGAGGTGTTTGATGTAGCGGTGGATATACGTGTGGGGTCACCGACATTTGGACAGTGGACAGGGGTAGCGCTTTCGGGAGAAAATCATCGTCAATTGTGGGTTCCGCCTGGATTTGCTCATGGTTTTTGTGTACTCAGTGATACTACGTATTTTACCTATAAATGTACGGATGTATATACGCCAAGTGCTGAAGGTGGAATTATGTGGAATGATCCTGATATAGGTATAAAGTGGCCGTTGCAAGATATTCTTTTATCCGAGAAAGATCAGGTGTATCCAAGGCTGCAAGATGTTTCTATTGAGCGTTTACCAGCGATGGAGGGATGAGATCATGAAGATATTGGTGACAGGAGCCAATGGGCAATTGGGCAGAGAGATTGCGAGGCAAGGCAGTGAACATGAACTGGTCTTAACTGATTCGGATGTACTGGATATTACGGATGCAGTTGCAGTTCGAGCTTATTTCCGTGATGTAAAGCCGGATGCGGTGATTCATTGCGCGGCTTATACCAATGTCGATGGCGCGGAATCAGATGCAGATGGTGCATTTCGTGTGAATGTGGTGGGCGCGCAGAATATTGCGGCCGGATGTTTGGCAACAGGGGCACGGATGGTGTATGTCAGTACGGATTATGTATTTGATGGACAAAGTCAAATGCCGTACCGGGAATGTGATCAAACCAATCCGCAAAGTGTATATGGAAGTACGAAGTTACAAGGTGAACAGATTGTTAAAGAAATACTGGGGCGGCACTATATCATTCGTACGGCATGGCTTTATGGTGAGGGAAATAATTTTGTTGGTACGATGCTTAAATTAGCGGAAACAAATGATACATTACGGGTAGTGCATGATCAGATTGGTACGCCAACTTCTACCGTAGAATTAACGAAAGCCATTTTTAAACTACTTGCTAGTGATGCATATGGTACGTATCATGGTACGTGTCAAGGACAGTGTTCCTGGTATGATTTTGCTTGTGAAATTTTCCGTTTAACAGGGAAAAATATTAAAGTAATACCCGTTACCACGGATGAATTCCCGCGTCCAGCCAAACGACCGGCTCATTCTGTGCTGGATAATTATATGCTGCGTATGACAGTCGGTGATCCCATGCTCTCATGGCAGGAGGCACTAGCGGAGTATCTTATAAAATAAAGTACGGCTGTGGCATAGGCTGCAGCTGTTTTATTTTTATGATATTATTGGTATAATAGAGAAATGGAAGAAATGAAAGAAATGAAAGAAATGAATAGGAGGCATACTTTTTGAAAATCATAATTTTAGCAGGTGGCGGTGGGACTCGTTTGTTTCCGCTGTCCCGTACTTGTTTTCCGAAACAGTTTATGAAGATTGATTCTGATAAATCTTTATTGGCGCAGACGGTGACGAGGTTTATGAAGATGGTGAAACCCTCGGATATTGTCATCGTGACCAATCAGGATTATATTCATCATGTGCAAGCGGAACTTGCGGAGTGCAGCGCAAACGATGCGCATATTTTATTAGAACCGGTGGCTCGTAATACGGCGCCTGCCATCGCCTTGGCAGCACGGTATTGTCTCGATGAACTCGGCTGCGCATCGGATGAAGTGATGTTTATTTCGACATCGGATCATATTATCCGTCCGAATGATGTATTTGCTAAATCGGTGCAACAAGCTGTTGAGATGGCTTCGCAAAATAAAATTGTTACGTTTGGTATAAAACCTGATAAACCGGAAACGGGTTATGGTTATATTCAGACTGGTGGTCCTTGTGGAGCAGGATATAGTGTGGAATCATTTCGTGAAAAGCCGGATCGAGATACTGCTGAACAGTATGTAGCCGCTGGCAATTACTACTGGAATTCAGGGATGTTTGCACTGACAATCGGTTGTTTGATGGGAGAACTTAATGCTCATCAAATGGATATTTATGAATTAGCCTCTGCTAGTGTCGAGGACATGAAACTGCAGTTTGAGAATATGCCTAATATTTCGATTGATTATGCCATTGCTGAAAAATCGGATCGTGTAGTGACTATCCCATTAACGGCTTATTGGAACGATATCGGTTCGTGGGACGCCATTTATGATGTGCTGGGGAAAGATAAAGATGGCAATGCGCTAAAGGGGGACTGCTTGCAATTTGATTGCACCAATTCGCTGATTTTAGGGCGTAGTCGTTTGATTGCTGGGATTGGACTGGAAGATTTGTTGGTAGTGGAAACCGATGATGTCATTGTCGTAGCCAAGAAAGGTGAATCGCAAAAAGTGAAGGACCTAGTGGGTGAACTCAAGAAACGAGGTCGCCGTGAGGCGGAGGAGCATACGACGATGTATCGCCCTTGGGGGAGCTATACCGTACTTGGCGAGGGACCTGGCTATAAGATGAAAAAGATCGTCGTCAATCAAGGTGCGCAGCTGAGTTTACAAATGCATTATCATCGGAGTGAGCACTGGATCGTGACAGGCGGTACGGCGCAGGTTACGGTTGGTGATACCGTGACGATGGTGCATGAGAATGAGAGTGTATTTATCCCAATGACAACGAAGCATCGCCTAGAAAATCCAGGACGATTGCCGCTGGAAATTATTGAAGTGCAAAACGGCAAATATTTAGAGGAAGATGATATTGTGCGTTTTGATGATGTATATGGCAGAGCATAAATCTGCAGAATAAGGGGGCAGGGAAAAATTCCCTGTCCCCTTATCCCATCCAAGGATGGAAATATATTGATTGTTTCTTACTGTTATTGGCAGGATAACATTGATGTTTTGCCGAATAGAAAGATCAATAGCTACATCATTGTACTAGTTGCTAGAATAGAGTGTATGAGGGAAAGGACGGAATAAAGTGACAACAGATATGGTAATAAAAAGAGATGCTTTTAAGGCCTATGATATTCGTGGACGTGTGCCAGATGAATTGAATGAAGAAGTGGCGTATCGTATTGGCTGGAGCTTTGCAAGCCTGTTTGGAGCCAAGCGTGTAGTGGTTGGTAGGGACGTCAGACTATCAAGTGAAAGCTTGACGAAGGCTTTGTTGCGTGGCCTTACGGACATGGGCTGTGATGTTGTGGATATTGGTCTATGTGGCACTGAGATGGTGTACTTTGCCACAGCTCATCTAGGCGTTGACGGGGGCATCATGGTGACTGCTAGTCATAACCCGATGGATTATAATGGGATGAAACTAGTGGGTAAGGGATCAAGACCGATTAGTGGTGACAGCGGACTTCGGGCACTCGAAGATTTGGTAGTAACGGGTGATTTTTCGGCTATAACATGTGATGCAAAGGGACAATATACTCAGTATGACACTATGAAAGAGTATACCAAGCATTTATTGACCTATGTGGATGTTAGCAATTTAAAGCCGCTGAAGGTCGTTGTGAATGCTGGTAATGGCTGCGCAGGACCGGCGCTTGATGCATTAGAGAGGTTACTGCCTATTGAGTTTATCAAGATCCATCATGAGCCGGATGGTACTTTTCCTCATGGTATTCCCAATCCGTTATTGATTGAAAATCGTGAGGCGACAGCCAAAGCTGTTCGGGATCATGGGGCAGATTTTGGTATTGCCTGGGATGGTGATTTTGATCGTTGCTTCTTGTTTGATGAACAGGGAGAATTTATTGAGGGGTACTATATTGTAGGGTTCTTGGCAGAAGCATTTTTACGTCGCTACAAAGGGGCTAAGATCATCCATGACCCTCGTTTGACGTGGAATACTAGAGAACTCGTTAGTGAGGCGGGTGGAACACCGGTACTTTGTAAGACGGGACATGCTTTTATTAAGGAACGGATGCGTAAGGAAGATGCGATCTATGGTGGTGAGATGTCAGCTCATCATTATTTTAGAGATTTTGCATACTGCGATAGTGGTATGATTCCGTGGCTATTGGTTGCGGAAAATATCTGTGTAGCGGGTAATTCATTGTCAGCGCTAGTCGCAGCGCGGATCGCAAAATTCCCTGTTAGCGGGGAGATCAATCGTAAAGTGAGCGATGGGAAAAAAGTACTCACGGTGATTGAACAGCAGTTTGCTGGTAATGGGGCAGTGATTGATCGAACGGATGGCCTTAGCATTGAGTTTCCTAGTTGGCGGTTTAATGTTCGTACTTCGAATACAGAGCCATTACTCAGGCTCAATGTAGAGAGTCGAGGCGACGCCAAGCTGATGGAGCAAAAGACCGAGGAAATCTTAGCACTGATTGCAACAGTAGGATAATTTTTTACTAAAGGAAAATCAAAGGGGGATATTATATAATGACTAAAATAAATCGACCAGTTCGTAAGGCCGTCATTCCGGCAGCAGGTTTGGGGACGCGCTTTTTACCAGCAACAAAGGCGCAGCCCAAAGAAATGCTGCCCATTGTGGATAAACCAGCCATTCAGTATATTATTGAAGAAGCCATTCAGTCTGGGATTGAGGAAATCTTGATCATTACTGGGCGTAACAAGAGGGCGATTGAGGATCATTTTGACCGGGCAGTGGAGCTAGAAATGATGCTTAAAGCCCAAGGTAAATATGAACTACTGAATTTGGTAGAAGAAATTTCGGATGTGACCATTCATTATACAAGGCAAAAAGAAGCCAAGGGCCTCGGGCATGCTGTTCTTTGCGCCAAGCAGTTTGTTGGTAATGAACCGTTTGCGGTGCTGCTTGGTGATGATATTATTGATTCTGGTGTACCTTGTTTAAAACAGATGATGAGTGTATATGACGACTGCCTTGGTACGGTACTTGGCGTACAAGAAGTGCCGCAAAATAAGGTGTGTAGTTATGGGATCGTAAAGCCGGAAGCAGTGAAGGAGAATCTATGGAAAGCTGTTGATTTTGTCGAAAAACCATCGGTGGAAGAAGCACCTTCGCGACTCGCAGTCATGGGGCGTTATATTTTGCAACCTGAAATTTTTGCTGTTTTAGAAAACACTCCTCCTGGTCAGGGCGGAGAAATACAGTTAACCGATGCGATACGGACATTGGCTTTAGAGAAACAGTCTGTATATGCGTATAATTTTGATGGACGCCGATATGATGTGGGTGATAAGCAAGGGTACCTGGAAGCGACGATTGAATTTGCGTTAAAGCGTTCTGATTTACGGGAGAATTTTTTGCAATATTTACTGAAAACGGTCGGACCATTGGTAAGTGGCAAGCCAGTAGATGACAAGTGTGTACATAAAAAGTAAAAGAGTTTTACTTCGTCATGTGTGATAAATAATAAAGATAAGGAGAATACTATGAATAAGACTGAGCAGCATTGTCTGATTCTTGCATCGGGTTTTAGTTTTGACTATACCAATCTTTATGGTGATAACAAAGTCACAGAGAGTGATATGAGTGCTTTGAAAGCAAAACTTACGGCGGCTCATCAGGCGATCGAACATATGCGAGTTACTGGTGAAATACAGGGGCATTTATCAAAGGATGGTACACCGGAGAAAGTACTGTTTAGCCAGTTGCCTTATGTAGTAGCAGGCAATCTTAATTCTCCCGATTCGCTTGCGAGATTAAAGGCATTTGGTGAGTCACTGCGCAATCGGGTAGATGCGGTAGTATCATTCGGGATTGGCGGTTCTTATCTGGGTAACAAGGTACTATTTGATGTTCACTGTGGTGAATTTTGGAACTACAAGAGCCGAGAGGAACGTAGTGGCTATCCGAAGTTATACTTTAATGGTAACAATATTGATGCTCGTCGCACTGCCGAGATGGTTGAACATTTGCTAGTAGAGGCGCGTAGTAAAGCTATTTATGGCGCTGAGCCTTATAAGGTAACGCTCGTGGTGATTTCTAAATCGGGTGCAACGCTTGATACGATGTCGACCTTCATGGTTGTGTATGAAGCGTTACGCCTGCAGGCACCACTACTGGAAATCGAAGTCGTAGCGGTCACTGATCCTGCTGAGGGAGCGAAGTCTACACTGCTGAAAAAACTGGCAGATGAGCAGGGTTGGCCGACGTTTAGTGTGCCGGATGGCATTGGTGGACGATTTAGTATTTTTTCTGAGGTTGGTTTAGTAACGGCCGCTTGTATCGGGATGGATATTGAGAGTTTCTTGGCAGGGGCTAAGGATATGGATAAGGCTTGCCAAACAGCGGAGTTATACAACAATCCAGCGATGCTCAATGCAGCGCTAAAGTTTGTTGCCGCTGAAAAATATGGTCGTGATAGTGAAGTATTCATGCCATATGCAGATTATTTAAAATCCACAGCAGAGTGGTACGTGCAGTTACTTGCGGAGTCTCTGGGCAAGCGCACGGATCGCCAGGGCAATGAAGTATTTTATGGACGTACGCCGATTGTTGCCGTTGGTACGACTGATATGCATGCCCAGACGCAACTGCATCAAGATGGCAAGAAAAATAAAGTTGTTCAGTTTGTTAAAGTTGGGCAGTGGGAAAACGATGCCGTGATTCCAAATGCGTTCCCAACAGCTGCTAAACTGGCGGAGATTTCTTCCCTGCATTTGAGCCAGGCGTTAGAAGTCGCTCGTCAATCGAACGCGGAGGCTTTGATTGGTGCTAACCGCTTCAATGCGACATTTGTGATGCCGAAGGTCAATGCCTATCATTTGGGTGAACTATTATATATGCTGGCATTATCGGTAGCCTATGAAGGCGAACTGGCCAATGTGGATGCCTTTGATCAACCCGGTGTGGAGGCCTATAAACGTATAATGGGACCAAGGCTCAAGGAGCTCGGTAGCAAATGAAAAATCGGCAAAATCCTGCTACGGCTAACAGGATTTTGCCGATTTATATAGAACGGGTAATACAGAGGTGGATGCAGTGCCAATAAAAATTATTATAGCAGATGATCATGTATTGTTAAGACAAGGAATACGTAATGTATTGGAATTAGAGGCCGATTTTGAGGTTATCAGCGAAGCTGGTGATGGTGAACAAGCGGTAGAGCAAGCGGTTACGCTGGTTCCTGATATTCTCTTATTGGATATCAATATGCCCAAATTTAATGGGCTTGAAGTCATTCGACGAGTCACCCAACAGGAAAAAAAGGTTAGGATTATTGTTTTGACGATGCATGATGATGAAAATTATGTAATTGAAGTCATTAAAGCGGGAGCGGTAGGGTATTTGCTGAAAGATATTGAACCTGGTATGTTGGTAAAGGCGATTCGTACTGTATATGATGGGGAATCGTTTATTTATCCAAGCCTGGCGAAAAAATTATTCGGTGCGATTAATCGTCAGCATACCCCAAGTAGTGAAGTAACAAGAGGAATAGAACGTCCCAAAGAGGAACGTCTTAGCTATCGCGAAATAGAAGTCCTAGAAATGGTCTGTAAGGGAATGAGCAATCAAGAGGTTGCCAAAACGTTGTTTCTCAGTGAGAAAACGGTCAAAAACCATTTGACTAATATTTTTCGTAAGATTAGTGTGACAGATCGTACACAAGCCGTACTATATGCGATAAAAAATAAGATTGTAACGATAGACTGATCGTCACACTTTTGGTACAGCAGCATATAATATCCTATCCCAAAGCAAAGGGGGTAGGATATTTTGTTTTTTTCCTACACGATGAGCGTGATCTTATTGTCATTGTCGATGTATGGCATTTGGTGTTTTATCCATGACACATGGCAATGGTGGCTTGGTCCTCATTTTGTACGTATGCCGAGTTGTAGTTTTTTGATCGTGATACGCAATTTGGATGAACAAATTGAGGATGTATTTCGCTATGTAGCTCGAGAAATTGAAAATACCGAGCTAGAGTGCGATATTGTCGCCGTTGATGTGAGTTCGAATGATTTTACGGCTGCTATTTTGGAAAGAGTAGCAAGTAATATGGAGAGTATGAAAGTCATGACGGTAAGGGGTAGCCAAAGACCGATTCATGATGCCATGGCTCTTTGCCGAGGGAAAGTGGTGCATATCCTCGATTTGAGCAATCGAATGAGCGCAGAGGAATGTATCATTGCCATCTGCGCTCTACTGCGTCAGGAACGCCAAGAATTACTGATTCGAAGAATTGCCAAATAACATCATTCTTTTTCGTTGCGGAGAGATAAAATATCATGAACCAGTCCGACTATTTTTATAGCGATTGGTAGTAGACTAGGAGGTATTTCTGGACAATGGGCCGTGTAGGTCATGGCAAGCCTTGCATATTGTAGATGCTTTTTGACAGTGCTTATTGTCCAGAGTACTGGCAGCTCTGTATTGCCGGTTAGTTTGATCGTTGTATGATATGGTCTATTGTTATTGACCGTTAGACTAGACAATGCGTGTAAGTTGAAATACCCTGTACAGGTATCTCCTGGTACCCGAGGAGTGCGGACTTTGACCGCAGATAGGACAAGGTCCGGGGCTATTGCAAGGGGTAGAAAGATTCTCTGCTCCGTGGCAGAGCTAGCCCTTTGTTTTAATGCAATGAGATTCGTAGCCCGACTATCAGCCAAACGATTTAATACCGTTCGGATCGAATGATCGATAATTTGTTTGCTGCCATCTGTTTTGATGATCATAGTGGTATCGCCCACCATACTGTAGTTTGGAATAATAGCGGCAATATTCTCAAAAGTTATTTGAGTCATTATACATCCTCCTCACAAAATGAATTAGCATATTTTTACAATAACAAATTTTGGTAAAAATAGCAAGAAAAATATTAAAAAAACGTTAATTTTTTGTATATTTATACCTCTGATGTCATATACTACACATTAATCGATTTTTCTTATCGTTTTGTTGCAGGCTGTAGGCTTGGCGAGTATAATGTGATAAGAAGAAATACGGTTGAGGTGGAGCCATGGGAATTTTACGAATAGAAGGTCTAAATAAGGCGTTTGGTATTGAAACATTATTTACAGGCGTTAGTTTTGAGCTAGGGCGCGGGGATAAGATTGGTCTAATTGGCGCGAATGGCACCGGCAAGACAACATTGATGCGTTGTTTATTGGGGTTAGAGCAAACCGATGGCGGACAAGTATCGGTGCCAGCCGGAGAAACAATCGGTTATGTACAGCAAGATGCCAGTTTGAATCATGGTACGTTATATGAAGAATTATGCACGGCGTATCAAGATGTACTGGCATGGCAAGAAAAAATGCATACACTAGAGCAAACGATTGCTGTGACCAAGGAAGAAGAGCCATTAGCAGCGCTGATGAAAGAATATGCACAAGTAGTAGAAAAATTTGAGCGTGGCGGCGGCTATGAATATGAGAATATCATTCGTCGCGTAGCATTTGGTCTAGGGTTTACGGCTGAGGATTTTCCGCGGCCTTTAGATACCTTTTCTGGGGGGCAAAAAACGCGG
The DNA here is from genome assembly GCA_964292325.1 of uncultured bacterium. Classification (GTDB taxonomy): domain Bacteria; phylum Bacillota; class Negativicutes; order DSM-13327; family DSM-13327; genus CTSoil-075. Next base: position 29,537 of record CAXYVG010000003.1, on the reverse strand, counting down.
ATTTGCCTAGCTAGGGCACTGATTCGGCAACCGGATTTTCTGTTTTTAGATGAACCTACCAATCATTTGGATATTGGCATGGTAGAGTGGCTGGAAGATTTTTTGGCTAGCTATAGTGGTGGTGTGCTGATTATCTCCCATGATCGCTATTTTCTAGATAAAGTAGTCAATAAAGTAGTCGAACTAGAAAGTAAAACGTTAACAACTTATAAAGGCAATTATACGGCTTATATGCAGCAAAAAGCAGAGCGGATGGCAGCGCTAGAGAGTGCGTATAATAAGCAGCAGGATCATATTGCAAAAACGGAAGCCTATATTCGGATGTATCGCGCGGGCATTAAGTGCAAACAGGCTAGAGGGCGGGAAAAACAGTTACAACGACTGGAACGCATTGTTTTGCCAGCGGATATTGCTCGATTTGATTTTTTTGGTTTTAATCCACCAAGTGAGTGTGCGGAACGCGTTGCCGAGCTTGAAGAGGTATCCGTGGCTTATGGTGAGCGGGTGATCTTTGCCAAGTTATCGATGCTGGTTCGTAAGGGCGATGGTGTAGCACTAGTCGGACCGAATGGTGCAGGCAAAACGACGCTGCTCAAGCTGTTAACAGGGGACTTATCGCCGGTTAGCGGACGCGTGAAGCTAGGTAGCCGAGTGAAAATAGGCTATTTCTCACAAGAACATGAAGGGCTGAATCCGAAAAGTTCCGTGGTGAATGAAGTCATGGCGGAGTTTGGCTTTAGCGAAGAACGAGCTCGTCATTATCTCGGGGCCTTTATGTTTCAAGGGGATGAGGTATTTAAAATCGTTGGCGATTTGAGCGGTGGTGAGAAAGCGCGTCTTGCGATCTTGAAGTTGATGCTGACGGGGGCCAACTTTTTAATTCTCGATGAACCGACCAATCATCTTGATATTCCTGCCAAAGAAGCAGTGGAAGAAGCGATATTGAGTTTTCCCGGTACTTTCTTGACCGTGTCGCATGATCGGTATTTTCTTGATAAAGTTGCCAATTGTATGTTGGAATTAGCCGATGGTAACTTGCGCGAATATGTGGGGAACTATAGCTACTATCGAGAAAAACAGATAGCCGAGCAAAAAGCCATCAGTGCTGCTCAGGCAGCAACTCCGAAAGTGGAAGTGAGCTCCAAACAAGAAAAACCACGACAACGAAAGTCTGATGGGGAACGAAATGCGAGAAAACTGCAAAAGTTAGAAGGCGAAATTGCCATGCTAGAGGTAGAGATCAAGCAACTAGAGTATCAACTCAATGATCCTGCTAGTCATACTGACCAGGAGGCGAGTCAGCAATTGGCGGATCAATATAGTAAGACCCAAGCGGATTTGGCGGAAAAATATGATGCTTGGTTAGAGCTAACAGAGGGATAGACTTGTTATCATTCAATTAATTTTATAGGCAAGATAAGCTGATCTGGGTGCCGAGAGACACTCAGGTCAGCTTTTGTTTTGCCCAAAACGCTATGGTAGAGTGAAATCAGCGCGAATATAAGAAAAACCGGTTTTTCACCTAGGATGATAATAGTGGAATTACATGAATTGGTCAAAAAAGCGCAGGCTGGTGACAGCCTGGCAGTGGATGAAATTTGTCTGCGCTTTACAGGTTTGGTCAAAAAATATGCGTTTCAGCCTCACATATGCTCTATCGCGGAAGAAGCACAGGGGCAAGGATGGCTGGCAGTTGTTCAGGGAATTCGGCAGTATGATGAGCAGTGTGGTGTACCATTTGCTGGGTATATAGAAAGCCGAGTGAAGTATGCCGTTTGGAATTTATTTAAACGTGAACGTCGCCTTTGGCAACAAGAAGGACCGCTTGATAGTGAGCAAGAAGAAGGATTGTCGATATTACAGCATCTAGCGGATAAAGCCGATGTGGCGACCGAGGTAGAACTGCAATGGCTATCGAAAGAGTTAATGGAAATGATTGGCACGTTGCCGGATAAGCAACAGCAGGTGATATATAAAGCAACGATTGAAGAAGAGAGGCTAACAGAAATTGCTATGCAGATGGGGATTACGACGCAGGCCGTATTTAATTTGCGTCAACGTGGATTTGCCCGTTTAAAAATCTTATGTGCTGGAATGTATAGAGACATAAGGCAGTAAAACATACCGCCGGCAAGCAGAAAAGGAGGTGAGAACTATGGCAGTGAGCAGAGCACCACAAGGTAGCCAAATGATTATTACCATTCAAAATGGCGTGAATGCGAGTGGGCAAACAGTTTACCAAAAACGGACATACAAGAGTGTAAAATCCAGTGCGACTGATACCGATGTATATGACATCGCGCAAGCAATGGCCAGTTTACAAAAGCATCCGGTTACAGGTATTTCTAGATTAGACGAAGGCAATCTAGTGAATGCATAAGAAGCTTGTGCAGGTAGGGCATGGAGTTGGTGATAGGAAAGGAGGTGAAGAACTATGGCAAAAACATTAGAGATGGTGTTTCGTAATGCAAGTGGAAAATCGGTGATGCTCAGCATGATTGACCCGAAAGATGCGATCACACTAGCAGAAGTCAATACGGTTATGCAAAATATCATCAGCAAAAATATTTTTAGTACGACAACGGGTGATCTAGTTCAGATCGTGGAAGCGCGTATTCACAATAATGAGACATCAGTATTGGTATAAGGAGTAGCGGGAAGGCGTTCGGCGCCTTCCTTTTCTTACGGAATCAGAAAGTATAACAATTCTTGATTCCAAGTAAGAACGACTAAGGCTTCGACCATCGTCTGCGGACTTGGCCGAAACCAAGTCTTTTCTTAAGAAAGGGGGCAGGAAACGTAATGGAACAATTATTGAACTTTACAACAAACTTTGGCTTTCCGATGGTGATATGCGTATATCTATTAGTACGCATTGAAGGCAAGCTGGAATTACTAGCTGGTAGTATCAATGATTTGTCCAAGGTCATCGCAACGAAGTTGTAGCTTATGTATTGCATAATCACTAAATTTTCTTCATAGCAATCGTCGTGGCTAGGCTATAGCTGTAGCCTAGTCGCGGCAGACTAATCATATAGCTGTTATTTTCTTAGTGATGTATATGTAGTAGTGAATCTGGAGTATCTTAAGAGGTACTCCAGATTTTTTTGCCCATGGCAGGATTTATACAGAAAAATGCGAATCAATACAGGATAAAGTTGATAAAGTTTACGATAACGGAGAAATGCGAGTGGAACATTTAGAGGGGACCGTAGAAAATATAATATTCCAGAACGGGGAAAATGGTTTTGTGGTATTCAAAATCAAACCATCCAATGAGAATAATCCAGTAGCAGCGGTCGGCAGTATGCTAACGCCTCTAGTGGGGGAACAACTAGAACTGACAGGGGAATGGGTAGAACATGCCCGTTTTGGCCGTCAATTTAAAGTGGCAAATTACAAAAAAGTGGCTCCCTCTAGCGTGATGGGGATTGAACGTTTTTTGGCATCTGGTGCCATTAAAGGTATTGGTCCGGCGATGGCAGCGCGTCTAGTTAAAAAGTTTGGCATTGATACGTTAAAAACCATTGGTGAAAAATCTCATCGATTACTAGAGATAGAAGGGATTGGCAAGAAAAAAGCAGAGGCGATTCATAAAGCCTACGCTGAACAATCGGAAATGCATGAAGTCATGTTGTTTTTGGAAATGAATGGCGTAACAGGGGCCTATGCTGGTAAAATCTTTGCTAAGTATGGATTTATGGCGATTGAGATGGTACAAGCCAATCCTTACAAACTTGCGCAAGAGGTCAAAGGCATTGGGTTTCGAACGGCAGACCAGATTGCCATGTCGCTAGGAGTAGAACGCAATCATGGCGAACGGCTGACGGCAGGGATTGACTTTGCCCTATTACAAATTTCTCAGGCCGGTCATTGCTGTGTGCCAGAAGATATTTTGGTCAAGGAAGCAGCAAAATTACTGTTAGTGGAACCCGTAGAAGTCGGGATGCATGTATCGGAGCTAATCAAAGAAAATCAGCTTTGTATCGAAGATTTTCATGGGATGACGCTCGTGTATCCCCGTCACCTATATTATGCGGAAAAACGTGTAGCAGAGCGGTTATTGCTGCTAAAAGATAGAGCAAAACCAGCGCCGAATGAAGACTTTGCAGGGATTGTTGGCAAATGGGAAGAAGAATCGGGTATTGCCCTGGCTGAAGCGCAGCATGAGGCTGTATTATCATCGCTGATGCATGGCGTGTTTGTATTGACAGGTGGACCGGGAACAGGCAAGACAACTGTTGTGCAGGGGATGCTAGCAGTACTGGAGGCGCAAGGGTTTAAAATATTACTGGGGGCGCCTACCGGGCGGGCAGCAAAACGGCTAAGTGAAGCGACTGATCGTGAGGCAATGACGGTGCACAGACTGCTAGAATCGACTGGTGGGATAGAAGGCGCTGCTCTTTTTATGCGAAATGAGGAGCAACCTCTAGAGGCGGATGTGGTCATTATTGATGAAGTTTCGATGATGGATATTTCATTGATGAATTATTTTCTGCAGGCTGTACCCGATGGTTGTCGCGTCATCTTGGTAGGTGATGTCGATCAATTGCCAGCTGTAGGTCCTGGATCAGTACTAAAGGATATTATACGTTCCGATACCGTGCCTTTAGTGCGTTTGACGGAGGTTTTTCGCCAAGCAGGTGAAAGCATCATTGTCATGAACGCTCATCAGATCAATCGAGGTTTACTGCCTGATGTGAATAGTAGTAATGATTTTCAATTTGCTGAAATTAATGATAGCGAGCTTGTAGCCGAGGCAATCGTCACTCTTTGCCGCGATACATTACCGCAAGAAGGATTTAATGTTTCCTATGATGTTCAGGTATTAGCACCGATGCATCGATTGGTGTGCGGCGTTGAAAATTTGAATAAAATTTTGCAAGAAGCTCTAAATACTGAGGCCGATGGTAAGGCTGCCATTTCTGTTGCCAATCAAGTACTCCGCGAGGGGGACAAGATCATGCAAATGAAAAATAATTATACCAAAGGCGTCTATAATGGTGATATTGGTTTTATTACAGGTATTAACCATGGTAGAGTCGCGGTCCGTTATCCAGAGCAAGATGTGATCTATGAACGAGGGGAGCTAGAAGAACTACATCTAGCCTATGCGATGAGTGTTCACAAAAGTCAAGGTAGTGAATATCCGGTAGTCATTATGCCGCTGATAGCCGGTCATCATGTAATGCTACAACGAAATTTATTGTATACTGCTGTAACTAGAGCCAAACAACGGGTTATACTACTAGGAAGCAAGGCGGCCTTGAATACAGCGTTATCTAACGATCGGACGAAACGGCGCTATTCATTGCTGGCAGAACGCTTGGTAAGCGAGGAGTTATAGCAAAAGTAACGGATACCCCCGCTGCTTTTTGAGGAGGCAGTTATATGTTTAGAGGCTACTGGAATGCTTTACTGGATATGATTTATCCGCCTAAATGCCCAGTTTGTAAGATCAGTGTAGAGAAACATGGTGTCTGGTGTTCTAGTTGCTTAGGAAAGATTGTATCCATTCGGGAGATCAATGTGCAGCAGCATCATCTAACGTCTCTTGATTCCTGCCAGGTCGTATGTGAATATACAGGTGGCTTAAAACGGTTGATCCATGATATGAAATTTCGTCAGCAAAAGAGATATGCGATATATCTACGGTGGTTACTGAGTGAATATAGTAGCATAGAACATTTTCGTGATATTGATTATGTGATACCGATACCGCTACATGCACAGCGTTTGCGTGAAAGAGGATATAACCAGGTCGAGTCTATTTTTAAAGACTGGGCTATGGATAGACAGATGAACTGGATGCCTAATTTGCTGACGCGAACCCATCAGACCATTCCGCAATGGGAACTCAATACAACCGAGCGCAGGGAAAATATCAAAGGATCTTTTGCGGTTATAGATCCTAAAAGACTTATGAATAAACATATTCTGATTGTCGATGATATTGTTACAACGGGAATTACGTTGGATGAATGTGCAAAGGTGCTAAAAAAGGCAGGCGCGATCCGTGTTGATGGATTGGCAGTAGCAAGCGGAGCACACTAAAAAATGTCTGGTAGCAATTATGACAAAATATTGGTATGATAGATATAATAAGAACGTTACCATTTGTATTGGGGTATTCATTTCCGCTAAAATAAGGAGGCGATCGTATGGCGATTCGGAATTGTTCAGAATGTGGCAAAATATGTATGGAAAATCCTAGCAAGCTATGCCCAGAGTGTTATGCACAAGAGGAAATACATGAACATAAAATTGGTGAATATCTACGAGAAAAAGGAAAAGCATCAATTGAAGAAATACATCAAGCAACGGGTGTAAAAGAAAAAGTAATTGTACGGATGCTGAAAAGCGGTCGGTTGTTTAGTGACGGCTTGATTGGCTATCCATGCGAGATGTGTCGTGCAATCATCTATGAAGGGCGTTTGTGTACAGCATGTGGAAGTGGACTGATGCAACAAGTGCAACAACTCAAAGATGACACTGATAATTCAGAACGTAATAGGCAACGAGATGGACTTAGAATGTATACTCGGGAAGATTAAAAAAATAAATAAAAATTTTTTTAATGGCAGGGATTAATGTTCCGGCCATTTTTGTCGATAATAATAGTGAGCAAACATGTGAGGTGTTATATTATGATTATTTCGGGCAAACAAATTCAAGGTGCTTTTCAGGTATATAATGATCAAAAGCAGGTTTCTAAGTCTATAAATTCCCCCAAAACCGGACAGACGCAAAAAAATGATGAAGTGATTTTATCTTCTCAAGGACAAGAATTTGCTCAGATCCTTCAGACAGCTAAAAATACTTCAGAAGTACAGGTTGAGAAAGTGAACAATCTTTCCGAACAAATCAGTTCCGGAACCTATGCGATTGATTCGCAAGCTGTTGCTGGAAAAATTATAGAAAGTACGTTGGCGTATCGCCTGCGTTAAAAGGAGGATGCTTTGCAAAAGTTGTGGGAAAGCTTAATTTTTCAACTGACAGAGATACTGACTTTATATCAGAGCCTTTTAGAACTTTCCAAAAGGAAAAAACCCATTTTAGTATCTGCTGATACTCAGGAATTAGATCGTATTATTAGCCAAGAACAGTCAATCATTCTAAAATTGGGTGCGTTTGAAAAAGAACGTCAAAATGTAATAAAGCAAATTGGTGATCTTCATAATGTAAAAGTGGATCATTTGACACTTTCGCAAGTGATAAAACTAGCGGATGAAGACTCAGCTAAACGTCTTAGTCATTTAGGTGATAGTCTGAAAACGATAGGAACAGAAATTACAGAGCTTAATCATACAAACACCCAACTCATTAAGCAAGCACTGCATTTTGTGAACTATAGTATTAATATTTTAGCGCGTAATGTGGCGGATCCTAATTATGCGCCTCAGGGTCAATCGAGTAATACAAACCAGGCTAGAGCATTTATTGATCATAAAGTATAGGAGTTGGTGTGAATGAGTTCAACGTTTGGTGGATTAAATACAGCATATCGCGGTTTAGTCGCACAGCAAATCGGGCTGGAGACGACAGGACATAATGTTTCTAATTCTAGTACGGACGGATATTCTCGTCAAACTACAAATTTATCGACGGTGACACCGGAAACAATTTATGGTGCTAATGGTACTGTACAAAAAGGAGTAGGAGTACAAGTCACATCGATCACTAGAGCGCGGGATGCTCTGATTGATAAGCAAATGTGGAGAGAAACCTCTACCTTAAGTGGCTCGACTGCGACGCAAGCGGAGCTGAGAAAGCTTGAAACAGTCTTTAGTGATACCTCAGATACAGGTATACAATCCGTCTTAAATGATTTTTGGACATCGCTACAGACATTGTCAACAACCGCTTCTGATGATGCAGCACGTACAACAGTTCGTGAACGTGGTGTGGAATTGGTTAATGCGGTGCAAGATGCTGCAACGCAACTAAAAAATATGGTTACGGATGTTAATTCTTCACTTACTATTAAAGTAAAGACAATCAATGAAACGACTTCGGAAATATGTAGTCTGAATAAACAAATTGTTAATATTGAGGCTGGTGGAACCGATAATGCTAATGATCTTCGCGATAAGCGTGATTTATTAGTGGATCAACTGTCAAAGGTGGTTGATGTACGAGTAACTGAGGCAGCGAATGGTAGTTTTTCAGTACAATCAGGGGGCATTTATTTAGTATCTGGCTATGACAACATAAAATTATCTACTAGTGCGACGATTGACCCCAATTATGGCTACTCAGTAACCAATATTGTTGCTCCTACAACAGGGAGTACCGTGAGATTTTCTAACGGAGAAGTTGCAGCACTCACGACGATGCGAGATTCGACGACAACAGGTATAAAGGGCTACTTGAACAATCTGAGTACAATAAGCCAGTTTTTGTTGCAGGATTTCAATGCTGTCAGTCGGAGTGGCTACGGTAGTGATAATAGCACCAATAATAATTTTTTTGGTGCTGCTATTGGTGGCGTGACTAATCCTGACTATAACACGAGCGCAGTTTCGGGTGCCTTTACGAGCGATGATTGGATTTCAAACCTGCAAGTCAATCAAGATTTGTTTACCACGGGGGGGATCGCTAAAATTGCTGCTAAATCTATTGGTGCTAGTATTGGTGTTACTCAAAGTAACTTGACTGGTGGATCAGCGGCTGTTTTTGCGACAGGTACTTATACGGCTGGTAGTACGCCAACACCTGTCATGATAAAGGCAACTGGCGTAACAGCAGGAGTGATTGATAATATACAGTATTCCACAGATGGTGGTGTCACTTATAATGGTACCGATATTCCTGTGTCAGCAACAACCGGCTCTTATTCCCTTACGATTGCTGGGCTTACCGTTGCAGTGAATATAGGCTCTACGGGTACAACTACGAATGCTGTGAATGATACATATAGTTTTTCGTTAAATAAAAATACTGCTGACAGTAGTTTAACCGTTACGCAAAGTAACTCTAGCGCAGGTGCTGGTACGATTTCTTCGGCGACGGGTTCATATACGAATGGTGATACGGCAACTTCGGTTATCGTCAAAGCATTTGATTCAACGACAACAAGTATTACTGCAACGGGGCAATATAAGCAGATAAAGTATTCAACTGATGGCGGAACCAACTGGAGTACTACGCCTACTACCTTAAATTCAGATGGAACGTTTACGATTCCTATAAGTGGTATCAGTGTGAAGCTGCAACTAGCGACCAATACCAATAATAAGTCGACGGATCAATACAATTTCACAATATCAAAAGGCAACGTTGCCAGCGGTGATAATGCTGTACTGATGTGCAATCGGTTAAAAATAGACACTTCTGCTAAATTGGGCAATTCATCGCTTGATAGTTATTACTCAACGATGATTAGTGATCTCGGAGTGCAAAGTCAAAATGCAATCCGTCTTACCGATAACCAGCAAAACTTGGTGGATCAAGTGACGACTTGGCGATCGTCCGTCTCTGGTGTCAACATGGATGAAGAAATTACAAATATGCTCAAGTATCAAAAGGGTTATAACGCCGCCGCTAGGGTGATGACTACAATCGATGAAATGCTCGATAAATTAATCAATGGCACAGGAATAGTTGGAAGATAAAGAGGTGAAAATATGAGAATTGCGGATAATATGCAAACCTATAGTTTTTTACGTAGCTTAAATAAATCCCAACAACGTGAAAATAGTATTCAAGAGCAACTATCGGATGGTAAGACGATACATCGTCCATCGGATGATCCTATTAAAGCAGTGCGAAGTTTACGTTACAACACGAGTTCATCAACGAATACGCAGTATACGCGGAATTTGCAAGATGCACAGTCTTGGATGAATAGTACAGATGGTGCTATGTCAAGTTTGAGTTCTATTATGATTAAGGCAAATGAACTGGTAATCAGTGCTGATGATACGAAAACTCCAGATGAATTGGCTACCATTGGGAAACAAGTGGATCAAATGGTAAACCAAATTGTGACGATTGGCAATACTAAAGTTGGTAATCGCTATATTTTTGGCGGACAAAATGATTCCACTGCGCCTTTTACGCGGATAACAGTTAAAGATCCCAACTCGGATGCAACGCAGGAAGTAGTTGCCTATAGTGGGGATGATAATAAGATTTCAATGAAAATCCAATCGGGAGCTACAAATGCCAATCAAGATAGCGTTAATCTGACAGGGGCGGATGTCTTTGGTCCTGTGACCAATGTATATGGGACGCAAACCGTTTCGGCTCTCAATCGCTTACTGGATATAAAAAGTGAGCTGCAGAAAACATCAACAGTTAGTCAGACAAATACAGCCGGTGGCATTGGCAGTGTGACGGGGACTTATACGGGAGAAGGATTTACTAATTTTAATGTGCGAATCGATCAAGTAGATGGTGGTGCTGCGACTGGTATTGGACATGTAACAGGGGCTTCTTATTCCACAGATGGTGGTAATACATGGACTAACCTAGCTGCGGCAGATGTCAATACCACGAGTAACACAGCGGTCTCTGCGTCAGCAACTACCCTTACTCTGCCATCGGGTATAAGTTTTACGATTACGGATAGTGCAAAAAATACTCCATATTACACCGATGCTGCATCGACCGTTATCAATCAAACTACCACTGCTGGTGTTGTTACTGCGGGAACGGCTCATGCTGATGTTTATACTTTCCGCGTTCCGCAAACTGCGGCAAGCATTACTCAAAGTAATACGACTGGTGGTGCTGCAGTACTCGCGGGTACTTATTCCGGGACGGGGAGTACGGCCTATAGCGTACGTATTACGAGTACGGATGCTACTGGGCAGGTTACAGGTGCTGAATATTCAACGGATAAAGGTGCAAGCTGGGCGACGGTTGGAGCTTCTGGAACCACGACTGCAATTACAGCAGGGAGTCCTTCGGTTATTACATTAACGAATGGTGTAAAACTCAATATTGCTGCCAGTAGCGGTACTACTACAGATGATACTTATTCATTCTGGGTACCACAAGGAAAGGGTGGAGATGCGAAATGGCTATCAGGGGTAGCTACGAACTATGTGCAAGACGACCATAGTATGCAACTGAAGGCGCAAACTAAGCTCGGGACGCGGATGTCAATGTATGAAATGGCCTCTAACATTATGACCAATAAAGGTCAGGTTATCCAGACGGATCTATCAAATAATGAATCGATTGATATGGCGCAGGCGATTACTGATTTTACTACCAGCCAGACTGTATATAAGAGTGCTCTTTCTGTAGGGGCTAAAATTATGTCGACATCGTTGGTTGATTTTATATCATAGTAGTTTGCTAATGCGGTTATGTGAGGTGTACAACATGCTAATTCATTCAACACAGTTAGGTGATATAGAGATCAATGAGAAGGAAATTATAGATTTTCCTCATGGGCTACCGGGTTTTCCTGATGAAAAATCTTTCGTATTACTCCCGTATCAAGCAGAGAGTCCCTTTGGTTATTTGCAATCGGTAGTCGAGCCAAAGTTAACTTTTCTTGTGGTTGATCCTTTTTCGTTTTTTAAGGATTATGAATTCCAATTACATGATGATATCATCCACGGACTAGAACTGGTTACGCCTGAGATAGTGCAGATTCTCAATATTGTTAGTGTGCCAGGAAAAGCGGAAGACATGACGACCAATCTTTTGGCGCCAATTGTTCTCAATACGCAGACGAATACAGCCGTTCAGGTTATTTTGGAGAAAACATCCTATACCACTCGCCACCGTCTCTTTGCGGGAGGCGAATAATATGCTGGCTCTCACTAGAAAAGTTGGTGAACGGATTGTCATTGGTGATAATGTAGTCATCACGATTGTCAATATTCAAGGGGAAAATATTCGCGTCGCGATCGATGCTCCTAAGGATATTAAGATTTATCGTGGTGAACTATACGACTCGATTGTGCAGGAAAATAAACAGGCTGCAGTGCTGAGTCCAGTTGGGAAACTGGATATATTAAAAGATATTAAAACGGATAAGTCATAAAATAGTAAAAAGTGTAGAAGGTTGTTAAGATTTTGTTTATATATTGCGATAATATATATAGGATAGGAGATTGTTCATAATACAAGGAGGTATATGAAATGGGAATTAATGCTGTTGCCAGTAGTGCATCTTCAGCGGTTGCAGTTACTGCTAAACCAGTTGCGATACAGGAGGAAGCTGTATCTGTTAGTTCTGTTAACTCACAATCGGTAAGAAGCGTGCAGAAAAATTCTGCAACGCTTGTCTTAAATAGGACGGATGATAAACAGGATTCTACTACTGATTCTACAACTACGACGAAACAACTTAGCGAAAGTGAATTGGCGAAAGTTACGGATGAAATCAACACTTTTATGGAATCGATGAATACGGATATTCATTTTGTATTACATAACAAGACAAATGAATTAATGGTGCAGGTTCAAAGTGGCAAAAATCACAAAGTAGTCAAGGAATTCCCGGCACATGAATTACTCGATGCGGTAGCAAGGATGAGAGATTATATTGGTGCCTTGGTAGATAAAAAAGCATAATGATGTGTAGATTAAACTTTAAATTGGAGGTGTGATCATGAGTGTAACACGTACATATGGACTTAGTGGTTCTGGTATCGATGTTGATTCAATGGTGACAAAATTAATGGCTGCTGCACGTACACCTTATAATACACTGGTGCAGAAACAAACGGTACAGACCTGGAAAAAAGAAGAATATAATAAGATGTATACCAGTATCAATGAATTTAATAATACAACTGTTTTTAATTTCAATAAACAAAGTACTTTGTCACCTAAAAGTGTGATATCAAGTGATACGTCTGTTGCGACGGTAACGTCTAAGAGTGATGCTGCAAATGTAAATCACACTCTGAAGGTAACACAATTGGCCAGTGGTGTAACAGAGAGTAGTAGCGCAGCGATTACAACTGGTACAAGTAAAACGACAATGGCGAGCCAATTTGGGATTAGTGGTTCTTTTGATATCAAGATTAATGGTAAATCAGTGACTGTCAGTTCATCTGCAAGTATTAATGATTTTGTTAGTAAAATCAATAATGCTAGTGCAGGCGTTACAGCTACCTATGATACAACCGCAGATCGATTTTATCTGTACACCAATAGTACGGGGGCTAGTTCTAGCATTGATTTTACTGGAAGTAGTACAAATGGGTTGGCTTTTTTAAGTGATAACCTAAAGATTTCTGCTTCTTCGCTAGTCGGTAGTAATGGTATTACGAGTGCTGCTGATACGGGAGCTACGAGTGCAACTGATGTATTGGGAACTGTTTTTTCGGGGTTAACGGGAACGCTTAATTTTAATATTTCAGATGGTACCACTAGCACTGCGATTAGTGTTGCTTCAACAGGGACTATTCAGGATATTCTTGATAAAATAAATGCTGCCAAAGATAGTAGTGGAAATACAATCGCAACCGCTAGTTTTACAAATGGTAAATTTACATTGAAGGCGAATAATAGTGATACTACATTGGAGTTTTCTGGTAGTGATACTAATACCACTAGCTTTTTAAATAATCGTTTAAAACTTACTAATAAGACAGGACAAGATGCTCAAATCAAACTCGATGGTGTGAGCATGACAGAGTCTAGTAATAAATTTACGATTGCGGGTGTAACGTATAATGCGTTGTCAACAGGCTCGACAACGATTGGCATTACGAGTGATGTGACGAGCGCCGTCGCTAGTGTGAAAGCTTTTGTTGCTGCCTACAACACAATGTTGAGTTCGCTTTATAGTGAAGTAAAAGAGACGCGCTATACCGACTATACGCCATTAACGGATGAACAAAAATCAGCAATGAAAGATACCGATATCTCTCTATGGACGGTAAAGGCCAAAAGTGGTATGCTCCACAATGATTCCATTCTTAAAACGGTAGGGGAATCGATGCGGACTGCTTTTACTAGTGCGGTATCTGGATTGACTGGTAATTATAAGACTGCTGCTAGTCTTGGAATTACAACTAGTAATGATTATACCGATAATGGCAAGATATACTTAGATGAGACGGTGCTGACAACAGCGCTGCAAGCTGATCCTAATGCTGCGTACAAAGTGTTTGGCACGACAGGTACTACCACTGCAACAAATGGGATTGCTACTAGATTAAGCACAATTATGAAAACGGCAGCGGCGAGTATTGTAAAAGAAGCTGGTGCGACAGCATCTACAACTGCTGATATCACGAGTACGGTTGGGAGAAATATTTATGAATTGACGGAACGAATGTCAACGATGAGTGACTTTTTGGCAGATGAAGAAAGTCGCTACTATACCAAGTTTAATGCAATGGAAACTGCACTTGCAAAGTTAACTGCGCAAAGTTCATCGTTAGCTTCTTTGCTTGGTGGTAGTTGATTTTCACTGATAAATAGTATTGGTTCTATATGCATATTGGGAACTACAAGGAGGAAGTGTCATGAATGCTACGAATACTGCTAATGCATATAAAAGACAACAAATTATGACCGCATCGCCAGAAGAATTGACTCTGATGTTATACAATGGAGCTATCCGATTTGTTACAGAAAGCATTCTGGCTGTTGAAGAAAATAATATACCACAAGCTCATGCTGCGAATATGAAAGCGCAAGCTATCGTTCATGAATTCATGGTAACGATGGATATGACGTTAGAAATTTCTCAGACATGGTTATTAATTGATGAATATATATTGCATTGCCTAATCCAAGGAAATATAAAGAAAGATATAACCCAGTTAGAAGAGGCCAAACGCTTATTGGTGGAATTTCGTGATACTTGGTTTCAAGCTATGAAGCTAGTACGCCAAGATAAGGCAGTAGGCAAGTAGTATGGGCAATGCGTTATTGCGGGCTAAGTGGCAAGATTATCTATTTTTAACCGTAGAAATGAAAAAATTTTTGAGTAAAAATGATTTGAAGATGTTCTTCTCATTGGTAGAGCAACGTGAAACAGTGCAATTAGAGCTAGAAAAGATAGCTGATAAAGCATACTATGCATCGCCAGAAGGCAAAAAAATGTTACTGGAAATTCAACAAGCCAATCAAGAGTTGATGAATCAATTTAATTTGTTATTTAATACCATGAAGAATCGAAAAAATATATCCCAAGCTTATGATGGCATGAATAGTGTAGCTGGTAATTTTATAAATCGAAAAACCTAGAAAAAATAATGCGAAATATTTATAAATTATTTAGTTTCACTATTAATATTATCACCAAACTATACGATAACATTAGTGAGAAACTTAAATACTGATTCATTCATAACCGGCCGGGGTGAATCCGTCAGTATTAGAGTAAATAACTGGGCAAGGATGCCTAGTATAAAAATCAGGGAGGAATAATATCATGATTATCAATCAAAATATTTCCGCATTGAGTACTTTCAATGCATTAACCAAAAACACAAAGGCTACTGAAAAAGCCATCGGGAATTTATCAACGGGTCGACGCATCAATAGTGCGGCTGACGATGCCGCAGGACTTGCAATCACAGAAAAAATGAGAGGCCAGATCAGTGGTTTGAAACAATCTTCCAGTAATGCACAAAATGGTATCTCATTGTTGCAAACAGCTGAAGGTGGACTCGATCAAACTCATAGCATTCTGCAAAGAATGAGAGCATTGGCAGTTCAGTCCGCTACTGATACAAATACTGCAGATGATCGTCAGAAAATCCAAGGCGAAGTCGATCAGTTAGCTAAAGAAATCAGCCGTATCTCCAATACAACTGAGTTTAATACTCAGAACTTATTGGCTGGTGGTATGAGTGATACATTCCATATTGGTGCGAATGCTAACCAAAACCTTAGTGTTTCCGTTACTGCAATGGATGCTCAGTCTCTTGGTGTAGCTAGCAATACCATCACAGCTGCGAGTGTGGCTCCTAATAGTACAGGTCTTAATATCACCAGTGTATCCAGAGGAATTGCAGCTGGTAGCTTTAGAATCCAAAGCACTCTTACTGCTGCATCGATGAATAATCAGGTTACAACTAGTTCTTCAGCGGTTACGAATACTGCTTTGTTGGCAGCTACAGCAGGAACGTCTTATACTGGTTCTGTTGATGCTAACTATACAGTGAAAATTGCTTCTGTAACTTCTACTGGTACTGCTGCTGCTGGTTCGAGTACTGTTGCAAGTATTAGTTACTCTACAGATGGTGGTACAAGCTGGAAAAATCTAAGTGGTAACTTCGTAGCAGGTGTTAAAGTTGATGGTATGACCTTTAAATTTGCAGCTTCATCAGCGAGCTCTGCAAGTACTCTGCAACATTATACTGTTGGCGATTCCTATAATTTCAGCGTAAAAGCTGGTTATGATACTTTGCAGTTGAAAGATCATACTGCAGCTGGTGTTAATATTGGACCTGCTACAATTGTGCATAAGGGTGATACTTCAGCGGTAGTTGGAGATGGTGATTCTGGTCAAACGGTTTCTCTACAATTTACTTATTCTAAATTGACTAGTGCATCATTAACAGCTCTAGCTAAATCAACTACTTCAAAAGCTGCTGTGTTGACTGGTACTGGTGGGGTAGCTAGTAATGCTACTGTTGTTGCTGGTATTGATGTTAGTACGCAAGATGCTTCTAACACTGCCATTACTACAATTGACAAAGCGATTAACACTGTTTCACAACAACGTTCACAACTAGGTGCCTACCAAAACAGATTGACGAATACAATTGATAACTTGAATACTTCTAACGAAAACATAACAGCATCTGAATCCCGCATTCGTGATGTCGATATGGCTTTGGAAATGAGTACTTATCAAAAGAACAATATTCTTCAATCAGCTGCAACTGCGATGTTGGCAAAAGCCAATCAACAGCCTCAATCAGTACTTCAGTTGTTACAAGGTTAATAAAAAAAATAAAAGGGACTCTGGAACGTCCAGAGTCCCTTTTAAAATGTGTATAAGCATAAAAAAAGTAAAATATATAGGTGATATAATATATAGATTATATAGAGAATTTTGTAAAGAATTTTGTATATAATCTATATTTATTAGAAAAAAGAGGGGTTTTCAATGAAGCTTAGTATCGGCATGATGGTGAAAAACGAATCAAAAGATCTAGAAAGATGCTTGCAAAGTCTTAAACCGCTCCGTGATGCGATTAAATCGGAGCTGATTATCGTTGATACAGGTTCGGATGATAATACAGTAGAAATTGCAAAAAAATATACGGATAAAGTATATTTCCATCCATGGAATAATGATTTTGCCGAAATGCGCAATATGACCATAAGCTATGGCAAAGGAGAATGGTTTCTGGTCATTGATGCTGATGAAGTGTTGGAAAAGACTGAAGTCATAGTTGATTTTTTGAAATCGCCGATCAGTAAAAAGTATGGTGCAGCAATCGTAACAGTGAAAAATTTAGCGGATGAAAATGACTTAGCAAATTTTTCAGTGTTATTATCACCAAGACTATTCAAAAACAATGATACATTTCGTTATGAAGGTGCGGTTCATAATCAACCAATTTTTGACGGTTTAACCGTTAAAATTGAAGCGAGTATACTTCATTATGGCTATATGTCAACTGATAAAGCATTAATGGAGAAAAAATTTCTGCGCACGAGTGCGATGCTGAAAAGTGAATTAGAAAAAGATCCAGATAATATATACTATTGGTATCAGTTGGCAGTTACTTATGGGATGCATAACGATCATCAAGAGGCTGTGTCCATTATTGAGCAAGCTTATGCTGCATGCAAACGGATAAAAGTTGATTTCAAGGAATATATGTATATTTACACTGGCATGGCTTTAATGTATCAACTTACGCGCAATCATCAGAAAGTAGAAGAATTTTGTTTGGAAGCGCTGACTGTTAAAGAAGGTTATATCGATATATATTACTATTTAGCGGAAGCACAAGCTGTGCATCAAAAATATCAAGAGTCTATTGATAATTATGAGAAATATCTTACATTACTTGAAGAAGAAAATGAGACTAAGCAAGATACATCTATTATAGTATATTCAATAGGACAAGTAGAATTAGCATATTATAATCTTTCCAATTTATATAAGAAAGTTGGAAATCCTGAGCAAGCTCTATTATATGCAGGAAAACTTTTTAGTAAGAATTTTATAATTGATAATTTGAAAAATACTATTTTCATGTATATAGAGTTAAATAAATATCAAGAATTAAAGAAGTATTATGATCTTTTGATGGGACAGTTTGACGATATACATGAAGTGTTTTATGAAATGATACAAAATGTGACAAGTGAGTTTAGCGATAATAAAATGGATGCTATCGCTGAGGTTTTTCAGGAACTAGATAATAATTATGGGTTGTTATGTAAAATGATTTTGGAAGATAAAAAAAACGCTTTTACGGATAAGACAATAGAAGCGATCAAACAATTAGATATTTCTAAGTTACCCATATATTATGGTGAAATAATATATTATCTATTGAAACAAAAATATTTTCTAAATACGCTTTTTAACAATTTCCAGGAACTGCGGTTAAACTATTATATAGAATATATAGCAAAAAAGCATACGAATGTAAGTTTGCAAATTTATGAGTATTTACAAACTTATGATACTGGGACGGAAATAGACGATAAAAAAATTAGTAAGGCCTTATGTCGATATGCTTTGATGTTAGATAAATTAACTCCTGATCAGTATAAAGTTATTTTTGACCGCTATATCCGTGATGGTATTTCATATATACAAGCAGTTTATAACTCAATTGTTATTGAAGATAAGTTAGTTTATGATGTGAAAAATGATGAAGAAATATTCTTCATTTATATGTATCATGCACAATGTAACACAAATTTGGATTCAAGCGAATATATAAAATATTTGCGGGAAGCATTACAAGCTTTTGGGGCGATGAAAAAGGGCGTGGGAATATTACTTCAGCAATTCGAAGAGGACAGATCGTTGCAGGATAGCAATAATGAGTTATTGCAATATCAGAAAATGATCAAAGAAAATATTAAGCAGTTTATTAATAAGGGCGATTTTATACAAGCGAGTGCTGTAATTGCTGAATATGAGCAAATCATTGCTAACGATTCAGATATTAATGAGATGAAAGCGACTATTGCAATGGCAGAACAAGGACTGGAGCGCGAAGTACTCACGTTGGAAAAACCATTGCAAGAAGTTAAAATTTTACATGGTACGATGGAAATTGCCAATCAAATGCATGCTTTAACGGGTGGGTTACAAAAAAATGGTTATCAAGCGCGTTATGTCAATTATTACTCATCATATTTAGGTTATCAAGGCGATATTAATATTTTTCAGGATTGTAAGACACAACAGGAGGTTAATGGAAGAATCAATAAATTTGCGAAACAAGCATTAACTGAGTATGATATTTTTCATTTTCACTTTGGTACGTCTTTAACTTTAAATAACTCCGATCTACCATTGTTGAAATCACATGGGAAAAAAGTACTTATGAATTATTGGGGATCGGATGTCCGGCGTTTATCTGTAGCGCAGAAATATAATCCATATGCAATGGTGAAAAGTACTAATGAATCAAAAATTATACAAGATATGAAAAAAATAGCGAAGTATATTACACACTGCGTTGTTGGTGATCAGGAATTAAATCTTTATGTCAAAGATTATTTCCCAAATGTTCATATATTGCCAGTGGCGATTGATATCGCAAGTTATTGTCCTCAGACGACAAAAGCCAATCCTAAACCTTTATTTGTTCATGCACCAACGAGTCCTGAGGTGAAAGGAACAAAACATATATTACGTGCGATCGAGATATTGCAGCAGGAATATGATTTTGATTTTCAATTAATTCAAGGAATGAGCCATGAACAAGCGAAACAAGCCTATCAACAAGCGGATTTGATTATTGATCAAATTTTAATTGGATCACATGGCGTGTTGGCAGTTGAGGCTATGGCTATGGGTAAGCCTGTAGTTTGTTGGATTAGTGAATATATGCGAGATAAATATTTTGATGATTTACCAATTATTATTGCTAATCCGGATACGATTACCGATGTATTACGACATATTTTATGTAACATGGACATGCTTCCAGAATTAGGTAAGAGAGGCCGCAGGTATGTAGAGAAAAATCATGATGCGGATGATATTGCCGAGAGGCTAATTTCTATTTATCAAAAATTGTAGATATAATCATAACTATGGAGATACTAATTTCTAAAAAAATGATAAAGGACGTATTTGAGATATGTTGAAAAATAAAAAAATTTTTATCACAGGAGGAGCCGGATTTATTGGCTCTACATTGATCGAACGCTTGGTACAAGATAATGAAATTGTTGTATATGATAATTTTGATAGAGATTCTCTTTCTGGAAAATCATATGCTAAACACCCAAATCTTCAATTAATTGCAGGGGATATTTTAGATAATCATAAACTGGAACAGGCAATTGACGGTGCGCAAATTGTTGTACATGCAGCGGCGATTGCTGGTATTGATAATACTGTGAAAAACCCAGTCAATACAATGCGTGTAAATATGTTGGGAACGGCTAATATTCTGGAAGCTGCTCGTAAAGGCGGGAATATTGAACGGTTTATGGATTTTTCAACATCTGAAGTATTTGGCTCTCATGCTTTTAAAGTTGATGAGGGTAGTGAGACTGTAACGGGTGCAGTAGGCGAAGCAAGGTGGACATATGCTGTTAGTAAATTAGCTGGAGAACATCTGACTCATGCTTATCATAGGCAATATGGGCTTCCTACTGTGACTGTACGGCCGTTTAATATTTATGGTCCTGGTCAAATTGGAGAGGGTGCCATTCAGATATTTATCCGCAAAGCATTGAAAAATGAAGATATATATATATTTGGTGATGGTAATCAAATCCGTGCATGGTGTTATGTAGATGATATGGTAGATGGTGTTATGCTAGGGTTATCTCATGAAAAGGCGATTGGCGAATCTTTTAATATTGGTAATGCTAGGGCAGTAACGACGATTTACGGATTAGCGCAAACCGTATGCCGGGTATTAAACTCAAAATCGAAAATTGTGTTTCGTGATCCATTATCAGCCGATATTGAACTGCGTATTCCGAGTGTTCAAAAGGCTAAAGAACTAATTGGGTACCGTGCTAAAATAGACTTAGATGAAGGTGTTTTAAAGACCGCAGAATGGTATTGTAAAAACATGAATGATATGCCTGAGTTGCCGGATATGTTTTTAAATGAAGGTGTAAAAAAATGATTAAATTGTGTGTGCCAAGTATTGGCGATGAAGAATGTCTGGCTGTAGAGCGGGTATTACGTAGTGGGCAATTGGTACATGGTGAAGAATGTGAATTATTTGAGCATGAATTAGCAACGTATTTAGGGTGCAAAGAAGTGGTTGTTGTTTCATCAGGTACTGCAGCTTTGCATTTATCATTGGTTGCGTTAGGCATAGGGGCAGGTGATGCTGTACTTGTACCTGACTTTACATTTCCTGCTACGGTCAATGTAGTAGAGCTTGTTGGGGCTCGACCTATTTTTGTTGATGTTGACTTACATAATTATAATATTACGCCAGAAAATATTCGGCGGGTGATCAATGAATGGCAGGGACCGGAAAAGATTAAGGCGATCATGCCTGTACACGAGTTTGGTTGTCCGGCAGATATGACTGTTATTATGAAAATTGCTAAAGAATATAATTTACTAGTTGTCGAAGATGCTGCTTGTGGCTTGGGTGCAATACATAATGAGCAAAAGGTAGGTACCTTTGGCCAATTGGGATGCTTCTCCTTTCACCCTCGTAAAGCCATTACAACAGGGGAAGGTGGAGCCATTGCTACGAATGATATTGAGTTGGCAAATAGACTACGTGTATGGCGCAATCATGGCATTCAACGTAATGTGAATGGTGTAGATTTTATTTTACCTGGCTTTAATTATCGAATGACAAATTTTCAAGCTGTTTTGGGAAGGGTTCAATTAGCCAAATTTGATAATTGGTTAATCGAGCGCCAGCGATTGCAAAACATATATGCTGAGCATCTTATTTCTGACAAAGTCCATTTGCCAGAAGTGGTAAATGGACATGCTTGGCAAACTTTCATGATTCGGTTATCTGATTCATGTGACCGTAATCAAATGATAGGTCTTCTTAGAGAAAGAGCAATTGAAGTAAATTTAGGTGCGAATGCTCTACACGTGCTTTCCTATTATACTCAAAAATACAATGTCGATTGTGAAAAAGCGATAGGGAATAATTCTGAGCGGTTATATCATTTTGGTTTAGCGCTACCTTTATATCAGGGATTAGATAGTGAGATAGTGGAACGTATTTCTAAAGAAGTGTTAGATATTCTATTCTCGCAAAAGTGGTGAACTGATGAAAGATGAAGTAGTGATTCTAACCTATGGTGGGACTGGGAGAGAATTAGGTGAGATTGCTGCCGAGCAATATACGGTGCTTGGTTTTTTAGATGATCTTAAATGTGGCAGTAAAATCTTAGGGAAATTAGAGGATGTAGCTAGTTTTTCTAGAAAAGCAAAGTTTATATCGGGATTAGGTAGTTATCGATCTATGATGCAACGTAGAGAGAAACTAGAACAGATGGAACTAAGTAGTTTTATAAATTTAATATCTTTAGATGCTAAAATATACAAAAGTGTAATTTTAGGGCAAGGGATTGTTGTTTTCCCTCAGACAATTATATCTTCAAATGTAAAAATTGGAGATCATGTATTTGTGTATCATAATTGTGTTATTGCTCATGATGTAAAAATTAATAACTATAGTATGATCTCTAATTCTGTTTGTATATCCGGTGGTGTTAGCATTGGAGAAAATTGTTATATTGGTGCAGGTTCTACGATTTTAGAAGGTAGAACGATAGGAAATAATTGTATAATTGCAGCGGGAGCTATTGTTTTAGATGATGTAAAAGATAATACAATTTATATATCAAAAGATAAAATAAAAACTAATAAATATGGATCAGCATAACATAAAATGTTAAAAATTATAAAAAATAAAAAAAGTGTCTTTCTAGACGAAGCAGCCTACTATTATATGGCAGTAAGCTGTTGATATTTGAAAAAGTCTATTTTAAAATCAAGGTTTTATTGTTATAAAGTGGTTGTGATTTAGAAAGGAGACATTCATAGTGGCTAAAACTAGAAAACTACTTCAGCCCCAATATCTTAACGATTTCAAGTGTATTGGTCCTGAGTGTGAAGATTCCTGTTGTAAGGGATGGCGTGTAAATATAGATAAAGCTATCTACCAAAAATATCGTAAATGTCCAGATAAACAGCTTAGAGAAAAAATGAAGAATCATGTTACGCGTAACCGCACCAATAGTGCTAGTGACGAGAACTATGCTAAGATTATAATGACGAACGAAGGAAACTGTCCTTTTCTTAGTGAAGATGGACTTTGTGTTATTCAACGCACACTTGGCGAAGGATATTTATCTGTAGTTTGCAATTCATATCCTCGTTACGTGAATCAAGTTAATGGTACAATAGAAAAATCTCTGACACTATCTTGTCCTGAAGCCGCTAAGCTAATATTGAGAAATCCAGATGTTATGGAATTTGATGAGGTTGAAGAAGATGCTGCAGTTCGAGCTTATATTGATATCGTTTTAAATACGAATGATATTAGCATGGCATATAAGCCACAGAGATATTTTTGGGAATTGAGAATATTTACCATAACAGCATTGCAGAGTCGCCAATATCTTTTGTGGCAACGTTTAGTTATATTGGGGCTATTCTATAATAATTTGGAACAATTTATTAACGAGGGTAAGGTTGCGGAAATTCCTCAACTGGTTAATAGCTATAGTGATTTACTAAAAGGTAGTACGATTGCCGAACAGCTGAATTCTATACCTAATGAGAATAGTATTCAAATAAAACTAATGAAAGAACTCACAGAAGAACGTTTTTTTCAAGGTGCAGTGAGAAATAAAACATTTGTGCAGTGTTTCGGAGAATTTCTTAATGGTATTAAATCAGATGGGAAAACGGACTTACTAGAACTTAGCGAATCGTATTCGCAAGCTTATGAAGAATATTACAAACCATTCATGGATAAGCATGAATATATGCTGGAAAATTACCTTGTAAATTATGTGTTCAAGAAAACATTCCCATTCGTTGGTAATGATCCAGTTTTTAATAGCTATGTCTTAATGATTGTTCACTATGCCATGATTAAAATGCTACTTATCGGCATGGCTGGCTTTCATAAAGAAAATTTTGGCGAAGAACATGTTATTAAATTGATCTATTCTTTCTCTGAAACGATTGAACATAGTCCTTCATATTTACAACATGTTATTCAATTATTAGAAAATAATAAGTTTAATACGATGGCTTACATGGCTGTCTTGATAAAAAACTAAGAAGAATAACTATAGGATGTGAATGTTGTTATGAAGATACCTCTCGTCGATTTGCAGCAACAAGTACAAAGCTTGAAAACTGAAATTTTGGATAAAACATCAGAAATTTTGGATCAAACGTCATTTATTATGGGATCAGAAGTGAAGGAATTAGAAAAATCTTTTTGCTCCTATTTAAATGTGAAACATGCGGTTTCTTGTAATAGTGGAACGGATGCTTTGATTTTGATTCTAGAAGCTATGGGCATTGGTGCAGGGGATGAAGTCATTACATCACCGTTTACTTTTTTTGCAACTGCTGAGTGTATTTCTCGGGTTGGAGCAAAGCCTGTTTTTGTCGATGTCGATCCAGGGACGATGAATATTGATCCTAGTAAAATAGAGAAGGCGATTACGGCTAACACCAAGGCTATCTTGCCGGTACATATTTTTGGACAATCAGCTGATATGGAGCCGATTTTAGATATTGCGAAGCGGCATAATCTATTTGTGATTGAAGATGCATGCCAGGCGATTGGTGCTAGTTATACGTTCTCAGATGGAACGGTAAAAAAAGTGGGCAGTATGGGGGATGCCACGGCATTTTCTTTTTATCCAACCAAAAATCTAGGTGCCTATGGTGATGGTGGTATGATTACGACCAATGATGATACGTTTGCACAGATTATTACGGCCTCACGGGTGCATGGTAGTGGTATGAATGGTAAGAAGGCATATGAACTACTTACCGGTGAAGTGGTAGAGATGGAAATTGATCATAGCGAATCTGGCAATGCCACTGTATATGATCCTACGAAATATTATAATTTTTTGATTGGTATGAATAGTCGACTCGATGCCATGCAAGCGGCTATTTTGTGTATTAAGATGAAACATCTTGATATGTGGAATGGAAAGCGACAAGCGCTTAGTGCGAGATATACTGCACAGCTAAAAGAACGGAATCTTTTGGGTGCCGAGTTTTTCACTCCCCAAGCAGTGCTCGCAAATGCTAGATCTGTTTATCATTTATATATTGTCAAATGTGAATGTCGAGAAGAATTGGTCAGTTTCTTAGGTGAACGTGGGATTGCCACGGGCGTTTATTATCCTGTGCCACTACATTTGCAAAAAGTATATCAAATGGGTAAGTATAAACTCGGTTATGCGCTAGGTGATCTCCCTCAGAGTGAGTGGCTTAGCGAAAGAACGATGGCTCTGCCGCTGTTCCCAGAAATGACAGAGGAGCAGCAAGACTATATAATGGATGCTATTCAAAAATTTTATACGAGTAGAGGCAAATAAGGTGAAAAAGTCTTAGTGCCTTTATGGACAAAACAGCAACGGCTTACTATCAGATGGTAGTAAGCTGTTGCTATTTATTGATCGCCGAAGATAAGTATAAGCTATCTATACTAAGTTATTGAAGTAATTGCAGTATGCTCTGCGGATTTTGGTTAGCGTGTGACAGTATAGTTGTGGAGGATTGTAATAAAATAGAACTTTTTATACTCTCGACCATTTCCAGTGCGATGTCAACGTCTCGGATGTT
Source organism: uncultured bacterium (assembly GCA_964292325.1). Classification (GTDB taxonomy): domain Bacteria; phylum Bacillota; class Negativicutes; order DSM-13327; family DSM-13327; genus CTSoil-075. Next base: position 3,631 of record CAXYVG010000003.1, on the reverse strand, counting down.
AGATTCTGTTTTTGTTAACTGTTCCCGATAGCTGGTTACATTATTCAAGGTGTAGTCTAGCACATTTTGCAGGCTTCCCATAGTCGCACGTTTTTCACTGACTTGACTCATTGCCTGGTCAATCAGCGTGATGGCTTTTTCTGCACCATCTTGTGTTCCGAGATCTAGGTCTTTAATTCCTAGAGATCGTATATTCATAGAAATAGGTATTCCTGTATCAATATTATCGCCCTCGTTAGCACCTATTTGAATTTTTAACGAACGTGACGTTTTCGGCGGTTCGGCATCGTATTCGGTTGTTACAGACTTAATTGGTCCAGGATAAAAAAGTGTATAGGAAGCATTTCCTCCCACACTGTCGATGATATAGCTTCCATTGACTCCAGGCGCATAGGTAAGGCGTAATTCGTTTTTGGCATTATAACTGGCAGACACAGGCAATGATGCAGTTGATAATTGTTGATTAACCATTGTTAGTAATCCATTGGTATCATAATTGCCAGCAGGCAACGTAATATTGTACATAGTGTTATTTAGAGCAAAGGAAAGTGTATCATTTGTGCCTGAATGAATACTGGCGCCTGCACTTAGGACCTTACGACCTTCTATATATGCATCTGTAGAATTCGATGTATTGTAGGAGGCCCCTCCTACATAGGATTTGGTACGCAGCAGTGCATCGAGTGCGTTTCCTGTAAAATTATTAATCTGAAAATTCCCCGAGCTATTGGCCGTTAACATCAGGTAGCTACCGGAATAGCTGGCTGTGATGCCGGCTGAGACAGTTGACAATTGAGTATTAATTTCAAGAAGCAAAGAGGCCTGGGAATAAGAACCAGAAGTTAAAGTAATACTAGAGGCTACTCCATTTACTTGAAAACCTAAAGTATCATTCACTCCTGCTGTAACGGTTAACCCTGGAAATAAATCGGCCCGTCCATATACATATGCTTTTGAATTCACACCTGTATTCGGAACTGGAATGGTTGTCGTCATAAAGGCATCATATCCATTCCCTGAAAAATTGTCGAGTGAATAGGGGAATTGTGCTACGCCGCCGCCAGCATTGGTATTTTGCAGCCGCAAGCCGCTTCCAGAATATAAGGAGGTTAGGGAAGCTGTTACATTTAATCCATTCAATTTGCTGTTAATTTGGCTCACGAAACTACTGGCACTATAGTTACCGGCATCGAGGACGATTGTATGGTCGGTTCCGTCTAAGCGGAAAGTAAACGTATCATTTTCCCCTGATACAACAGCAACGCCACTTGATAAATCGGTAACGCCAGTAACGGATGCATATCCTACAGGCTGAGGAGTGCTATCACCTTCTATATATGTATAAGTACCAAGTTGAATAGTTGGAGTGCCTGTCCCATATAGTAAGTCGGCACATGCATTTCCTGAAAATTGATTGACAGTATGAGTGCCTGGAGCATTATAGGAAATCACTAACTTGCCAGAAGAATTACTGGCAACAAGAGAGAGTCCAGCACCTGTAAATGTATTATTTAAATCAGTCACAATATTAGTAACAGACAAATTACTTCCTGCTTGTAACGTTACGGTATGGGCAACGCCATCTACAAAAAAATCAAGTTGATCATTTTGGCCAGCAACAATAGTTATCCCAGATGAGAGGTCTTTATTTCCAGTAATAGCAGCTGTTGTATAGGTTCCAGGCACAATATATTCTGACAGGGTCGCATATTGCTGAAATAAATCTTTATAAGCGTTTCCGCTGATAGTTGTCAAAGTATGGCCGGCGCCGCTAATATTATGCATTAATTGCAATTGATTTCCATACACATACGAAGCGGTCACGTCAATATTTGCTGTGGTAAGTTGATGATTGATCTCTGTCAGCAAATCGGCTTGATTATATGTTAGTGGGTTCAACGTAATACTTTTATCTACGCCATCCACTTTAAGCGTTAGTGTATCATTACTGCCGCTAATAATGGTTAATCCACCTGATAAATCCCCAGAACCAATTGCTGTCGCACCACTAATCACGCCATGTTTTGCCATGTCATATAAAATGGAGGTATACGGACTATTAATTTCCATCATATCGCTACCAAAACCATCCATTACTTTGGTTGGCGAGTTAAAAGCAATATTTTGGCCGGAGTAAGATGCTGTAACATCAGTACCTGCTGCCTGTAGTTTTTGATTGATTTCATCTAACAATTGTTGTGACGTATAATTTCCTGGACTTAAAGAAATGGAATACGGAGTGTCATTCAGTTTAAAAGTCATAGTTTGATTTTCGCCGGGAGTCACTACCAATCCACTTTCACTTAAAATAGTGTCTCCTTGGAGTATCCCAGGGCTGTTAAACATATCGGTTTTGGTACTTTGTGGTGGCAATTGGTTAAAAATCTTTTGTGTATTAAATTCGGAATTCTTAAAAATGGTATTCAAATGACTTTTTAATTGCTGTATCTCTTCTTGAATCCGTTGCCGATCATTATCTGTTAATGTTCCATTTGCGGATTGGGAAGCTAGTAGACGCATGCGCTGCAAAGTAGGATCATTGATGCTACCTAATGCCCCATCAGCTGTCTGCACCAAAAATATTCCATCTTGAATATTGTGGGATGCTTGTGCCAACCCGCGAATTTGCGCCCGCATTTTTTCGCTAATTGCCAAATTTGCGCTATCATCGGCAGCTGTACGAATACGTAGTCCGCTCGCTAGTTTACCATTTGCCTTATCCTGTGCTTGTTCTGCTTTTTTATTACTTATTATGCTCTTCATAGCTGAAGAATTATAGTTAATAATCACTACAAGGCTTCGCCTCCGATATTCCGTATAAAAAAATAATATGGTAAAATAGTATATACTATTTTACCATATTATTTTTATCCTGTTATTGTTATTTGAAAAGTTTGTTTTAAAATTAAAGTATTGTTGCTATAATACACTATAGAATCTGTCTATTTTTATGAATTTACTTATTATATAGATTTATGTAAATAAAATGTGCTTTTTTTACGATATATATATATCGGTTGTTATTTAGCGATATAATCGATGCTATTCAAAAATTTTATACAAGTAGAGGATAATAAAATGGGAAAAGAGTATTTTGTGCATGAATCGAGTTATGTAGATGAACCGTGTAAGGTTGGAAAAGGTACGAAGATTTGGCATTTTACGCATATTATGCCCAATTGTGAAATCGGAGAACGTTGTAATATTGGACAGAATGTAGTGATTTCGTCAGGTGTGACGTTAGGTAATAATGTGAAAATCCAAAATAATGTATCCGTCTATACGGGGGTACATTGTGAGGATGATGTATTTTTAGGACCTTCTTGTGTATTTACCAATGTGATCAATCCACGTAGTCATGTCAGTCGTAAGGATGAATATAAAGAAACATTGATTGGGCAGGGAGCTTCGATTGGTGCGAATGCGACGATTGTCTGTGGCAATCATATTGGTAGATATGCGTTGATTGGTGCAGGTACAGTAGTCACGAAAAATGTACCAGATTATGCTCTGATGGTAGGGAATCCTGCTCGGCAACTTGGCTGGATGTGTCAATGTGGTGAAAAGATTCATTTTCACGATGATGTTGCTGTATGCTTAGTGTGTAGCAAGAAATATAGTAAGTCTGAGA
>CAXYVG010000002.1:0-82587 GCA_964292325.1 uncultured bacterium | reverse complement strand
GCATAAATGAACATAAAGAGTGTAGTAATCTGTAATAGCACGAGAAAGAAAATGGGAGCATCGATTTTTAGGGCCTTGTATTGATATATTTTATTATAGTAAGAATATTATGCAATTTTTAAAAAAGTTGCAGGACTTTTCTATTTAATGGTAAATATAATATAGGAGATTGTTCTATCCTATATTAAGGAGAGACGTTATGCAAAAAAAATATCAGCGACGTATTGATAACAAAGTTTTATTGATAGCACTGATTCGATCCGTTGCATCTAAGATATTATCTACGATTCGTACTACTCCTCTTGCCGTTATGTTGATAGCAGGTATTGTATTTTTAAAGATGGAATCATTGCCTGTGAATTTATGGTTTGCCATACCAGTTATATCGTATATGGTACTTATTTTCGGAATGGCTATTACTTCATGTTTTAGCCGTACTCGCTTCTTTTTTGTATTACTCGTTCTTTTTTTAAGTCAGTTTGGTATGGATATTCATATTTTTGAGAATCTTGATCAAATGATTACTCAGCAGATGGTTTATACTAGTATTAGTTTATTTTTGCCGTTTGATTTTTTGATGTTTTCATCATTGACAGAACGCGCAATTTTATCAGCATGGGGAAAACGGCATTTACTGTTGATTTTATTACAGGCAGTTTTTGTAGAAATAATTATTTTATTAGGCGATAATGAAGTGTTTCATAAGATAGGAATGAGCGAGAACAATAATATTTTGTCTGTGATACCATTGACTCCGATTCCTGATGTTGCAGTCGTTGTATTTATTGCAAGCACTATATTCTTACTTGCTAAACGTAGAAGAACAACGATGCATTTTAAAATGACGATTTTGGCAGTCTTGGTTGATACTGTTTTTGCCCAGCATTTTTATAAGATTCCGATTGCGGTTCCACTATTTTATGGAACGAGCGGCTTAATTATCATCTTATCTGTTATTCAAGACTACTATTTTAAAGCCTATCTAGATGAACTTACAGGTTTACCATCACGTCGCGCTCTTAATGAAGAGATAATGAAGTTGGATGGGGTATATGTAGTTGCAATGCTCGATGTAGACTTTTTTAAACATTTTAATGATACGTATGGCCATGGGGCTGGTGATGATGTACTCAGGCTTATTGCTAGTATTATGAGAGAATGTACAGAGGGGAAATGTTTTCGGTATGGAGGCGAAGAATTTACTATTTTATTTCCTAATAAAAGGGTCGATGAAGTGGCTCCTTACTTAGAAAAGCTCCGCGAAAAAATAGCTCACGCTCAATTTGTAGTACGTGGTGCAAAAGGCGATCGGCAAAAAGGAGGCAGGAAATTGCATGTTACAGTCAGTATTGGCATTGCAGAGTCGACTCATCAATCAACCGCTTATCAAGACGTAATGAAAGCAGCGGATATCGCTCTGTATCGGGCGAAAGATCAGGGGAGAAATTGCGTAAGTATGTAGTTTTTAATATTCATATCGGTTTAGAGTGCGCATTCTATTCGTAAATAGCAGACGTTATAAAAGATGAATCAACCAGGCACTATATATCATGATATATAGTGCCTAATTTGTTGCTACGTAGAAAAAAAGAGCGATATTTGTTTTGGTAGATAGTTAACAATTTTTCTTAAAATTATGATATTATAATATAAAGTAAAAAAATAAGTGGTGGTAAACAATGATGCAAAAAGACCAAATGTGTTATCTTAATCTGCTATCAGGGCAATATCCTACGATTCAAGCGGCATCAAATGCAATCATCAATTTATCCGCACAACTGGAACTACCGAAGGGAACGGAACATTTTCTTTCTGATTTGCATGGCGAATATGAAGCCTTTCAACATGTCATCAAAAATGGCGCGGGTTCTATTTGGCTGAAAGTAGAAGAAATGTTTGCTGATACTCTGCCGAAACAGGAGCAACGCAATTTAGCAACACTCATTTACTATCCGGAGCAAAAATCATCATTAATGATGCAAATGGTACCTGATCAAGATGAATGGTGTCGCTTGACCTTGCTTCGACTTATTAAATTATGCCGATTACTAACGTCTAAATATCAACGGACAAAAGTTCTAATGTATGTGCCAGAGGATGTGGCACCAATCATTGAAGAATTACTGTATGAACGAGAAACAATTGCCAATAAGACGGAATATTATCAGAATTTAATTGAGACGATTATATCAACGGATACAGCGCAAACTTTCATTATTACGTTAGCGGAATTGATCCAAAGACTTGCGATTTCAAAACTACATGTCATCGGTGATATTTATGACCGGGGTTATGGAGCTCACTTAATCATGGATGCGTTGATGGAATATCATCAGGTTGATATACAATGGGGCAATCATGATATTTTGTGGATGGGAGCAGCGGCCGGTAGTGAAGCTTGTATGGCCAATGTGATTCGCATTTGCTTGCGCTATGGCAATATGGAAACATTAGAGAATGGATATGGGGTCAGTTTGTTGCCACTCGCATCATTTGCCCTTGAAACATACGAAAATGATCCTTGTGAATGCTTTATTCCGAAAGTCGTAAAAAATGAAAACTTTACAAATCGAGAAATTAAATTGATGGCACAAATTCATAAAGCCATAACGATTATACAGTTTAAACTAGAGGGACAGCTGCTTAAAAGACGAGCTCATTATAAGATGGAAGATCGTTTGCTGCTAGACAAGATTAATTATGAAAAGGGTACGATTACTATCAATGATATGGAGTATCCTCTTCTTGACAAAAATTTTCCTACCATAGATCCTCTTGATCCTTACACATTAACTGCTGAAGAACAAACTGTAATGGATAAATTGAAAGTATTTTTTGCCAATAGTACAAAGCTTCATCAACATGTTCGTTTTCTCTATTCAAAAGGTAGTATCTATTTGATCCATGATGGAAGCCTACTGTATCATGCTTGCATTGCTATGAATCAAGAAGGTACTTTCCAAGCGTTTCATGTAGATGGACAAGAGTTTGCGGGCAAAGAATTTATTGATCGGCTGGATCTTTTGGCGCGCCAAGCGTATTTTACAAAAGACAATTTAGAAAAGAAGCGCTATGGAATTGATGTAATGTGGTATTTGTGGTGTGCTGCGCAATCGCCGCTATTTGGTAAAGATAAAATGGCAACTTTTGAACGTTATTTTCTGGAAGATGTAGCGACACATAAAGAAAAACGCAATGCATATTATGACTTTCAAGATAATGTGGAGACGGCCTGTATGATTTTAGAAGAGTTTGGGCTTGATTCCAATAATGGTCATATTATCAATGGACATATGCCGGTAAAAGTAAAAAAAGGTGAACGGCCAGTGAAAGCAAATGGGAAAGTGATTGTCATTGACGGTGGCTTCTCGAGGGCTTATCAACGGCAGACTGGAATTGCTGGGTATACATTGATTTCAAATTCCAAATGCCTTCTGCTTGCTTCTCACCATCCCTTTGAGTCGATGCGAAAAGCTGTGTTAGAGGGGATTGATATTGATTCAGAGACGGAAATTATCGAGAGCCATCCGATTCGGATGCGAGTCAAGGATACCGATAACGGTAAGAAGATTCGGCAACATATCAATGCATTAGAAGATTTATTGCAAGCGTATCGCGAAGGAATGATTAAAGAACAATAAATATAAAGTATAAGATGTAGAAGGCAGTTTACACTGCCTTTTTTTTCTTTTTGCTTATTAGAAGAATTTTAGTAGAATTAAATTTACTTATTGCTGACACCATGTTACAATTTTAGACGAAAAAGATGGACGGAAAAGGAGGAGGTATCTTGTTTACATTACTCGATTTGGTACAACCAGATACAATTGATGAAGCATATAACATCCTTATGGCAAAAAGGAATAATAGGATACTAGGTGGTTGTGCTTTTCTTAGGCTCGGGTCTAGTCGAATTGCCACTGGCGTAGAACTGTCAAAACTAAATTTAAATTATATTACAGAACATGATAAGTATATCGAAATAGGAGCGATGACCACCTTTAGAGATCTTGAAACGAATGCTGCTTTGCAGACGTATTTTAATGGTGTAATCCCGAAGGCTGTCAGCAATATTATTGGTGTTCAATTTCGCAATGTTGTTACGGTCGGGGCTTCTGTTTATTCAAAATATGGATTTTCTGATTTAATTCCGCCATTATTAGCACTCGATACGGAGGTAGAGCTATATAAAGCGGGAAGAATGCCACTTATCGACTTCTTAAATAAGCCTTATGAAAAAGATATTCTAACGAAGATATGGATCAAGAAAAACAATGCCTGCGCAGCATATCAAAGCTTACGTAATTCAGCAAGTGATTTTCCGTTAATCAATGTCGCGGTTTCTAGTTGTAATCAGCAGTGGCGAATTGTGGCAGGGGCAACGCCGGCTCGGGCTAAGATTGCGGCTAAAGCTTCTGCTGAACTTACGCAAGGTCAGTCAGATGTAGAAAAGATTGCGAATATGGCAATCGAAGAACTTGTATTTGGCACCAATGCACGAGGAACAGCTACTTATCGCAAGGCTGTCTGTAATGCATTGCTGACACGAGCGATTCGGGAGGTATTGGAATGCAAATAGAACTTATAATTAATCAACAGAAAAAGCAGTTTACGATTGAGAAAGATGAGTTTTTGGCGGATACGTTACGAAACAATGGGATATTAAGCATTCGAAAAGGTTGTGATACCGCCTGTTGTGGTCTATGCACGGTATGGCTTGATGGCAAACCTACTTTATCTTGTAATATTCTTTCTATCAGAGCCAATGGTCGGCAGATTACAACGATTGAAGGCGTCCAAGAGGAATCCGAGGCATTTGCCAAGCTATTAGTAGCAGAAGGAGCCGAACAGTGTGGATTTTGTAGTCCTGGTTTTATTATGACCGTGATTGCGATGAAGAGGGAGCTTACCAATCCTACTGAAGAAGAGATCATTCATTACTTAACAGGTAATCTATGTAGGTGTACAGGTTATATGGGGCAGCTTAGAGCCGTGAAGATGTACTTGGGGGTGGTGTGATATGAAAGTTGTTGGGAAAGGCATTGGCAAGATTGATGGCATGGCGATCGCTACAGGAAAACCTGTTTATACAGATGACTTGGTGATGCCGAATACGTTAATCGTAAAACTATTGCGAAGTCCTCATGCTTTTGCACGCATCAAAACCATCAATGTTAGTAAAGCGAAAACCATTCCTGGTGTTGCATGTGTTCTTACGTATCAAGATGTTCCGAATGTGCGTTTTTCGGCCGCTGGTCAGTCATATCCTGAGCCTTCCCCTTATGACCGTTTGATATTAAGTCCGATTGTGAGGTATGTGGGAGATGAAGTGGCGATCATTGCTGCCGTGGATGAAAAAACGGCGCTGAAAGCTATGAAATTGATTCAGGTTGAGTATGAAGTATTGGAACCTGTATTGGATTTTGAAACAGCGCAAGGACATCCATCGATCATTCATCCGGAAGAGGATCTTCATTGTAATTTTGATATCGGCATGAAGCAACAAGAAAATATAGTATCATCGCAAATTGTAGAGGTCGGAGACGTCGAACAAGAATTAAAGCAGTGCGCTGTGGTTGCCGAGGATACTTACTATATTCAGGCTCAGGCTCATTGTATGATGGAAACTTATCGCTCCTTTAGTTATCTGGATCATGTAGGGAGATTGGTTGTGGTTAGCTCTACACAAATTCCTTTTCATGTCCGCAGAAAGTTAGCTAGAGCACTGCAGATATCGCCTAGTAAAGTGCGGGTTATTAAACCGCGAATTGGTGGCGGATTTGGGGGCAAGCAGACTGCTGTTGTAGAAATATTTTCCGCGATTGTGACGTTAAAAACGGGTAGACCGGCAAAGATTGTCTATGATCGCGAGGAAACGTTTTCTTGCACGAACAGTCGCCATGCCATGCGCATAACGGTTAGAATAGGCGCTGATACTGATGGATATATCAGGGCTTTAGATATACAAGCACTATCGGATACGGGAGCTTATGGCGAACATGCTTCGACGGTTTTTATGGTAGTCGGGCAAAAAACTCTGCCTTTATATAATAAAACCAAGGCTGTTCGGTTTATGGGTGATGTAGTATATACCAATAAAATGCCAGGTGCTGCTTTTCGGGGATATGGGGCAACACAAGGAACATTTGCATTAGAGGCAACTATCAATAAGTTAGCGCAGCAATTAAATATGGACCCAACAGAGCTAAGATTACAGAATTTAATCAAACAAGGCGAAACAGCTCTCACTTATGATGGGAAACTTCTTGGTAGTTCTACATTGGATCGTTGTATTGAAACTGGCAAAAAAATGATTGGCTGGGATGAAAAATATCCACGAGTCATTACTGGTACGAAAATAAGAGCCATTGGTATGGCTGTTACGATGCAGGGGTCAGGGATCGCAAACATTGATACGGCATCTGCGGAAATTCGGCTCAATGATGATGGTCGTTATACTTTGTTGCTTGGTTCTACTGATCTGGGGACGGGCAGTGATACGATACTGGCACAAATGGCAGCTGAGGTTTTAGAAACGACGGTAGACAATATCATCGTACATGCTGCCGATACCGATGTTTCCCCTTATGATCCTGGCTCGTATGCATCGAGTACGACATATGTTACAGGCATGGCAGTGGTCAAAGCTGCTGAAGAGCTAAAAGAAAAAATTGTTGATCATGGTGCGAGGTTATTAGCAGTATTGCCAGATGATGTTGCCTTTGATGGTCAAGTGATTCGTAGTTTGACTAGTGAGAAAGAGATGAGCCTAGAAAAATTAGGGGAAATCATGGTGCTAGGGGGAGCTGGAAATTTACAATTAACAGGTCAGGGGACCTATGGTAGCCATGTATCGCCGCCACCATTTATTGCTGGGTTTGCTGAGGTTGAAGTGGATAGTGAGACTGGCAAAGTGACAATGATTGATTATGTAGCGGTTGCGGATTGTGGCACCGTGATTAATCCTAAACTTGCCACCATTCAAGTAGAAGGAGGCATTGTACAAGGTATAGGTCTTGCACTTTATGAAGAAGTACGGTATGGGGAAAAAGGTAAATTGCATACCAATAGCTTTATGCAATACAAAATTCCTTGCCGAAAAGATATAGGAACGGTGCGGGTGGCTTTTGAAGAAAGTTTTGAACCGACAGGTCCTTTTGGCGCGAAATCATTAGGCGAAGTGGTTGTCAATACACCAGCACCTGCTATTGTTCATGCTGTTTATAATGCGGTAGGTGTTAGGGTCAATCAACTGCCCATCACACCAGAAAAAGTATTTATGGGCATGCAACAAAATAAATCAGTGAAATAAGGAGGAAAAAATGAAAAAAGAGAATGTAGTTCATCCGGTGGATGAAATGTTACCATTAGGTAAGCTTTTTACCTATGGTTTACAGCATGTTTTGGCCATGTATGCCGGTGCTGTAGCTGTGCCGCTAATTCTGGCCAATGCTTTGGGGTTATCGCCAGAAGAACTGGTCTATCTAATTAATGCCGATTTATTCACTTGTGGTATTGCCACGATTATTCAAACCATTGGTTTTTGGAAAATGGGTGTTCGTATTCCGATCATTCAAGGAGTAACGTTTGCTGCGATTACGCCAATGATTTTGATTGGGAAAGCGCATGGCTTACCGGGTATTTATGGTTCTATTATCGTTGCTGGGATTGTTACGTTTTTGATTAGCCCTTATTTTAGCCGCTTGTTACGCTTTTTTCCGGCTGTTGTTACTGGCACTATTATTACTTTGATTGGTGTGACATTGATGCCTGTTGCAGTTCGGTGGGCAGCGGGTGGTAATCCTGCTGCGAAAGATTTTGCATCCGCCCCTTATATTTTGCTCGCATTAGCCACACTAGGGGTTGTATTATTTTATTATCGCTATTTTAAAGGATTTTTAAGTAATATTGCTGTTTTATTAGGATTAATTACGGGGACTTTGATTGCTATTCCTTTAGGGATGGTGAAATTTTCGCAGGTAGCAGCTTCTAATTGGTTAGGGGTTACCACTCCTTTTGCTTTTGGTATGCCAGTTTTTGATCCTGCTTCGATCGCGGCTATGGTGGTTGTTATGTTGGTTGTTATGACGGAAACAACGGGTGATTGTATTGCCATTGGCGAAATTGTAGAAAAACCCATTACAACGGATGATCTGACTCGGTGCCTGAGAGCCGATGGATTTTCTACTATGTTAGGTGGTATTCTCAATAGCTTTCCTTACACTGCTTTTGCGCAAAATGTAGGATTGGTTGGTCTAACGAATGTGAAGAGTCGCTTCGTTGTAGCGGCTGCCGGTGTCATTTTAGTAGTTCTTGGTTTGTTCCCTAAATTTGCTGCCGTTATTTCCTCTATCCCTGTACCAGTACTCGGTGGTGCGGGTATTGCGATGTTTGGTATGGTAGCAGCAAGTGGTATTAAGACTCTCTCAAGAGTTAACTTTAATGGTACACATAATATTATGGTCGTCGCTGTTAGTATGGGGATTGGCATGATAACGCTAGATGTTCCTAATTTTTATCAAAATTTCCCTGCTTGGGCAAAAGTAATTCTCAATAGTGGTATTACCGCTGGTAGTATCACAGCGATTGTTTTGAATATCGTTTTAAATGGGACTAGTGAAGGTAAGTAATGAGACAGGGGGACGGTTCCTCCTGTCTCTTTTTTCTCTGGGAGAGACAATAGGGACAGAAGAAGAACCCCGGTCTTTGTTGAGAAGTTTGAGTTTATAATAAAATAATTAAAAATAAAATTAGTTCCAAGAACAACGAAAATGCAGGATTTCTTGTTATTGCTTACTCTTACTGCTTATTTCTAGTGTTTGCTGATGTTGCTTAATTTTGGAAAAATGATTATTATAAAGAAGGATTTACTGTTATTAGGTCGAATGTAACTTAAATGACTGTTTAGTCACTAGAGTTAAGGAGGTAACGGAATTGGTATATATAGGTGCAAAAAAAAGATGGCGGTATGCTATTTTACTCACTTTTTTGCTAGGAACGGTGATTGTGAGTGGGTGTAGTAAACAAGGGGGAAAACCAGCGCAACAGCCAGTAGAAGTAAAGGTTATGCAAGCTGTGAAAAGAGATACTCCTATTACATATGAATTTGTCGGTACAGTAGAGGCAAAGAATGAGGTTCCAATACAAGCTAAGGTATCAGGTAATATTGTAGAAAAGATGGTCACCGGTGGTGCTGTTGTTTCTAAAGGGCAACCATTATTCCGGATTGATAACCGGCAATATGGATCGGCCTTACATACCGCTCAGGCGCAGCTAGCGCAGGCGGAAGCAGTGCAGAGTAATTCTCATCTCAATACTTTGCGCTATAAACAATTGGCTGCGCAAGATGCAGTTTCACAGCAAATACTCGATACGCAAATATCAACAGAAGAGCAAAATATTGCTTCGGTAAATGCTTATCGCGGAACTGTGCAGATGGCAGAAGAAAATCTTCAGGATACGTTAATTGTATCACCAATCGATGGTCGGATTGATATTAAAGACTTGAGTGTTGGTAATTATGTGGCAGCTGGTTCCACAACAATGGCGACGATATCGTCTGTTGATCCAGTCAATGTAAAATTCAGTATGAGTGAAAATGAATATTTGAAATTTGTTCGTATGAAGGGAAGTGCCGATCCAGCAGGATGGGGACGTGATTTACAGCTGATTTTAAGTGACGGTTCGGTTTATCCATTGACTGGACAGATTGAACAAGTGGATAAGGGCTTGGCAACAGGTACAGGGACACTGGCACTCAAAGCGGCTTTTGCAAATCCGAATCGGCTTCTTGTACCGGGGATGTTTGCACGTGTTATAGTGCAAGGAGAAGTACGCCCTGGAGCTATTTTAGTTCCACAAAGAGCGGTACAACAATTGCTTGATAAAAATGTAGTGACCGTTGTTGGTGCAGATAATACTACAGAAACTCGGGCTGTAAGAATGGGATCTAAAATTGGGACGATGTGGCTTGTAGAAGAAGGCTTGACAGAAAATGATCGCGTTGTAGTAGAAGGTTTTATGAAAACACGGCCGGGAACACCGGTAACTGCAATAATGATTGGACCGGATGACCTGCAAACTCCGGCCAGTAAGTAGGGGGTAATCGATTGGCTAAGTTTTTTATTGAACGTCCGATTTTTGCAATAGTATTATCGATTATTATTACTTTGACTGGTTTGATTTCAGCATTTAATTTACCTGTAGCGCAGTATCCGCAAATTACACCGCCGCAAGTCAGTGTAACGGGTAATTATACAGGTGCAAATGCGGAAGTTATTGAGCAGACAATGGCGCAAGTTATCGAAAATCAAGTGAATGGAACGGAAGACATGGTATCCATGCAGTCAACGAGTTCTGACTCTGGTTCCTATTCACTAACTACGAAATTTGATTTGAGTAAGAATGCCGATCTTGCAACGGTACAAACTCAAAATCGCGTGGCGCAAGCTAACGCATCTCTTCCTACGGCGGTAACAACGGCCGGTCTTACGACCAGGAAGGTTTCGCCAGATAATTCTCTGATCTTTACTCTTTGGTCGCCAAAGGGGACTTATGACAGTACTTTCTTAAAGAATTATGGTAGTATCTATATTGTTGAAGATTTAAAAAGAATTAAAGGCGTAGGTAATGTTACAGAATATGGTTCTGATTATGGAATGCGTATTTGGCTACGCCCAGACAAAATGGCTCAGATGGGCATTACAGGGCGTGATGTATCTTCGGCTATTACAGCGCAGAATGTACAGGCTCCAGCAGGAACAATTGGGCAACGTCCTACATCGGCGGGGCAAGACTTTCAATATACTGCGCGGGTGCAAGGACGCTTGGCCGAACCCAAGGAATTTGAAGACATCATTATTAGCTCTAAGAATGGTTCTTTTATTCGTTTGAAAGATATTGCAACCGTTGCAATGGGCAATAAAGATTATGGTTTTCAAAGTTTTCTTAATGGTGAACAATCAGCAGCTTTTGCTGTGCAGTTAACGACTGATGCGAATGCCTTAGAAACCATTACGAATGTGCAGAAAGCATTAGATGAAGCTTCGAAAAAATTTCCGTCCGATCTTGCGCATAATTCGGTTGTTGATAATACGAAATTCGTACGCGAATCCATGACAGAAGTGGCAAAGACTTTTGCGGAAGCTTTAGTACTGGTATTATTAGTAGTGTTCGTATTTTTACAAAGTTGGCGGGCAACATTGATTCCGATGCTTGCCATTCCCGTATCATTAATTGGGACTTTTGGTGCTTTTCTAGTACTTGGTTTCTCGATTAATACGCTCACATTATTTGCGATGGTACTCGCAATTGGTCTGGTAGTGGATGATGCTATTATTGTTATTGAGGCAGTAGAGCACCATATGCGTTACAATGGTCTTGATCCAAAAGAAGCAACGAAACTTGCGATGAGTGAAGTTTCAGGTCCGGTTGTTGCGATTGCTTTCGTATTGGCTTCTGTATTTATCCCCGTCGCGTTTTTTGGGGGAACAACGGGTGTTTTATACAAACAATTTGCCTTAACGATTGCAGTTTCGATGGCGTTATCGGCTACCGTTGCGTTATCTTTGACGCCAGCTCTTTGTGCTATGATACTAAAACCGTATGATCCTGATGCACATTCAGGATGGCTAGAACGATTCTTTAACAGCTTCAATCATTGGTTTGAAGCAACGGTAGAGCGATATGGAAGAGGCTTGTCAAAAATTTTAAAACGAGCCGCTTTAGGTGTTGTATTCCTAATCGTATTGCTTTTATCAACTGGGAAATTATATCAATTAGTTCCTACTTCATTTGTTCCAAGTGAAGACCAAGGTTTTTATATTACGAATGTTAGTTTGCCGGAGGCTGCAAGTGCGAATCGTACCGCTAGCGTTGCGAATAAAATAGCAGAAGGGATGCGTGCTCAGCCGGGTGTAGTAGATACCATTGTCGTACAAGGATTTGATATTTTAGCTGGTGCTAGTAAAGCCAATTCGGCTATTATTTTCACCAGGCTTGCTCCATGGGATGAAAGGACCGATCCTGGACTTGGCGTACAAGCACAGATTGGGAAAAATTTGGCCAATAGCGCTCATATTCCAGAGGCAAATGTCTTTTCGTTTAATGCTCCTTCCTTGCCTGGTATTGGTTCAGTGGGTGGATTTACATTAATGATCGAGGATAAGGGCGGCAATTCGATCGAAGAAATGGATAACATTTCGAAACAGTTTATGGCTGCTGCTCGTCAACGACCAGAAATTGGTATGATTTACTCTACTTTTAATATTGATACTCCAGGTTATAGCTTTGATGTCGATAGAGAAAAAGCACAACAATTAGGTGTTCCTGTAAGTGATGTATTTACAGCAATACAAACTTTTCTCGGTGGTGTCCAGGTTAATGACTTTAACCGTTTCGGGCGTACGTATAAAGTTGTAATGCAAGCCGATGAAAAGTTTCGTAGTGATGTAGAAGCGACTCGTTTCTTCTTCGTACGTAGCTCTGCTGGCGTTATGGTACCTTTGAATACTTTAATCAAACCGAAACCGATTACGGCTCCTCCTGTCATCAAAAGATTTAATGGTTACCGGGCCATTCAGGTGGGTGGTAACCCAGCAGCAGGTTATAGTTCCGGGCAGGTTATGAAAGCCTTGGAAGAGGTTGCTGCTCAGACACTGCCAAGTACATATAGCTATGAATGGGCAGATCAAAGTCGTGAGGAAAAAATATCAGGTGGCCGGGCTCCTTTTGTATTTGGCTTAGCCTTGTTCTTTGTATTCCTATGCTTGGCAGCTCTTTACGAAAGTTTTGGTATTCCGTTTGCTGTCATTTTATCGGTACCTACGGGCATTTTTGGTGCATTTTTATTCCAATATGTTCGCAGTTTGCAAAATGATGTATATATGCAAATTGGTATGGTTATGCTAATTGGTTTAGCAGCTAAGAATGCGATATTAATTGTAGAATTTGCTAAAGTGCGAGTCGATAAGGGAATGGATGCTGTATCGGCGGTTATTGAAGCTGCTAAATTACGCCTTCGTCCGATTATCATGACGTCGCTGGCCTTTATTATTGGTTGTATGCCTCTTGTAATTGCTACCGGTGCTGGCGCCGGGGCGAGAAATTCTATGGGGACAGCCGTTGTTGGTGGTATGCTTGCTGCTACTGTTCTGGGTATATTTTTGATTCCCGTATTGTTTGTTTTGATTGAAGAGGGAGTTGATATGGTCAGAGACTATAAACGGCGCAAACACTATAAAAAGCATAAGAAAGAATTGCAAGAAGCGCATAATTTAAAAGGATAATGATGAAAAATCCTGCAAGGTAATAAACCTTGCAGGATTTTTGTATACTAGTGGTAAATGTAGTTTTGATTAAAGCTTTTTGTGAAAAGGTGTCGGAGGTTTCAAAGTGAAGCAGTTAGTAATCATTAAAGGTGCTGGGGATTTAGCAACCGGTATAGCACATCGTTTATTTCGCAGTGGTTTTTCTATTGTAATGACGGAAATTGCTCAGCCTACCGTAGTTCGCAGTACGGTAGCTTTTGCGGAAAGCATTTTTTTAGGAAAAACGGTAGTGGAAGAGGTCGTAGCTGTAAAAGCAGAAATGGCAGATATATTGTCCGTGCTACACCAGCGGAAAATTGCGGTAGTGGTTGACCCACAAGGGATGGTAGTTAGTCAACTAAAACCATTAGTCGTTGTGGATGCGATTGTGGCGAAAAAAAATATAGGTACACAGATTTCAGATGCGCCGATTGTCATTGGTGTTGGTCCCGGTTTCACGGCTGGCCTAGATGTACATGCTGTTATCGAAAGTATGCGTGGGCATTATCTGGGCCGAGTCATTACAACAGGACAAGCAATTCCTAATACGGGTGTACCTGGAGAGATTGCCGGTCATACAACAAAAAGAATCCTACGTGCTCCTTGCGCAGGAATATTTAGCGCAGTCGCTAGGATCGGTGATGAGGTTTTGGCAGGTGATATTGTTGGGTACGTTAATCAGCAGCCGGTCGTAGCTCAAATAACAGGTATTCTGCGAGGTGTATTACATGATCAACTTGCTGTTTCATTTGGAATGAAAATTGGTGACATTGATCCTCGCTGTATGCGAGAGCATTGTTTTTCTATTTCTGATAAAGCGCGTGCTATTGGTGGTGGAGTATTAGAAGCGATATTATTTCATCAAAAACATTTTCAAGAGTAGTCATAGAGAGATTACTGATAGGATGGAGATGAGGGGTGATCAGCAATGAGAAAAATATGGGAAAATCGGATCACCCATATGCAATGTCCACGAATTGTAACCATTATTGGTGGTGGTGGTAAAACCAGTTTATTATCTTACTTATTAGCCGTGGTAAAACATATGGGATTGACTGCTGTGGGGACAAGTACCACTAAATTGTCTAGTCAATGCTTACCTGGAACTTCTTTTTGTACGATCAAAAGTCTCGAAGAGGGGTATCAAGCAGTCAAAGAGACCGTAAAAGCAAAAGAAGATCAAATTTTAATGTATGGCCAAGATCCAAAAAATCCAGCAAAAATGCTAGGCATTTCTAGTGAGTGGGTCGAACAACTTGCTATGCATGCCGAGGAGACTGTTTTTGTTGTTGAAGGTGATGGGGCAGCTGGTAAACCAATCAAAGGGCATGCATCATATGAGCCTGTCATTCCAAGTCGTAGTTCATTAGTCATTGTTATGATTGGCATTGATAGTGTGGGAAAGAGGATAAACTTCCAGCATGTTCATCGTCCGGATAGAATCTGTGAATTAGTAGGAGCCCAGATGGAATCATTGATCACGATCGAAATGATTGCCGAACTTTTATTTCATCCCCAGGGATATTTGCATAGTTGTCCTAAAGAAAGCGAAATCATATTCTTTATTAATAAAGTAGAGTCAGCTGAGCAGTACCGAAAGGCTGAAGCATTAGGGAAAAAAATTGCAGCGCATCAACATCCTCAAGTAGTGGGAATCATTCTTGGTAGTATCAAAAGGGAGGAAGGGGTATGGTTGCAGGGGTAATTCTTGCTGCTGGCCAGGCAAGGCGCATGGGGCAAGCAAAACAATTGTTATTACTAAATGAAAAATCGATGGTTTGGCATGTAGCGACGACAGCTTGTCAGTCCATGTTAGACCAAATCATCGTGATTACCGGAGCATACCAACGTGAAGTAACGTCCGCATTAAATGATTTGCCACTACAAATCATTCATAATGAAAACTGGCAGCAAGGTCAGTCAACAAGTGTAAAAAAAGCGATTCAATGCATCTCAACTGAGATGCAGGCAGTCGTATTTTTGTTGGCAGATCAGCCGTTAGTTGACGTATCGCTTATTAATGAACTAATCAAGGTTTATCACGAGACAAATGCCAGTATTATTATTCCTCGTGCGTTAAAGCAACCTGGCAATCCAGTATTATTTGATCTTAAGGTTTGGCGCCCAGCCCTACTGGAGTTGTCAGGGGACGAAGGGGCTCGGCAAATTATTAGGGAAAATCAAGAAACGATACATTATATTGAACTGCTCGATGGGCAGTGCTTTTTTGATGTGGATACACCACTAGAATATGAAATAATGAAAAAAATGTGGAATTTAATGAAGGAAGATCGCACTCCACAATGAAAATATAGCGGATAGAGATCAGGATAAAAAAGTATACTGTATGTCTTTTCCCATATAGGGTTGATTTTTTTTCAGTATATGGTAAATTAATAGGTGTTACCATAAAGAAAAACGAGTGTATTGGCAAAACGTAAATGAATTTGTGCTACTATGAATTTTAATCTAGGAGGGGGGATGTCGGTGAAGCTTATTGCAGTGCAAAAAGTTTTAGATGCTGAGGTAGTATGTGGTAGTGAGTGGATGGACAGAGAAGTGATGACAGTGTGCGCTGCCGATTTAATGAGTGAAGTGTTAGCATTTGCCCAAGAGAGTACATTGTTACTGACTGGATTAACAAATCTTCAAGTGGTACGCACTGCTGAAATGATTGATTTGGTTGGTGTTATTTTTGTACGGGGAAAGCGTCCGTGCACTGAACTTATAGATTTGGCTCATATGAAACATATACCATTATTGGTTACTCCTCATTCGTTGTATGAATCATGTGGTAGATTATACCAAAACAACTTAAAAAGCTGTGAAGAAATTGGTGATATGCGGTGAGTAGCAGACAAGAAATTGTATTAGAATTTGAATTAAAAGCCTCAATTTTTGATGTAGCGGGTGAAGCATCAAGTAAAACAAAACGGGTGTTACAGCAAATTGGAGTACGTGCCGATGTAATACGTCGCATTGCAATTAGCACTTATGAGGGAGAAATGAACACCATTATTCACTCTTTTGGTGGCATCATGCGGGTCGTAATTTTTTCCGATCGTACGGAAATTAGTTTTGAAGATCAAGGTCCGGGTATTGCGGATGTTGATTTGGCCATGCAAGAAGGGTATTCCACAGCTTCTGACGATGTTAGGGAAATGGGTTTTGGTGCTGGGATGGGACTACCCAATATGGCGCGTTGTACTGATAAACTTGATATTCAATCTGAAGTAGGTATAGGTACTAAAATTATGATGGTGGTTTTTCATTAGCATCAATGGGGATTTTTTGAACAGGCTTTTTAATTTAAGAATTGCGTGGTGGTAATGATGGATGAATATTTTCATTCGGTGCGGTTAATTGAAAGTCGCTGTAAGGGGTGCGTAAGCTGCGCAAAGCGCTGTCCGACTGAAGCCATCCGCATTCGTGGTGGCAAAGCGCATATTATTGAATCACGTTGTATTGATTGTGGCGAGTGTATACGTCACTGTTCAAGTCATGCTAAAACAGCAGTGACGGACTCGTTGGTGGATTTAGAGCGTTATAAAATAAATATAGCATTGCCTGCTCCTACACTGTACGCTCAATTCCCCTTGGAATATTCGATTGAGACTATTTTGGGTGGCCTTTTAAACGTAGGGTTTGATGAAGTGTGTGAAGTAGCTCATGGAGCAGAAGTGGTGTCCCTCATGATTAAAGATTATCTGAAGCGTAAAGATATTAAACGGCCAGCTATCTCTACCGCTTGTCCAGCGGTTGTGAGGTTCATACAGGTTAAATTTCCTGAACTTATTGAAAATTTAGTAACGATTGATGCGCCGGTCGAAGTGGCAGCACGGATAGCGAGGATGGAATGCCGTCAAAAGTACCATCTGAATGATGAGGAAGTAGGCGTGTGGTTTATTACACCATGCCCTGCTAAAATGACAGCATTTAAGCAACCTTTGGGCTGCAAAAAATCGAATATTACTGGAGCAATCGCTATATCACAGATATATGGAGATTTATTAAAAGTATTACCGCAAGCTGATAAGAAGCCCCATTGTAATTTGGCATCATGGGTTGGGATTGGTTGGGCAATAGCTGGCGGAGAGACTTCTGCTGTGGAAGTAAGCAATAAATTGGTCGTACATGAGATTAACAATGTAAGTAATGTCTTAGAACAGGTCACCCTAGGGAAACTAGATGACGTTGATTATATAGAAACCCTAGCTTGTGCTGGTGGTTGTATTGGTGGACCATTGGCTGTAGAAAATCGTTTTGTAGCCGAAGTTCGTATGAAACAGCGGATGAAAAAAATAAAAGACGAATACCAGGTAGCAGGAAGAGGTCCGCTTACCGAGTATCCTATCGAGAAGCTCGGCTTTAAAGAATGGCAAGATATTAAGCCAAGACCGATCATGCTGCTTGACGAAGATATCTTGAAAGCTATGAATAAAGTGGAGCTGATAGAAAAAAAACTAGAAAGTCTGCCGGGGCTCGACTGTGGTTCATGTGGTTCACCCAATTGCAGAGCACTAGCAGAAGATATTGCGCAAGGTAGGGCTAGTGAAACAGATTGTTTGTTCAAGCTTAGGGAACGAGTACGTGATTTGGCGCAAGAAATGATAGCGCTCGCAGAAAAGTTGCCACCGTCATTAGATAAAGAGTCTAAAAACTCAAAAGGCAGTGAGTGAAATAACGCATTTTGCATAGGGGTGGGGTATTATGGTTGTGCAGGAAATCATAGACGTTTTGCAAGCTGAGGTGATAGCTGGTCGTGCAAAAGTTGACAATGATATTAGTGGTGGTTATGCTTCTGACTTATTGAGTAATGTAATGAGTCAGGCAAAAGCTAATAATATATGGATTACTATGCATTCTCATCAAAATATTGTAGCTGTAGCGGCTTTAATAGGCTTGTCAGCAGTGATTATTGCGAGTGATGTACAACCAGATAAGGAAACTGTTAGTAAGGCGGATGCAGAAGAGATACCGCTCTTACTTACTACTTTACCAGTTTTTGAAGTGGTAGGTTTATTGTATGGTAAAGGTATTACGGGGGTATGATACGCCCGTTTGTGGCGGATTTACATGTACATTCCCTATTATCGCCATGTGCAGAGGTAGAGATGACGCCAAGAAATATTGTCCGGCACGCAGCTAAAAATGGTATTGATATTGTGGCTATTACGGATCATAATGCTTGTGATAATGTGACAGCAGCCTTGGAGGCGGCAAAAGGTACGAATGTTACTATTTTGCCAGGTATGGAAGTTGAGACAAAAGAAGAAGTCCATATCATAGTATTATTTGAGAAGATGCGCCAACTTAAAGTATGGGAACAATTTGTTAATCAACATATGTCAGGACGATTAAATGATGAAAAACGTTTTGGTGCACAATTTGTAGTGGATGCAAAAGATGAATTCATTAGGATAAAGCCTGAAATGTTGTTGACTTCATTAAGTAGTGGTTTGGCTGAAGTATGTACAAAGGTTAGTGAACTTGGTGGTATATGTATTGCTAGCCATGTGGATAGGCCAGCAAATAGCTTAATTGCACAGCTCGGTTTTATTCCACCTGATGTCGAGCTTGCGGCAGTAGAGGTTTCACGGCTAATGAGTCCCTGTGAAGCCACAATACGTTTTCCTACGATTGGTAAGTTGCCAATCGTGACATCATCTGATGCTCATACCATGGGCGACTTTCTGAGTGGCCCTAAAATGGTTTTTTATATAGAGGCACCGATATTATCTGAAATTCAGCAAGCACTGAAGGGGCAGAATTTACGAAAGGTAGTAGTTCAGTAATCTGTTGTCAGTAGCTTTCGAGCAATTTTCATAAGGAGGAATAAAATGAACAGCAACCAACATACATGCTGCTGTGGCGGCAATGTAAATCAATTTGTCAAAGTGGATGAAATTTTAAAGAAGTATCAAGGAGTGAAAGGGGCGTTAATTCCAGTATTACAGGACGCGCAAAATGCATATGGCTATTTACCAAAAGACGTGCTTCAAAATATCGCAGAAAAAATGGATATCCCGATAAGCCGAATCTATGGTGTTGTTACTTTTTATGCCCAATTTCATCTTAAACCACGTGGTAAAAATATTATTCGTGTTTGTCAAGGAACTGCATGTCATGTACGTGGAGGAAAGGCTATTTTGAAGGAAATTGAGGATAAATTGAACATTCAAGCCGGTGGTACTACACCTGATCTATTGTTTACATTAGAAACGGTGGCTTGTATTGGTGCATGTGGACTAGCCCCAGTACTGATGGTTAATGATGATACATTTGGTCGTCTTACTCCAGAACGTATACCAGAAATTCTTGCTAAATATAGTTAAGTGTTATGCGTGAATTGTCATTGCATATTCTCGATTTAGTGCAAAATTCAATTGAGGCAGGTGCGGATACGGTTACGCTAGAAATTATAGAAGATATGCCTATGGACACCTTGATGATTCGCGTAACGGATAATGGTCGTGGTATGGATGAGACAACTTGCCAAAAGGTGAGAGACCCATTTGTTACCACAAGAACGACCCGTCATGTAGGATTAGGGTTACCCCTTATTGACATGTCTACCAAACGGTGTGAAGGATATTTGACTATCACTTCAACGCTTGGCTGTGGTACCGTAATCGAGGCATTATATAAGCATAGCCACTTAGATCGTCCACCACTAGGGAAAATAGTGGAGACCATTAAGTCCATTATAATTGCCAACCCAGAATTACATTTTAGTTATAGTCATACTGTTGATCAGTCTGTGTTTGCTTTGACAACTCAGGAATTGAGTGAAATTTTAGATGGTATTCCATTAACCCAGCCAGACGTCCTTGTTTGGCTCAATGAATATTTAACTCAGAATATAATGAATTTATACAATTGAAGGAATTTACATGGAGGGGTGTAGTTTGAAAACAATTGAAGATTTAAAACGTTTACGTGAGCAGATACAGTCCGAGACACGCGTGCGTCATGAGGCGAGCAAACAAATTATTGTTGGTATGGGAACTTGCGGTATTGCAGCGGGCGCACGAGAAGTGTTGTCGGCTATTTTAGATGAAATTGCCAAGCGTAAATTAGAAGATATTACAGTACGGCAAACTGGATGCATTGGTATGTGTGAAAAAGAAGTACTGGTTGATATTGTACTTCCGGGTGAGCCACGTATTACTTATGGTAGAGTTACCGCTGCTGATATTCCTAAGATTATTACCCAGCATGTTATCAATGGACATCTGATTAAAGAAATGGTTGTTGGTAAAATTATAGAATAATGATTGCGAGTAAGGGGAGGTAGAAAATGGAACACTACAGAGCACATATACTAATCTGCGCTGGCACCGGTTGTATATCTTCAGGTTCTAAAAAAGTTGAGGCTGCGCTTCGAGAGCAGTTGGTTAAAAAAGGTCTCGATAAAGAAGTAAAGATTGTGGAAACTGGTTGCCATGGTTTTTGTGAAATGGGACCATTGGTCGTTGTTTATCCTGAAGGTGTCTTTTATGTTCGCGTTCAAGAAACAGATGCGATTGAGATTGTAGAGGAACATTTGTACAAAGGTCGTATTGTTGAGCGTCTATTGTTTAAAGAAAATGAGTCTTTAGACGGAATTCCAAATTACAAAGACATTGACTTTTATAAAAAGCAAATGCGTATCATATTAGCCAATTGCGGTCATATTGATCCTGAGCAAATTAATGAATATATTGCAGTAGGTGGCTACGAGGCATTAGGCAAAGCATTGACAAAAATGAAGCCAGAAGAGGTTATTGATGAGGTTAAAAAATCTGGACTGCGTGGTCGAGGGGGCGGTGGTTTCCCAAGTGGTATCAAATGGGGATTTACTCGTAAGGCAGCTGGAGATAAAAAATATGTAATATGTAATGCAGATGAGGGAGATCCAGGCGCATTTATGGATCGTAGCGTATTAGAAGGCGATCCTCATCGTGTGCTTGAAGGTATGGCAATCTGTGGTTATGCTGTTGGCGCAGATGAAGGTTATATTTATGTGCGGGCTGAATATCCGTTAGCCATTAAAAGGCTTAGAATTGCGATCAAGCAAGCGGAAGAATTAGGTCTGATTGGTGACAATATATTTGGTTCAGATTTTAGTTTTCACATAAAAATTAAAGAAGGGGCAGGGGCCTTTGTATGTGGAGAAGAAACTGCTCTGATCGCTTCGATTGAAGGGGAGCGTGGTGCACCACGGAGTCGTCCTCCATTCCCGGCAAATTCCGGATTGTGGGGTAAACCAACGAATATTAATAATGTAGAGACGTTTGCGAATGTACCACAAATTATTACCAAGGGCGCTGATTGGTATACATCAATTGGCACGGAACGTAGTACAGGAACAAAGGTATTTGCGTTAACCGGTCGGATTAATCATACGGGACTTGCGGAAGTACCAATGGGGATTACGATGCGTGAGATTATTTATGATATTGGTGGCGGCATTCAAGGTGGTAAGAAGTTCAAAGCAGTACAAATTGGTGGTCCATCAGGGGGTTGCTTGCCAGAGGAACTTCTTGATATGTCTGTTGATTATGATTCATTGCTTAAAGTCGGTGCTATGATGGGATCAGGCGGCCTGGTTGTTATGGATGAAACCACTTGTATGGTTGATATCTCCAAATTTTTCTTAAGCTTCACACAAGCAGAGTCTTGTGGTAAGTGTACGCCTTGTCGTGAAGGTACTAAGCGTATGCTGGAAATTTTGAATCGCATTACACAGGGCTTGGGTAAAGAAGGCGATATTGAGTTATTAGAAGTTCTAGCTAAAAATATCAAACAAACGGCGCTTTGTGGTCTTGGACAAACTGCGCCAAATCCAGTGCTGAGCACGCTCAGATATTTCCGTGATGAATATGAAGCTCACATTAAAGAAAAACGTTGTCCAGCTGGCGCTTGTACAGGACTCATTCAATATAAGATCAATGAAGGGTGCAAGGGATGCGGCTTATGTGCGACGGTATGTCCAGTGAAGGCCATTCATGGCGAAAAGAAAGCATTGCATACCATTGATCAAGATAAATGTATCAAGTGTGGTGCTTGTATGGCGAAATGTCCGTTTAAAGCGATAACTAAGGGATGATTTTGACAAGTGGGAGGGAAACCGATGGAAATGGTTAGTGTAACAATTGATGGGCAAAAAGTACAAGTGAATAAAAATTTGACTGTACTCGAAGCTGCACAAACGGTAGGAATTAAAATACCAACTTTGTGTTATCATCCAGAACTTCGAAAAGCAGGAAAGTGTCGAGTATGTATGGTAGAAGTAGAAGGCGCACGGAGTTTAGTAGCATCTTGTGTATATCCGGTTAATGAAGGCATGGTGGTTCATACGACAACTGCTGCTGTGCGTGAGGCTCGTAAACTAGTTGTAGAATTATTACTCGCCAACCATCCTCAAGACTGCTTATCTTGTGAGCGTAACTTAAATTGTGAACTGCAAACAATAGCTGGTGATCTTGGCATTCGTAAGGGACGATTTGAGGGGGAACGAAAACAATATCCACTTGATGATTCCAATCCATCCCTTGTACGTGATCAAAGCAAATGTATTCTTTGCGGCCGTTGCGTACGAGCTTGCAGTGATCGGCAGGGCATGCATGTATATAGCTTTGCCAATCGTGGTTTTAATACCACAGTAGTACCTGCTTTCAATCAAGGATTACATGAAGTGGCTTGTACATACTGTGGGCAGTGCGCTGCAGTATGTCCAACTGGTGCTATTACCATTAAAAATGATACGGCCGTTGTATGGAACGCCTTAAGTAATCCAGATAAACATGTAGTCGTTCAGACTGCACCAGCTGTTAGGGTAGCACTTGGTGAAGCGTTAGGTCTTCCAACGGGTACGATTGTTACTGGTAAGATGGTGGCTGCATTACGACGACTTGGTTTTGACCGAGTGTTTGATACAAACTTTAGTGCGGATGTAACCATTATGGAAGAAGGTTTTGAACTACTTGATCGTCTACAAAATGGCGGAAAGTTACCGATGATTACCTCATGTAGTCCAGGGTGGGTCAATTTTGCCGAACTCATCTATCCTGATTTATTAGACCATTTATCGACGGCTAAATCCCCACAACAAATGTTTGGTGCACTAGTTAAAACCTATTATGCTGAAAAAGCAGGGATTGATGCTAAGGATATAGTGTCAGTGGCCATTATGCCATGCACAGCAAAAAAAGGCGAAGCAGCGCGAGAAGAATTTAAGGCTAGCGGTTATCAAGATGTTGATTATGTATTAACAACGAGTGAATTGGCGATGATGATTCGTGAACAAGGACTTGATTTTTCAGCATTACCCGTAGAGGAATTTGATGCACCTATGGGAATTAGTACCGGTGCAGGAGCTATTTTCGGGGCAACAGGCGGGGTAATGGAAGCGGCGTTACGAACTGTCTATGAAGTAGTGACAGGTCAAGAACTAGAATGTATTGATTTTAAAGAAGTGCGAGGCTTAGAAGGCATAAAAGAAGCGCAAGTACAAATCGGTGATCTTACTGTTAAAGTTGCTGTTGCTCACACCTTGAGCAATGCCCGCACCCTAATGAAAAAAATCCAAAGCGGGGAAGCCGATTACCATTTTATTGAGATTATGGCCTGCCCAGGTGGCTGTATTGGTGGCGGAGGTCAACCTGTCGTTATGGCGGCAGATTTTCGTCAGAAACGGATCGATTCTATTTATGAGTGTGATGCTTCTGCAGCGATTCGCAAATCACATAAAAATCCAGCAGTGCAGGAATTATATGATAGCTGGCTAGGCAAACCACTAGGAGAGAAAGCACATCATCTGTTACACACACAATATCACCCACAAAAACGTGTATAATAATAGGTAAATGAAGAGGCGAGTCGTGATGCAAATCATGACTCGCTTTTTAAAGAGACAAAAAGACATATCCACGTTCCCTGTATCCCCTCTTTTTCTCAATAAATTTCAAAATTTTTTTATATTATACAGGTTTTTGGCAAATAAAAACGAATAATAATCAGTATTATATTATATGATATTTGGCGACGTAGTAATCAAATATCATAGGGGGTTACATGTTGAAAAAGCAGATGCAACGGTCGGTTTGTCCATATGATTGCCCGGATGCTTGTGGGTTGTTAGTGGAGACTTTACAGGGGAAAGCGGTAAAGGTTATGGGCGATCCAGATCATCCTCATACGAAGGGGATTTTATGTCCCAAAATGGTTCATTATGAAAAAACAGTACATTCACCCAAAAGATTGGTAGAGCCATTACTGCGAATCGGTCCGAAGGGATCAGGGGAATTTAAACCAATTTCTTGGGATGAAGCTCTTGACCGCATTCAAACAAAGTGGAAAAAAGTTATTAGTGACGATGGAGCCGAAGCGATCTTACCTTATTCTTATGCAGGGACAATGGGGCTTGTGCAACGTAATATTGGTGAGGCGTTTTTTCATTATTTGGGAGCTGCGCGTTTAGAGAGAACGATTTGTTCTCCTGCCAAGGGGTATGGTTGGTCAGCAGTGATGGGAGGAACCATGGCGCCGCATCCTGATGAGGTTGCAGAGAGTGACCTCATCATTCTTTGGGGGACGAATAGCCTTGCAACCAATATTCATTTACTACATCAAGTGCGAGAAGCAAAAAAGAAGGGCGCAATTGTTTGGTTGATTGAGACCTATGAAACACCGACTGCAGTAGTTGCTGACAAGGTGATTGTAGTACGCCCTGGTAGTGATGGAGCACTCGCCCTGGGGATGATGCATGTTTTGGTACGTGAACATCTGATTGATGAAACGTTTATTGCAAATTATGTTCAGGGTTTTGACGCTTTTACGGAAAAAAGTATACCTGAATATCCGCCAGAAGTGGTCAGTGCGCTTACAGGTATTGATTGTGCTACAATAGAAGAAATGGCGACATTATATGGACAGGCAAGGGCACCGTTTATTGTTCTTGGTAGCGGGTTATCACGCTATGGTAATGGGGCAATGAGTGTTCGCTCAATTACTTGTCTTCCCGCTGTTGTTGGTGCCTGGGCAAAAACTGGTGGAGGTTTACTGGCCGGTATTAGTACAGGAAGTGCCTTTCCAATGGGGAAAATCACTCGTGAAGACTTTATGAAAAAATCGTTGCGAGTTGTCAATATGAATCAACTTGGACAGGCACTTAATGAGGACAATGAGCGGTTGGTTAAGAGTTTGTATGTGTATCATTCTAATCCAGCAGCTGTTGCGCCTGATCAAAATGCTGTGCTACAGGGCCTTGCGCGAGAGGATCTTTTTACGGTAGTTCACGAACGCTTTATGACGGATACAGCACGTTTTGCGGATATCATATTGCCAGCTACTAGTTCGCTAGAACATGAAGATATATATCGTTCTTACGGTCACTATTGCATTCAACGAGCATTTCCTGTTATAGAACCCGTCGGCATGTCAAAATCGAATTGGGATGTTTTTAAATTATTAGCTAAGGCAATGGGATTTGAGGATGCATTCTTTGAGCAGACAACGGGTCAAATCATTGATCAATTATTACAGTCATCGAGTCCGTGGCTTGCTGATGTCGATATGGCTAGTGTTCAAGCTGGAAAACCAGTGGAATTACCGTTGCCGACAGATTATAAGATGCAGTATAAAACACCATCAGGTAAAATTGAGATATATAACCCAAGAGAGGATGAAGTATTGCCGAGGTATACAATGCCACATGGTGATGATGCTCCATTTTGGTTTGTGAATGCCCCAGGAATCTATTCGCTAAATTCTTCATTTAATGAACGTACGGAGTTGGTTGATAAAGGAAAAGCGAGATATCTAATGATGAACCCTAAAGACGCAGAGACTAAGGGACTTCAGGATAAGCATGAGGTAATTGCTTATAATGAACGAGGCGAAGTAGAGTTCATTTTAGAAATAAGCTCGAAGATTCCATCTGGCGTAGTAGTAGCAGAAGGCGTTTTATGGATTCAAAATGGGCTTGGCGCTCGATCTGTCAATGCTCTTACTTCTCAGCGACTTACTGATCGAGCAGCAGGAAGTACCTTTTATGATACCAAAGTAGATGTTCGTTCTCGGAAAAAATGATATACGATTAGGAGATTATAGTATGGCAGAATTTACACACTTTAATGCCCAAGGGGAAAGCCATATGGTCGATGTGAGCGCGAAATCGATCACACATCGACAGGCGGTAGCGTATGGACAAATTTTTATGGAAGACGAAACCTTAGAAAAAATCTATGATATGCAAATCACCAAGGGCAATGTCTTAGAGGTCGCGCGACTTGCTGGGATTATGGCAGCTAAACAGACGCAGCATTTAATACCGCTATGTCATCCACTCGCACTGAGTGCTGTAACAATTGCCTTTACTAGGCAAGAAAAATCGATAGCGATTGAAGCTACTGTCAGAGTCAGTGGGCAAACGGGGGTCGAAATAGAGGCTATGACAGCGGCTTCCATTGCCGCGTTAACCATTTATGATATGTGCAAAGCCATTGATCGTTCGATGGTAATTTCTAATATATGTTTATTACGCAAAGAAGGCGGCAAAAGTGGTTTATTTGAAAGGAGTGAACATCCATGGCAAAAATAGTAGCAGTCTGTATTAGTAAGAAAAAAGGTATGCGAAAAGAAAGTATCGGTGAAGCGAAATTAGTGCCGAATTGGGGTATGGAGGGCGATGCACATGCTGCGAAATGGCATAGGCAGATTAGCTTACTGAGCAACGAGAGTATTGAAAAAATGCGAGAAATCGGCAAACAAAAGGGAATTGATCTTGCGCCAGGCGATTTTGCCGAAAATTTAACAACGGAAGGATTGGAACTTTTTTCCTTGCCAGTTGGTACTTATCTTGCCGCAGGGGAAACCTTACTCGAGGTCACTCAAATCGGAAAGAGTTGCCATCATGACTGTGAAATTTTTCAGCAAGTAGGTCAATGTGTGATGCCCAAAGAAGGAATATTTACTCGCGTATTGGTCGGGGGTACGATAAAAGCGGAGGATGACCTTGCCATTTGGAAGGGGATACCGGTTGGTATTATTACTGCAAGTGATAAAGGATCTAGAGGCGAACGAGAAGATCAGAGTGGAAAAGACATTGAAAGTTTAGTAAAAACGGTACAAGGTAAAGTTATTGATTATCGCATCCTAGCTGATGATAAAGATACTTTGTCGCAGGCGATGATTGAAATGATTGATGAACTTGGTGTGGGATTATTATTAACAACAGGGGGAACTGGATTTTCGCCGAGGGATATCACCCCGGAAGCAACGCGAAGTGTGATCGAAAGAGAAGTTCCTGGCTTACCGGAGGCCATGCGACGAGAAACATATCACCTGTCCCCGCGTTCCATGCTGAGCCGAGCTGTGGCAGGAATTCGTGGTAAATGTCTAATTGTGAATTTACCAGGTAGCCCAAAAGCCGTAAAAGAGTGCTTGGAAATTATTCTACCACTACTACCTCATGCATTAGAAATTTTACGTGGCACTGGCGGTGAATGTGGGCAGTCAGCTAAAAAATAAATGAGAGTATACTTGCAATGGTAGATCGTTTATAATTAGATTAGGTAGCAAGAATTCTACATCGAAATAAATGGGAACATACTAAACATGGAAATTGATTAAATATTTAGTAAAATATGAATTTTAACAAACTATATTTTACTAAATAAACTTTATGAAGATGATGAAGATCTTGTAAATACGTTGTGATAATGCGAATTGCAGTATTGAATTGTAGCAAGGCGAGGTGAAAAGAATGCAGGATGGGTATGGTCGTATCATTGATTATCTCCGAATATCGGTTACGGATCGTTGTAATTTTCGTTGCCGTTATTGTATGCCGCTTGAAGGGGTTCAGTTACTGAAACATTCTGAGATATTGTCCTATGAAGAATTACTGCGTCTCATTCGCATACTTGGACAACATGGTGTAAACAAGATTCGCCTCACTGGCGGTGAACCATTAGTACGTAAAGAGATAGTGGAATTTGTTCGTAGTATCAAAGAAATTGGCAGTATCAAAGATTTGGCAATGACAACAAACGGAAGTTTACTTGGAGATATGGCATATGATCTTAAAAAGGCTGGTCTTGATCGAGTGAACATTAGTATCGATACCAATCATGCAGAACGGTTTTCTCATATTACTGGTGGGGGGCAATTAGAGGACGTAGCAAAAGGCATTCAGCGTGCTATCGAAGTGGGTCTGAATCCGGTTAAGTTAAATGTGGTTGCTACCGAAGTATTATCAGAGGAAGATATTTTATATTTTGTTAAGCAGGTTCATAAATTTCCTATTGCTGTACGATTTATTGAATATATGCCGATTGGTCGTTGTGGCGTCAAACCAGGACCTACCATTGCAGCAATAAAAAATATGATCCATAAAGCCGGTTATGGTGAACTGGAATCAGCGATGATGACAAAGGGGAACGGTCCGGCAAAATATTATAGATTACCTCAGGCTCTTGGCTTCTTTGGATTTATCACGCCAATCACAGAGCATTTTTGTCCAAGCTGCAACCGTATCCGACTAACAGCAGATGGTAAAATAAAACTTTGCCTATTAGCAAATCATGAAATAGATGTCAAAGCGGCCCTACGTAGTGGGGCTACTGACGAAACAATCTATGAAGTATTTCAGAAAGCTTTACAAGAGAAACCACTGCAGCATAGTTTAATGGATAACAAAGAGGGGAGGAATTTGCGAGGAATGTTTCAGGTTGGCGGCTAAAGAGGGAATAAAATGATATGGGGAGGACAAAAATATGTTTTATCGCATTAATATGGCAACTTTAGTGGTAAGTGAGGACGAAGGTATACCCTATCAGGGACTTGGCGGTCGTGCTCTTAGTTCACGCATTGTAGAAAAAGAAGTAGATCCGAACTCCCATGCCCTCGGTGATGGTAATAAGCTTGTTTTTGTTACTAGTTTGCTATCTGGAACAGGAGCACCTAATGGTGGCAGGATGTCTTTAGGTGGGAAAAGTCCGCTCACTGGTACAATTAAAGAAAGCAATGTGGGCGGGAATATGGGGCATAAACTGGGACGACTTGGTATCCGAGGTATTATTGTAGAAGGCTTACCGCAAGATGATAAAACTTATATTATAAAGGCTTCGACAGCAGGAGTATTACTAGAAGAAATGCCGGCATTAAAAGGTTTGAATATTTATGATACAGTAGCTAAGCTACAAGAAAAATTTGGTGCCAAAGTAGCCATTGGTTGCATTGGTACAGCAGGGGAAAATAAAATGGCATCGGCTTGTGTCGGATTTACTGATATGGAAGGTTGCCCTACTCGTCAGGCTGGTCGAGGTGGTTTGGGTGCTGTTATGGGCAGTAAAGGGATCAAGGCGATTGTTGCTGACGATAGTGGTGCTAAGGCGGTACCATTCGTTGATGAAGCTGCTTTTCGAGCTGGTGGCAAGAAATTGGCGAATGCACTATTAACCCATCCTGTTACCAGTAAGGCGCTGCCTGCCTATGGTACTGCTGTATTGGTCAATATTTTGAATGAAGCAGGCGGATTACCCACCAAAAACTTTAGCACTGGCAGATTTGACGGTGCTAATAATGTTGGT
Organism: uncultured bacterium; assembly: GCA_964292325.1. GTDB lineage: Bacteria > Bacillota > Negativicutes > DSM-13327 > DSM-13327 > CTSoil-075. The sequence continues at coordinate 52,703 of CAXYVG010000002.1, read as the reverse complement.
GGCGAAACAATGGCGGAAAATATTAAGGAACGTGGCGGAAAAGTTGGTCATGGTTGTTCACCAGGTTGTATTATTCGCTGTTCCCAGATTTATAAAGATAAAAAAGGTGAAGTCTTAACAGGTGGCTTTGAATATGAAAGTTGTTGGGCTTTTGGACCTCACCTAGGAGTCGATAACCTTGACGATGTCGCGTTGATGAATCGATTGTGCGATGATTATGGTGTAGATAGCATTGAAATGGGAGTGGCAATCGGAGTAGCAATGGAGGCTGGCGTAATTAAATTTGGTGATAGCCAGGGTGCTATCGATTTAATTCACCAAATGGGCAAGGCTACACCTCTTGGCCGGATTCTTGGTGCTGGTACAGAGACAACTGGTAAGGTCTTTGGTGTGCGGCGTGTGCCAATTGTCAAAGGACAGGCTATTCCTGCATATGATCCACGGGCCGTTAAGGGACAAGGGGTTACTTATGCCACCACGACGATGGGGGCTGATCATACGGCAGGTTATGCAGTGACTGCCAATATTCTAGGTGTAGGCGGCAAGATTGATCCATTAAAACCAGAAGGACAAGTAGAGCTATCACGTAATTTACAAATTGCGACGGCCTTTGTTGATAGTACAGGTCTTTGCTTATTTGTAGCGTTTGCAATTTTGGATATGCCAGAGGCCTTAGAAGGTATAGTGGAAATGTGTAATGCCCAATATGGTTGGAATAAGACGGTTGGTGATTATTTGGAAATGGGTAAACAAGCTCTCCGTGATGAACGAGCGTTTAATAAAGCGGCTGGCATTGGTGATGGAGCTGATGATTTGCCAGACTTTTTCCGCAAAGAGGCGTTGTCACCACATAATGTGGTATTTGACGTACCTAAAAAAGAATTAGATACCGTATTTGATTTTTAATTATACTTTAAAAGAGTATACCTGGTTGGAGTATTTCAGCCAGGTATAGTTATTAACAGGGATGAGGGGTTATCCATGGATTTTTTTCAATGTATATCACTAAGTGAAGCTCAGGACCTACTTATGGATCGTCTTACAGGGCTTGCTGTTGGCAGTGAAATAGTAGATTTGCCTGATGCTTTAGGGAGAGTTGTGGCTGAGGATGTTATATCGAAAGAAGACCTGCCACCTTTTAGCCGCTCAACTGTGGATGGATTTGCTGTGCGTAGTGCAGATACTTTTGGTGCTAGTGAAAGTTCGCCAGCGTTATTTACCATGATTGGTAAGGTGATGATGGGCGAAGAAGCAACGATCGAGTTACAATCTGGTCAGGCGGTAGAGATCCCTACTGGGGGTATGTTGCCAACAGGAGCAGATGCTGTAGTAATGCTAGAATATACAGAGCAACATGATGAAAGTGATGTAATGGTGCTAAAGATGGTTGCGCCTGGGGATAACCTAGTGGGCAAAGGCGATGATATAAAAACAGGAATTACGATTGTGGAGCAAGGGCAAAAGTTAGCGCCGCAACATATTGGTGCGTTAGCGGCGTGTGGTTTTACGGATATCCTAGTCAGTAAAAGGGTGGAAGTTGCCATTCTTTCGACGGGTGATGAATTGGTGGATATTCATGAACCATTACAGGGTGGACAAATAAGGGATGTGAATTCGTATGCCCTTGGAGCCATGTTGACCGAGAGCGGCTGTGTGGTCAAACGTATGGGAATCGTGAAAGATAGTTTTAAGCAGTTCTATGATTCATTACAGGTAGCGGCAGCATCTTGTCAATTGGTCATCATCTCTGGCGGTAGTTCGGTGGGGGCGAGGGATTACACGGAAAGGGCCATTAATTCTCTTGGTTCCCCTGGGGTATTAATCCATGGGATGGCAGTGAAACCTGGAAAACCGACTATTTTTGGTATGATAGGTAGTACTCCGGTATTTGGATTGCCTGGACACCCTGTAGCAGCTATGACGGTATGTCAGCAATTAGTTAAAGTAGCTGTTTGTAAGCTGATGGGGCAGCAACAACGCACCGATGTTTTTGTTATTTTGGCATGTCTTAGTCGTAACTTGCCTTCCGTTCCTGGTCGGGATGATTTTATCAATGTGCGGTTAAGTAAACAAGACGGAAAATATATGGCCATTCCGATATTGGGGAAATCAGGAATGATTAGTACCATATCGGAGGCGGATGGTACGGTACATATTCCGGCAGATAAAAGTGGTCTTTATCAGGGCGAAGTGGTAGAAGTGGTGCTGATCAAATGATCAAAAAGAATGAGCGAAGGGAGGATGAGGATTCTGCGTAGTAATAAGGCGTATCTAAATTGTTTACAACGTGAGCAAGCGCAAGAATTGTGGCGACAAAAGCTGATAGAGTGTGGATTTTTTAAAAATATTACGGTAGAGACTGTATCTGTCGAGGAATCACTTGGACGGGTGACAGCGCATTCTATCTATGCAAAGCAATCCGTACCTCATTATAATAGTGCGGCGATGGATGGCATTGCTGTATTCGCTCAGGATACTTTTGGGGCGCAAGAGACCGAGCCTAAAGTGCTTACTTTGTTATCAGCAGATAAGCCATTTGCCTCTGGTTGTTGCTATATGGTTGATACCGGTGATGTATTGCCAATGGGGACAAGTGCGGTGGTGATGATTGAGGATGTACATATTGTAGATGGGGTGGCAGAAATCATTGCAGCAACTGCTCCATGGCAACATGTACGTGTTATCGGTGAAGATATTGTTGCCAATGAGCTGGTTATACCCGAACACCATATGATTATTCCTGTTGATATTGCTGCGCTTATGGCAGCGGGGCTAGAATGGATTGAAGTAGTGAAAAGACCTAGAGTCGCTGTGATTCCTACCGGAGATGAAATTGTAGCTACTTGCCGGGAATTAAAGCCGGGAAATATTTTAGATGTTAATTCTCATATGTTGGCTGCTATGGTAAAAGATTGGGGAGGAGAGCCCAATCGATTCGCAATTGTTCAAGATGAACGTCAGGCAATTAAGACCGCTATATCTCGTAGTCTAGAGGTCAATGATGTGGTTATTATTAATGCCGGTACATCTGCTGGCAGAGATGATTATACGGCAGACACTTTGGCCGAACTCGGAGAAGTTTTGGTACATGGTGTAGCAATAAAGCCGGGCAAACCCGTTATATTGGCTATATGTGAAGGTAAACCGGTAATTGGATTGCCTGGATATCCAGTATCTGCGATGTTAACAGCCGAACTGTTTGTTCGTGATATTGTCATTGCTAGACAAAAATTACCGAAAAGAGAAAATAGTCAAATGGAAGCAACATTAGCTAAACAAGTGGCGTCGACAATTGGTATGGAGGAGTATATCCGTGTATCGGTTGGCAATGTACAAGGTAAAATGGTAGCCTCTCCTATGAACCGCGGTGCAGGATTAATCTCATCGCTAACAAAGGCTCATGGCATATTCAGTATAGAGCAAAGTAGTGCTGGTCTCAATGCTGGCGTGACAGTACCGGTAACAATGCTACAAAACTTTCAGTCAAACAACACCATTCTGTCGGTAGGGAGTCATGATTTAGCCCTTGAACTGCTCGGTGTATTTCTAAAACGTAAAATAGAAGACGTTTCATTAGCATGTACCAATGTAGGTAGTATGGGGGGGATTATGGCTATACGAAATAATGAGACACATATGGCGGGGATACATTTATTGGATGATAAAACCGGTGTTTATAATACTTCTTATGTAGAAAAATTCTTGCCCAATACGACTTGTCAGTTAGTACATTTTGCTATGCGTCAGCAAGGGCTAATGGTTATGCCGGGTAATGTAAAAAAAATTACAGGACTAGGCGACTTAGTCAGGACCGATATTTGTTTTATTAATCGCCAACGTGGTTCTGGTACACGCATGCTACTTGATTATGAACTAAGGAAAAGTGGAATGAATGAACAGCAGATTAACGGCTACGAGAAAGAAGTGGGCACCCATATGGCTGTGGCAGCTTCTGTCGCAGCAGGGACAGTAGATACTGGACTAGGTGTGCAGGCAGCAGCACTGGCATTGGGATTGGACTTTATCCCTGTTGCTCAGGAACAATATGATTTGCTTCTCAACTTTACAGCTGATGATCAGCGATTACAGGCAATCCTCGACATTTTGCAGACCGCTGAATTTCGGCAGGAAGTAGAAGCCTTAGGAGGCTATGATTTAAGGGATGCGGGTAAAATACTAAAACCCTGATAGGGGGGTGATTGGATGCCAGATACAATTGAACTTCGAGTGTTTATGGGGCTTGTAGAAGTATTTAAAAAACGAAATTGGTCGATTCCGCTTGAGGTAAATATAGAGAATGTTCTAACAGGTCCACAGCTCATTGATCAACTTAATATTCCAGAGAAAGAAGTAGAAATAATTTTTATAAATGGAAAAGCTTTCTTACCATCTGCTGCAGTGATTCATCCAGGTGATCGTGTGGCATTCGTACCACCTGGTACACCTGGTCCATATCGGGTATTATTAGGATTTGGGAAAAAAGAGTAAAAAATGGGGGAATTTTCAATGGTGATTGAGGTTCGTTTGTATGCTACGTTACGGCGACATGCTCCTGTTATTTCGCATGGTATGTTTCCAGTTCAAGTGCCAGCAGATCATACTGTGGCTGAACTATTGAAAAACATAAACGTCGATTCGGCAGAAGTCCATATTATTATGATTAATGGCGTTAGTGCTGCACTGAAATCTACTTTGCATGATGGTGATCGTTTAGGCCTTTTTCCACCAGTAGGTGGTGGTTGATGCCTGGGAAGAACTCTGTGGAATTGCTTGAGCATGGTGAAGTGCCAGAGCGATATCTACGAAATATTGGAACCATTGGGATTAACGGACAACTAGCCCTCTTAAAAGCGAAAGTCGCAATTGTTGGCGCCGGTGGGCTTGGTGGAAATAGTATTGAACTATTAGCTCGTCAGGGCATCGGCTATTTGCGAATTATTGATGGTGATTGTTTCGCCGCTCATAATTTAAATCGACAGTTATTAGCAACAGAAGGAAATATAGGCGTGAATAAATCACTTGCGGCCGTTCGTCGTGTTGCTGAAATTAATTCAGATGTATATGCTGAAGGCGTTGCTCAGATGTTAAACGAAGAAAATGCTGAGGAACTGCTTTGTGGTATGGACATTGTTGTTGATGCTTTGGATACGATTAGTAGCCGCCTGCTGGTGAGTAGGGTTACTAGAAAGCTTGGCATACCGTTAGTTCATGGTGCTATTGCAGGCTTTACCGGCCAAGTCACTACGCTACTACCTGGCGATATAGGGCTAGAAAAAATTTACAAAGCCACAGACAGCGCTGATAAGGGTATTGAAATGACTCTAGGAAATCCAGCAACGACTCCGGCACTGGCAGCAACGATTCAGGCGCAAGAAGTGGTAAAGTTGCTGACAGGTATTGGTGAATTAATGCAGAAAAAGTTATTCTATTTTGATACAGAATTTAATATTTTTGAAAATTTAACTATTAAGTAGGAGGGGTCATCGTGCGTAAGTATATCATAGGGTGTTTGATGGTCATGCTAGCTATTTTTTATACTGGTTGTAGTAGTGCACCAGCGAAACAAGGGGAAAGTAGCGGACAGAGTAAAGGCAATACCGAGATGATTTTAGCGACAACAACCAGTACGCAAGATAGTGGATTACTGGATGTTTTACTACCCATATTCGAACAGAAAACAGGGTATAAGGTAAAGACAATTGCCGTTGGCACTGGGCAGGCTTTGGCTATGGGAGAAAAAGGCGAAGCGGATGTATTACTCGTCCACGCACCGGATGCTGAAAAAAAGGTCCTTGCTAGTGGGGCTGCTATAAATCGATTATTGGTTATGCATAACGATTTTGTTATTGTGGGGCCAACTAGTGACGTAGCTCAGATTAAGGGTAAGACAACAATGGAAGCGCTGGCCGCGATTGCCAAAAGCGGAGCATTGTTTGTATCTCGCGCTGACGATTCGGGTACTGATAAAATGGAGAAAAAACTATGGAAGAAAGTTGGGATAAAACCAGCTAATACGTGGTATTTGGAAGCTGGAGCGGGAATGGGACAAACCTTAAAAATTGCTGATGAAAAGCAGGGATATACTCTCACGGATCGGGCTACATATTTAGCACAAAAGAAAAATCTCTCTTTGCAGATTGTAGTGGAAGGTGATGCTACATTGTTAAATATCTATCATGTAATGACAGTGAACTCAGAGAAATTTTCTAAAGTAAATCAGCAGGCAGCCAAAGCATTTAGTGATTTTTTATTGTCAGCTGAGGGGCAGGCACTGATTGCTACTTATGGAAAAGATAAATTTGGACAGCCACTATTTTTTGCTGATGGTGGTAAGACAGAGAAGGACTTTGGGTTTTAACAGGACAAGATGGATATGATTCTGCAAGGAGTGATGGAGGCCTTTCGGCTCGTGATCAGTGGTGACAATGAGATTCTTCAGGTAGTGATGCTTACTTTTGCCGTATCTGGTACAGCCACAGCTATCAGTGTAGTATTTGGTGTGCCTTTGGGTTTATGGTTGGCTTTGAAGGAGTTTCATGGTAAGCAAGTATTTAGTTGTTTGCTTAATTTTGGAATGGGATTACCACCAGTTGTAGTTGGTTTAGTTGTTAGTTTACTTTTATGGCGCTACGGTCCCTTAGGAGACTTCAATCTAATGTATACGCCGCTAGCCATGATCATTGCCCAGGCAATTATTGCGATTCCAATTGTTGCGGGCCTCAGCTTTGCTGCTATCCTTAGTATTAACCCCAAATTACGCTGGCAATTAATATCAATGGGAGCTACTTCTTGGCAAGCATGCTGGCTCATCATCCGGGAGGCGCGGCTCGGTTTGATGGCTGCCGTTATCGCTGGTTTTGGAAGGGTTATCTCTGAAGTGGGAGCATCCATGATGGTGGGCGGTAACATTAAGGGACAAACAAGAGTATTAACTACAGCAACAGTTATGGAAGTTGGAAAAGGAAACTATGATATGGCACTTGCGGTTAGCTTTATTCTATTAATTACCGCATACAGCATTGTCGTATTATTAACTTACTTACAACATGGCGGAAAGCGTGGAAAATGATGGATGAATATATACTAAATATGCAGCATGTAACTGTAGACCGGGGAACACGCAAAAATGTATTGGATATTGAACAGTTGGTGTTACGCCGAGGCGAATTAGTAGCAGTGGTTGGTCCGAATGGTGCGGGGAAAAGCACTCTCTTGCAAGTTGTTAATTTATTGCAGCCCTATCGTGGCGAAATGCAATTATTTGGACAACCTATTAGTAATGGCAATAAAACCCTGTTTCGTCGTCGTTCGGCGATGGTATTGCAAGAGATGCTGCTACTAGATGACACGGTATTTAATAATGTTGCCCTAGCACTGCGGTTTCGTGGTGTAAAAGAAGAGGAAGTAAGAGAACGGGTATACAAAGCGTTGGCGGACTTTCAATGCGATCATCTGGCAACTAGGAAAGCCCTCTTACTATCAGGGGGGGAAGCCCAACGGGTTTGTATTGCTAGGGCTATGGTAACGGCTCCGGAACTATTATTACTCGATGAGCCTTTCGCCGCTTTAGATGCGGCAACTAGGGATGAGATGATTGAGAAAATCAGGAAAATAGCGGAGGTTAGAGGAATAACCGTCTTGTTGGTGAGCCATCATTTTACGGATGTACTGCATTTTTCTGAAAGGGCCTTAGTTATATTTAACGGTAGAATCGTACAAGATGATAAACCTGAAAATCTAATGCGGCGACCAGTGAGTGAACAAGTAGCCCGATTGGTAGGTATGGATAATATTATCCCATGCCATATAGAGCAGAACAGCCAAGGATGTTTTGTTAGGCTAGCCAATGGGGTACGGTTTTTATATTATGGACAAGAGAAGAGTCAGCCCATTTCTGCATGTTGTATTCCGGGCGATGCTATTTATTTGTATAATAAAACATTGATGCATCAATCGGAATCGTGGGTCGTTATGGAGGGTCTGGTGGAGCGGGTTATACCAGGAGTAGGTACATATCGAATTTTAGTTACAATAGGAGAACATACTGTAAGTACTAGGATGCTGCGCAATCATATAACGGATAAGGTGCAAAGTGGTTCTAGTATTACATTAGCCTTTCATCCTACAGAGGTGCATATTGTTTAGCGTTGACAGATATTCTATGAATAAGGAGGCCTATGACTATGATTGGTAGTGATCAAGAACATGTACTTTTAAACTGGCAAGCTTTTATTGATGGAAAACAACAGACCTATGATCTTAAACCCTATATTCTTGAATCTTGGACTCGTTGTCATGAAACGAACGTCAATCCTTATGATCACTCTATTCATAGTAAACTAGATGGAAGAGCATTTGGTAGTATGCTTACTGAAAAATGCGAGCTGATCACAATTGCTAAACCGTTTATGTCTCAATTGTATGAATTTGTTCAAGGATCTGGTTTTGTTGTTGCTCTCACTGATGAACGTGGTTATATCATGGAGATGTTTGCTGATGAAGATACGCTAAATAATCCAATGACGAATAGTTTTTTTAGGGGTGCTAGTTGGTCTGAACAAGAGGTAGGAACCAATGCAATTGGTACTGCTCTGATTGTGCAAAAACCCATTCAGATTTCAGGAGCGGAACATTATTGCCAGAAACATCATTGCCTGACGTGTTCATCTGCCCCAATTTTCGATAATTGTGGGCAGGTTGTTGGCATATTAGATATGTCGGGAGCTTCTTCTAAAACGCATCTACATACCCTTGGTATGGTAGTAGCCGCAGCAGAAGCAATTATGGCACAAATTGATATCAAACGGAAAAATCATGAATTAGCATTGGCGAATAATCGTCTGAACAATGTATTTAATACCATCTCTGATGGAGTATTGATGATAGATACCTGTGGTATTGTGACCCAGTTAAATCCCGCTGCAAAGAAGGTTTTAAATCGCACTGAAAAAGAAGTACTAGGCATGCCAATTGATCGAATATTCGGCACAAAGGCTGCTTTAACCAAACAAATGCTATGTAGTAATACATCTTATGAAGATATGGAAATTATCGTCGATGCTAAAAAATCAATGCTTCATTGTTTAGCTTCAGGTGAACCTTTGGTCGACGAAGAAGGGGCTGTTATTGGTGGGGTCATTGTTTTACGTCAAATGAAACAAATTCAGAAATTGGTTAATCGTTTTTGTGGTAATCATGCTACCTTGCGGTTTAGCGATATTATTGGTGAGAGTTTAGAAATACTAGAAGTGATACGTGTTGCTTCTTTAGCTGCTGTTACATCGTCGAGTATTTTGCTGCAAGGGGAAAGTGGTACTGGCAAAGAAATTTTTGCTCAGGCCATTCACAATCATAGTGAACAACGAAATGATCCTTTCGTTGCGCTCAATTGTGGCGTAATACCAAGTGATCTAATTGGAAGTGAATTGTTTGGTTATGCTGAGGGAGCATTTACGGGAGCAATGAAGGGCGGAAAACCAGGAAAATTTGAATTGGCTTCAGGTGGTACATTGTTTCTGGACGAGATTGGTGATATGCCTCTTGAGCAGCAGATTGCTCTGCTGCGAGTATTGCAAGAAAAAAAAGTGACGCGGATTGGTAGTGATCAAGTCATTTCTGTTAATGTGCGGGTGATTTGTGCGACAAATAAAAATTTATTTCAAGAAATGGAAAAAAAGACATTTCGCCAAGACCTTTATTATAGGCTAAATGTGATTTCCATTACCATTCCACCACTGCGTAATCGCCGCAAAGACATTCCTTTATTATTTCAACATTTTTTAGATAAGATTGCGCGAGATCGTGGTACTAAGTTTTGTGTTGACCCGGCCGTGATGTCTTATATTGAGAAGTTTGATTGGCCTGGAAATGTGCGTGAACTACAAAATGTAGCCGAGCGGGCTGTAAGTTTAGCGGAGAACGAAGTGATTACGGTTGCGCAGCTACCTGCTGAGCTGTATGCGGTGCAAGAACCAATTGAGAACCAAGTACAATCGGTGTCGATTCTTCCTGTTTTACAAGAACGGTTAGGCCGTCATGAAAGGCGACAATTATTACAAGTGGCAGAACGGCAAGAAATGTTATTATTTTTATCAAAATATGGTGGTAATATTAGTATGGTAGCACGCGAACTAGGAATTTCACGCAATACCCTCTATCGTAAGATGCGTTCCTATGGGATAGAAAATTAAAATAGAATTTATATAAAGAGAATGTCACATAAGTGTACCAAATGTGTTGCAATAGTGAATTGAAATGAAACAGTAATGTGACACTGGTTTTACATGATTCGATTTTTAATGTTTATAAATTATAAATAAAGACATAGTATGAGTGTGGAGATGGTGTAAAAACGGAATCTTCTAAAAATAATAGAATGTGGCATGGATTTTGCATTGAATAAAAGTAACAGATAAGATGTAGAAAGAAAAAGAAATACAGTGCATTATCAGAGTTGATAAACAAAGCAAAGCAAAGCAAAGCGCTGTTGTTCTTTTTATGCTTTGTTTTTTTGTGAAAAAATATATGAGCTGTATATACAGTGAGGATGTGAGTAGATGAAGAGTATACCTGTAGAACAAGCGGAAGGTACAGTGCTATGTCATGACATTACGGAAATTGTTCCAGGAAAAATTAAAGGAGCAGTTTTTAGAAAGGGACATATTGTAAAAAAAGAAGATATACCTAAGTTGCTAGACATTGGGAAAAAACATATTTATATCTGGGAAGTAAATGATAACGTACTGCATGAAACTGATGCAGCCATACGAATTGCCAAAGCTGTAGCAGGGCAAGGAATTGATTTAACAGAGCCTACCGAAGGTAAGGTGGAGCTAAAAGCACGGATGAATGGATTATTAAAAATCAATGTTGATGCATTAGAAGATATTAATGACGTGAGTGAGGTGGTAGTGGCCTCTATACATTCCAATCAATTAGTACGCGCTGGTAAGGTGATTGCAGGTTGCCGAGTTGTACCACTAGTGATTGATGTGGAACCGATACGTAATGTAGAGGAAATTGGACGCCTAGCATCCCCAGTCTTTGAAATAAAGCCTCTGCGATCTCTGAAAGTAGGAATTGTTACAACGGGTAGCGAGATTTATCATGGTCGTATACAAGATAAATTTGGTCGGATTATGCGTGAGAAGATCACACAATTGGGTAGTACGATTATAAGACAAATTATTGTTGATGATAAAGTTGAGATGATCAATGAAGCCATACAAACATTGATTCAAGAAGGCGCTGAGATGATTGTAACGACTGGAGGAATGTCAGTAGATGCAGATGATGTCACTCCAGCAGGAATTAAGGCTGCTGGTGGGCGAGTTGTTATCTATGGAGCGCCAGTGCTGCCAGGGTCAATGTTTATGCTAGCCTATATTGGAAATGTTCCAGTAATGGGCTTACCGGGTTGCGTAATGTATCATCAGACAACGATTTTTGATTTAATTACTCCTCGCATTTTAGCAGGGGAAGAGGTAAGCCGCAAAGATATCACACGCTTGGCTCATGGCGGATTATGTACAAACTGTGATCCTTGTCAGTATCCTCATTGTCCTTTTGGCAAAGGCTATTAAATTTTAAAGGTCTATGACCTTTGAGATATAAATTAAAATATAAAGGAGAGTATAAAATGCAAAAAATGGTATTGAATATTAATGGACTACCTAGGACTTTAATTGTTGATCCAGAAAATACTCTGGCGAGCGTGCTTCGGGAACAACTTTTGCTAACTGGCTGTAAAGTTGGGTGTAATCAGGGTCAATGCGGTGCTTGCTCTATTATCATGGATGGTAAAGTGGTTCGTTCTTGTATTGTCAAAATGAAGAGAGTACCAGAGGAAGCTTGCATTACGACAATTGAAGGACTTGCTCCCTCTAATAATCTTCATCCATTGCAAGTTGCCTGGATGGCGTATGGCTGTGCACAATGCGGTTTTTGCAGCCCTGGTTTTATTCTCTCAGCAAAAGTATTACTTGACCAGAATGCAAATCCTACTCGAGAAGAGATCCGTGATTGGTTCCAAAAAAATCGCAATGCCTGTCGTTGTACAGGTTATAAACCATTAATCGATGCTGTAATGGCAGCGGCCAAGGTTCTTCGTGGTGAAATGCACAAAGAGGATTTATTATATAAACCTGTTGGTAATAAAATTTATGGAACGACCTATCAGCGTCCTTCGGCACTACGCAAAGTAACCGGTACATGGGATTTTGGCGCTGATGTTGGATTGCAAATGCCTGTTGGAACTTTGCGTTTAGCTTTGGTACAGGCTGAAGTATCACATGCGAATATTCTCGGCATTGATACTTCAGAAGCAGAAAAAATGCCTGGAGTCTATCAGGTTATTACTCATAAAGATGTCAAAGGTAAAAATCGCATTACAGGTTTGATTACATTTCCTACGAATAAGGGAGATGGTTGGGATCGCCCCATCCTTTGCGACGAGAAAGTATTCCAATTTGGTGATGCGCTAGCTATTGTTTGCGCTGATACAGAAGAGCATGCACAGCAAGCTGCTAAGAAAGTAAAAGTTGATTTAGAAATTTTACCATCTTATATGAGTGGACCGGCTGCAATGGCTCCTGATGCGATTGAAATCCATCCTGGTGTGCCTAATATTTATTTTGAACAAGGTATTATAAAAGGCGAAGATACAGCGCCCATTATGCAAAATCCAGATACTGTAACAGTAGAAGTGGAAACCTACTGTAGTCGCCAACCTCATCTGCCACTTGAACCAGACTGTGGTTCGGCTTATATTGATGAAGAAGGTCGTTTGACAATCCATTCGAAGAGCATTGCGCTTCATTTGCATCATGCGATGATTGTAGCAGGCATTGGCATTGAACCTGAAAAATGTCGCCTTGTTCAAAACCCAACTGGTGGTACTTTTGGTTATAAATTCAGTCCAACCATTGAAGCCTTACTTGGTGTTGCTTGTTTAGCGACTGGCAAACCAGTGACTCTTAACTTTAGCATGTACCAGAATATTACTTATACAGGAAAACGTTCCCCAGCCTCTGTAAAATGTAAATTAGCTGCGGATTCAACAGGGAAACTTCTTGGCATGGAAACAGATTGGTGGCTGGATCATGGTCCATATTCAGAATTTGGAGATTTGGTTACATTGCGTCAGGCACAATTTACTGGTGCCGGTTATGATATTCCAAGTATCCGTGGTAAAGGTAAGACTGTATGTACCAATCATGCTTGGGGATCGGCTTTTCGTGGGTATGGTTCGCCGCAGTCATTCTTAGCCTCTGAAATTGCGATGGATGAATTGGCTGAAAAACTGGGGATGGACCCATTAGAACTTCGTTACAAAAATGTGTATCGCCCAGGTGCTACAACTCCTACAGGACAAGTGCCAGAAGTATTTTGTCTGGAAGAAATGTTAGACACTCTTCGTCCATTGTGGAAAGATGCTCAAAAACGTTGTAAAGAACTTTCAACACCAGAAAAAACACGTGGTGTAGGTTTATCCATTGGTATTTATGGTTGTGGTCTTGATGGCCCAGATAGCTCGCAGGCTTGGGTAGAATTGACGGAAACGGGCGTAACGGTAGGTGATTCATGGCAAGATCATGGGCAAGGTGCAGATATTGGCACATTGTCTCATGCGCATGAAACGCTCCGCCCGCTTGGCATCAAACCTGAACAAATTAAATTAGTTATGAATGATATGGCATTGACTCCTAATAGCGGACCATCTGGCGGTAGTCGCTCGAATGTCATGACTGGTAATGCCATTCGCATTTCTTGTGAGATGCTAATGAATGCAATGCGTAAAAGCGATGGTACCTATCGTACTTATGAAGAAATGAAAGCTGAAAATCTTCCTCTTCGTTATAATGGAAAATGGACAGCTTCCATGTGTACGGATTGTGATCCTGTGACTGGTCAAGGCAATCCATTCCCAATTTATATGTATGAGCTATTCATGCCGGAAGTGGAAGTCAATATGAAGACCGGCAAGGCTACCGTCGTAAAATTCACAACGGTTGCAGACTTGGGAACCATTACGAACAAGACGACTTGTGACGGTCAGGTCTATGGCGGTTTAGCACAGGGAATTGGTCTTGCCCTTACCGAAGATTTTGAAGATCTAAAGAAACATACCAATTTGGTAAATTGTGGTTTACCATTTATCAATGATGTTCCTGATGATATACAAATTATCTATAATGTTACTCCACGCGAACACGGACCCCACGGGGCAGCCGGTGCTGGCGAAGGTCCGCTGAGTGCTCCGCATCCAGCGATTCTGAATGCTATTTACAATGCATGCGGTGTACGTATTTATTCCATCCCTGCATTGCCAGAAAAAATAAAAGCGGGCCTTGACGCATTGGCAGCAAAAGCCAAGTAGTCTAGGGTATAGAAAAACACCTAAAACGAGTTAAAATTTGTTAGTTTTAATTCGTTTTAGGTTTTCTACAATAAGAAGCATTGCAAATACATTTTAGGAAAGGACGAAATGTATGGAACAAAATGTACTGCGTGAAAGAGAAAAAAGATGCATTCAAGAAGAGCCACCAGGCTGCACTGCTAGTTGTCCGATTCATGTGGATGCACGGGGAATCGCTGCCGCTGTACAAAAAGAAGACTATCAGGCAGGGGCTCAATTACTATATAACATGGTACCTTTCCCAAGAATCATCAGCAATATTTGTGATCAGCCTTGTAAACATGGGTGTAAGAGAAAAGAAATAGATGAATCCATAGAAGTCCGGAGACTGGAAAAAATCTGTATGGATCAGAGTACAGAAGAATTTCGTAAATTGGTATTGATGCCACCAAGGGGTAAGAGTGTAGCCATTGTTGGTGGTGGGCTCAGTGGAGTAACCGCTGCAGTCGAGCTTGGAAAAAAGGGATACCAAATCACTATTTTTGAGGCTACTGATCGTTTAGGTGGTAGCATTTGGAGTTTTGATGAAGAAAAACTACCACGCCAATCTATTGTGGATGATTTTTCTTTGCTCAAAAAATTACCAGTGAAGGTCAATTTTAATGTCGTAGTGAGTAATGAAGAAAGTGCAAATGTATCAATTGTAAGCCTTAGTGCGGAGTTTGATGCTGTTTTTTTGGCAATTGGATGTACGGATAGTACTACACTTGATTTGAATGTTGCTCTTGCTGGAGATGGCAACCTTGCCATTGATCCGTTAACGTTGGCAACTAGTAAGCCACAAATATTTGCAGGTGGTAGTCTATTGTTAGGTTCAGACCATAAATCACCAATTACTTCGATTTGCCATGGGAAAATAGCGGCCAACTCGATTGATCGCTTGCTGCAAAAAGCATCTCTTACTGCAAATCGTAATCGAGAAGGATCTTTTGCGACGTTACTGTATACAAATGTGGATGGAATAACGCCCAAGATGGCGGTGCAAAGTGTTGATAGCGAGTATACGGTAGGCGAAGCGGTGGAAGAAGCCAATCGTTGCTTGTTATGTGAATGTTTAGAGTGCGTTAAGGTTTGTGAATATTTAGCTCATTATCGAGGTTACCCGCGGCGTTATGTGCGCGAAGTCTATAATAATCTATCAATTGTGATGGGAATTCATCACGCGAATAAAATGATTAATGCATGTAATTTATGTGGACTATGCGCGCAGGTTTGTCCGGGAAATTTGAATATGGGGGAGATTTGCAGAGAAGCACGGCAACTTATGGTACGCAAAGGGAAAATGCCGCCAACTGCTCATGATTTTGCCTTGCGAGATATGCAGTTTAGTACAAGCGAGGAGTTTACGTTAACGAAACACCAGCCAGGTTTTATTTCCAGTCGTACGGTATTTTTTCCTGGATGTCAACTGAGTGCGTCAGCGCCTCACCATGTAATGAAACTGTATCAGTTTTTGTGCGAAAAAATGACAGATGGTGTGGGAATCATGCTCGGGTGTTGTGGTGTACCAGCTGATTGGGCGGGGCAAGAAGAGTTGTTTAAGAAAACCATTGAAAATATAAAGAATAGTTGGCAGAGCCTTAATTCGCCAAAGGTAATTACAGGTTGCCCAACATGCTATAGCATTTTTAAACGTGAGTTTCCAGAAATGGATGTTGAGCCTATTTGGACTCTATTCGAAAAGATCGGACTACCAGAGCAAAAAACAAAAAAGATTTCTTCATTAAAACTGGCCGTACATGATACATGTACGACAAGACATGAAGCTGACTTGCAGCAGAGTATACGCAATATTTTACATACACTTGGACATCAAGTAGAGGAATTGAAAAACAGCCATGAAATAACAGAGTGTTGTGGGTATGGTGGTTTAATGAATTTTGCCAATCCAGAAGTTGCACATAAAATGATCGAGAAGCGTATTCAGGAAAATGAGCATGATTATCTTACATACTGTGCGATGTGTCATGATAATTTTGCTAATCATGGTAAACGAACGTATCATCTTTTGGACTTGATTTTTGACACGGAAGAAACGAGGAAAGCTAGAGAAAAAGGTCCTGGCTATTCTCAAAGGCAAGAGAATAGGAGTAAGCTGAAAAAGATGTTGCTGCGAGAGGTGTGGGGCGAATCGATGGATAATGAACAAAACCATGTTACATTGGTTATTGCTGATGATGTAAGGCAGGTCATGGAGCAGCGGATGATCCTTACCAATGATCTGATTGCTGTGATCACACACGCTGAAAGCACGGGTAATAAATTGAAGAATATCGAAAAAAATACTTATATTGCATATTTTAAACCCGTAAGTGTAACGTACTGGGTAGAATATTC
The DNA here is from genome assembly GCA_964292325.1 of uncultured bacterium. Classification (GTDB taxonomy): domain Bacteria; phylum Bacillota; class Negativicutes; order DSM-13327; family DSM-13327; genus CTSoil-075. The sequence continues at coordinate 35,950 of CAXYVG010000002.1, read as the reverse complement.
TCAAGGTGAAGATGGTTTTATAGTACATAATGCTTATTGTCATAGGCTGGAAATAAAAGAATAATGGGGTGATTGCAATTGATACGCATACTCAAGATAGCATCATTTGTAATAAGTGTAAGATACCATTAACATTAGGACAAGTAACGTTATCTTACTTGGGAAGTGATTTTCCCGTCGAACTTTATAAATGTTCACAATGCGGTTTAGTTTTCATTCCTGAAGAATTGGCAAGAGGTAAAATGGATCAGGTAGAAAAGGCATTGGAGGATAAATAATGAGAAATAGTAGTCATGATAAAAACAGTAATTATTACCCAGATAATCCTAACTTGTATGAAAAAAGTATATTTTCCAAAATGCCAGAAGGAGTCAGACCTGGCGGGCTGATGTTAACACAGCGTCTTGTTGATTACTGCAACTTTACCCATGGTGCAGTGGTTCTTGATATTGGGTGTGGCACGGGAATAACAGTAGAATATTTACGAAATATACGAGGGCTATATGCTCTTGGCATTGACTTATCATTGGTGCTAGTGCAATGCGGAAAAGAACGTACCGCCGATTTACAACTTATTCAGTCTTCAGCAGAAAATATGTCATTTAACGATCATTCTATTGATGGTGTTTTAGCCGAATGTAGTTTGTCGGTTATACCTAACGTGAACAAGGTTTTGTCTGAAATCAACCGAATATTAGTTCCTAAGGGGAAGTTGGCAATCACCGATCTTTATATTCAGGATACAAGTGGTTATGCTGAAGCCGATCATTCATCGGGTATTATGACATATAGTGAAATCAGTGAGCTTATGCAGCAACAAGGATTTCATATCCTAGTTTTTGAAGATCAGTCGCCATTGTTAAGAGAGTTTGTTGCCCGTTTTATTATGGAAAATGGTTCGATCGAAGAACTTTGGGAATGCACAGGAATGGATAAGGATGATAAAAGGATAAAAAGAATAGGCTATTATTTGATGATTGTTGAAAAAGATGGAACCATAAGCGATGCTGGTGAAAATATTGATAAGAAAGAAGGGATACTTTGAGCGAGCAGATATGTCCGCGATGTGCAAAGGTATTAGTTGATATTCCCTTATATAAATGCGTACGATGTTTTACGGTATATTGCCAGGAATGTAATGATAGTAATGAAGGGCGACTTTGTCCGCAATGCCAGATGTCGCAAAGAATGATCATATCAGCAGCAAAAACAAAATAAACATCCCGGACTGGGATGTTTATCATAGCTGGGTTATTCTTTATGGTTGCAACGTGGACTATTAGGACCATTACCAAGTAATTCATTTATTTTAGTCATAGCGGATTCGGAGTAAAAGACGATTTGCGAAGGAGTACCGTCTATTGTTTCACCGAGTAACCGGATACCATTAGCTGTTTCAATATACTTTATCGGTAAATTACGTCTGAATATTTCCCCTGTATTCTGATCGATTACTTCGATGGTAATGGTATCGGCTTCGATTTTCTCAAGACCGTCTGCTTCTAGATATTCCTCATTCATTGTAGTCACCTCCGTGTAAAATGAGTTGGTATATATCTATATAGTAGTTGAATTGTAAGATAAATTCAAGTAATGTTTATGATGATAGGTTGTAGCTTTTTCAAGAAGGAGAGGTGTGTATGATATTTCGTAATATGTTGTCAGCTATGGAGCGTGGTAAGGCGGCAAATATAATAACAGTTATTGATGCCAATCGTGATGAATATATTGGGAAAATGCTACTTGTTTATGATGATGGAACGGTAGAAGGCGGATGGGATGAAGGGGTTACGCAGTGGATTGTAGAACAAGTGCAACATGTAGTGTGGGGAAAAGCGACGACTCTTGCGCTCGAAGATCCAACAGGTGGGAAGTACCGATTGTTATGGGATAGAATTTCAAATCCGTTTCAGGCCGTCGTTTTTGGTGGTGGACATATTAGTCAACCGTTAGTACAAATGCTTTCGTTACTAGATTTTGTTGTAACGGTTGTCGATGATCGCCCTGAATTTGCCAATCAACTTCGATTTCCTACCGCGGATACCGTAATTTGCGAAAATTTTCATCAGGCATTGGCGCAGCTTACGATTGATGAGCAGACAGCAGTTATTATCGTAACGCGAGGGCATAAATACGATATGGAGTGTTTGCGTGCTACGATGGAAAGTAAGGCACGTTATTTGGGGATGATTGGTAGTAAAAGGCGTGTAAAAGAAATATTTGATATGTTCAGAGAAGAGGGAGTACCAGAGGAACTGATACGAAGGGTAAAGGCTCCGATTGGTCTTGATATCAAAGGGGAAACGCCTGCTGAAATAGCGGTAAGTATTGTTGCTGAGGTGATTGGTGTATTTCGTGGCGGTGGAGATGGTGTTTCCATAAGTCATCGTAAGGAGGTGCGGTAATGGATCTGGAAATGCTAAAACAAATTTGTGAATGTCAAGAGCAGCGTGAAAAAGCCGCTTTAGTTACGATTGTTGACACCCGTGGCTCCACACCTCGTAAAGCTGGTAGTAAAATGTTAATTTTGCCAGATGGAAAGTCTTTTGGAACCATTGGTGGCGGTTGTAGTGAAGGTGATGTTAGACGGCAAGCGTTAACAGCAATGGATGAAAATCGTTCTCGCTTATATACCGTGTCGATGCTCAATGAAGTGGCTGCAGATGAAGGAATGGTGTGCGGTGGTATTATGGAAGTGTTCATTCAGATCATTTAAACAAGGCATCGAGAGGTGAATACATCATGGGCAATAAAAGTAAGATCGGGGCGGTAGTGCTAGCGGCTGGTTATTCATCACGGATGGGAGATTTTAAACCTTTGCTACCATTTGCTGGCGCCACAGTGATTGAAAGTATAATTCATATGTTTAGACGGGCTGGTATTACAGAGATCATAGTAGTAGTGGGTCACCGCGCTGATGAATTAATACCAGTATTAGATGGTTTAGCGGTAAGACATATTATGAATGAAAAGTATGATGAGGGAATGTTTTCGTCGATTGTTAAGGGAGTTCAGGCTCTTACACCAGAGATAGAAGGCTTTTTTCTTTTACCAGGAGATATGCCGTTGGTGAAAAGCCATACTATTAGATTGTTATGCCGAAAGTTTCGTAAAACAAACGCAGATGTTGTATATCCCATCTTCCAAAATCATCGAGGACATCCTCCGTTGATTGGTGCCAAGTGTATAGCTGATATTATATTCGGAAAGCAAACAGCAGGGTTGCGCCAGATTTTAGCCGGCTATGAAGCGAAATGCTCTGAATTAGAGGTCATAGATGAGGGGATATTACAAGACCTTGATACCCAAGATGACTATCAAAAAGGATATAAAGCATATCACCGACACAGCCCGACGTCAGCGGAGTGCGATGAAATATTACGTCGCAAAAATGTGGCAAATCGGATTAGAACTCATGGTACAGTGGTAGCCGAGGTGTCACGCAAACTGGCTATTCAATTGAATCAAGCAGGACTGCATATTGATGTGGACGCTGTGATCGCAGCAGGAAAACTTCATGATATAGCTAAGGGGAAAGTAAATCATGCAAAAATAGGAGCACGAATCATTCGGAAATTTGGCTATCCTAAAATAGCGGAAATGATTGCGACACATACGGATATTGTGCTTGGCGAAGAACTGTTGCTAGATGAAGCAATGGTGTTATATCTAGCTGATAAATTAGTAAAAGGGGACTGCATTGTCACGCTAGAAGAGCGATTATCAAGTGCAATGGAGAAATATAGAGATGACATAGAGGCGGTAGCTATGATTCGAAAACGCCACTTGTGTGCGCAAAAGATTGCAACAGCGGTTGAGCAATTATTAGCGGTAAGTTTGGCGAAAGTATTGGAGCAGCCGTATTATTTATAGCAAGAAGAGGTGGCAATGGATATGCAGTATGAAGAAAAAATACTGGGAATGACAGAAAGTCTTTGTCCCGTATGTTTAAGGCGAATCGCAGCGAAACGAGTTATGATCAATGACCAGGTGTATTTAGATAAAAATTGCTCTGAACATGGCAATTTTCGCACCATCATTTGGCGCGGACAGCCGTCCTATCAATCGTGGGCGGTTGCCAAACTGCCGTCGCAGCCACCGGTATGTGCTATGGAGGTAAAGCAAGGTTGTCCTTTTGATTGTGGTCTGTGCCCAGAGCATCGACAACATACCTGTTGTGTGCTGCTGGAAGTCACCAATCGCTGTAATTTGAACTGTCCAATATGTTTTGCCAAAGCGGGTACTGAGAATGAGGATCCTGATAAAAAGGCCATTGAAAGTTGGTATCGGATGCTGCTTGAGAGTGGTGGTCCTTATAATATTCAGCTATCTGGCGGGGAACCGACCATGAGGGATGATTTGCCAGAAATAGTGGCATTGGGTAAGAAGATGGGGTATCATTTTATACAACTTAATACAAATGGTCTAAGGCTCGCGCGCGAACCTCTATATGTAAAACGACTAAAAGAAGCGGGATTATCCTGTGTATTTTTGCAGTTTGATGGGATGGATGATGCGATTTATAGCAAAATAAGGGGGGCTGCACTTTTAGCAGAAAAACAGACCGCTATTGCTAATTGTGCGAAAGAAGAGCTTGGAGTGGTTCTGGTACCTACACTCGTGCCTGGAGTTAACACACAAGATATTGGTAATATTATTGAATATGCCATAGAAAATATTCCTGTAGTGCGTGGTGTTCATTTTCAGCCGATCAGTTATTTTGGTCGATATCCAGAGGCTCCTTTAGATCAAGATCGTATTACCATTCCAGAAGTCATTCGCAACATTGCCAAACAAACGGGGGAACGTATTACAATAAGCGACTTTAAGGCCCCTACAGGAGAAAATGCCTATTGCTCCTTTCATGGTAACTTTATATTGTTAGCGGATGGAACATTAAAGGCAGTGACAAAAGCAGGAGCAGAGGGGTGTTGTCATCCCAAAGTAGCATCAGTAGGTGCTAAGAAAGCGCAGAACTTTGTTGCCAAGCGCTGGAGTGCACCGCAAAGTGAAAAAGAGCAAGAGACGCAAAGCAAAGAGAAGGCGTGTTGTAGTCAGATCAATGTTGATAGTCTGGATGCATATCTAGAGCGCGCCGAAAAATACTCTTTTTGTGTATCGGGCATGGCTTTTCAGGATGTTTGGAATTTGGATCTAGAGCGTTTACGAGAATGCTTTATCCATGTTGTCAGTCCTGATAGCCGGATTATACCTTTTTGTGCTTATAATCTAACAGGTCAGCAAGGTAAGTCATTGTATCGTTTTTTAAAAGATAACGAGTGAGGTGATGAGCGTTATTGAATTACAGAAAACATTGCTAGAAGAGTGGATTGGAAAAAAGATAGGTATACAAAGTGATTTGTTGACCCGAGAACAAATTAGTCTGTATCAACTGGAAAAATTGCGGACAACTATTGGGTGGGCCTATCAGAATAGTCCTTTTTACCGTACGATGTGGAAAGATATTGATGCCGTGAAATTAAGTTGCCTGCAGGATCTAGAGTGTTTTCCTTTTATCACTGCAAAGCATCTCAAAGAGCAAGCTCTGCAATTGTTATGTGTATCGCAAAGTGAGATTCATCGCATTGTAACGCTAGATAGCTCGGGTACAACAGGCAATCCTAAACGTATATACTTTACGGCTTCCGACCAAGAATTGACGATAGATTTTTTTCAACAAGGTATGTCGAGTATGCTAACAACAGGAGATCGAGTACTCATTTTATTGCCTGGTGAACGTATTGGCAGTATTGGTGATTTATTAAAAATCGCATTAAAGCGGGCGGGAGCCAGGCCAATTTCGCATGGCATTGTGACCAATCTTTCTGAAACGCTAAAGACTATAGTAAGGCAAGGTGTAGATTGTTTAGTTGGCATTCCCTCGCAGGTTTTAGCGTTGGCAAAATATACAGAGTTTACAGGGCAAGCTATTTCGCTAAAAAGTGTACTTTTGAGTACTGATCATGTGCCATATTCTATTATAGAAGAGTTAAAACGGGTATGGAATTGTCAGGTATTTGAACATTATGGCATGACAGAGATGGGACTAGGTGGAGGACTGGATTGCATGGCGCATGCTGGGTACCACTTGCGAGAAGCGGATTTGTATTTTGAAATTATTGATTCTAACGGTAAGCCTGTCCCTGAAGGGCAAACAGGAGAAGTGGTATTTTCTACACTAACTAGACAAGGGATGCCGCTGATTCGCTATCGTACAGGCGATATTTCGCGTTTTATTCCAGAACCATGTCCTTGTGGGACGCTGCTAAGACGTATGGAACCCGTTCGAAATAGAAAGAATAGTGTGGTTTTTTTAGAGGAGCAGTCATGTTTTACTCTTGCTGATTTGGATGAAAAGCTATTTGCGGTGCCTGAGGTCATTGATTTTACCGTAACTGTTGATAATATGCGACATGCAACACAATTAAAAATTACAGCTTGGATTTTAGGTGAGTCTAAGGTACGTATTAATAGCGAAATTCTTATAGCGTTGCAAGCATTGCCGAATTTAGAACAAGCAAGACTGGCTGGTAGTCTTTCGATATCAATTGATATCATTCGTGATGTGGTTATTCATGTGCCAAATCCGGCTAAAAGAAAAATTGTGGAGTTGAAGAAAACCGATGGAAAATCGGACAATCTATTTGAGTAGGCATGGAAAAATTCAACTAGAAGATAACCAAAGGCGTTATATTGGTCAACTAGATATACCATTAAGTGAGGAGGGGATACAGCAAGCAAAGAGATTGCGCAAATTCTTAGAACCTGTTACTTTAAGTGGGATTTTTAGTAGTGATCTTTCTCGTTGCCAGCAAACGGCTCAGATGATTGCCGATGGTAGATCTCTTGTCACTGTAGTGCGAAGCGATTTACGGGAAATCCATATGGGAAAATGGGAAGGGCGTACCTTTGCTGATATCTTGAGCCAGTTTCCTAGTGAATTTAAGACACGTGGTGCGGATATCGGTTATTACCGCGTTCCTGGAGGGGAAAGCTTTGCTGATTGCCAGCAACGTGTGATGAGTGCTTTTCATGATCTAATGAACTCTTCGTCAGGTGATGTTTTGTTTGTCGGTCATGCAGGGGTCAATCGCTTGCTCTTATGTTCGATTTTGGGAATGCCATTAGTAAACCTTTTTAAAATTAGGCAAGATTATGGGTGCTTGAATATGATTAGCTGCAATCATAATACAAACTACCAAGTAAAGTTACTTAATTTTCGGCCATAATACGGATCATGATATTTTGGAGGGGGAAGTAGTAATGCAAGAGCAAGAAATAACTCGTATTACGGAACTTCATATGCAGGGATTTCACTGTAGTCAGGTTCTGCTCATTATTGGTCTAGAACAGCAAGGTAAAAACAATCCTGATTTAGTAAAGGCTATGACCGGACTCGCTGGAGGGCTAGGCTTTAGTGGGAAAAACTGTGGAACTCTAACGGGAGCGGTTTGCTTATTGTCTTTATATGCTGGTCGTGGAGAATTGGCGGAACAAGAAAGTCATCATTTAAGCACGATGATTCAAGAATTAGTAGTATGGTTTGAAGAAACGTTTGGTAAAGAATATGGGGGAATTGATTGTCAGCATATCATGAATAATGATCCTTGGAATCGTTTGACCCGTTGCCCAGATGTGGTAATGAAAACATATTGTAAGACCAAGGAGCTGCTAGAAGATAAGGGGTTTATTCCTGACGATTGCCTGTAGTAATTTGGTAAGGGAGTGGAATGCAAAGACTATCGTTTATTGAAAAAATATCGTATAATAATGTTGTCTAACAATATGTGGAGTATGTACCCCATATATTGGAGGACAAGGACATTTTTACAATTATCTAAAGTCTGCAAGCAAGGGCAAAACCTGAGCATAGGATGGCGAAAACATTGATTTTTATGTAAAGCCTTCTTTTGCTATATGCAGAGGAAGGCTTATGTTATGTATGGGAGGATCTATTGTATGGACAAGCGGATTGGTACTGTGGGAATTGTAATTCATGAACCGAAAGCAATTGCAGATAAAGTGAATGTGATAATTGGTAATTATAGCCATCTAGTTATTGGTCGTATGGGGATTCCAAAGCATGAAGAAAATGTAGGCATTATTGCACTGATTGTGGAAGGCAGTACTGATGATATTGGGGCATTGACGGGCAAATTAGGCAATCTTCCTGGGGTAATTGTCAAATCGGCCTTGACGGCAAAACAAATAGCAAATAAGGGGGAACTTTCTAATGATTGATAATCAACAACGTACATCCGATGCTTTTATTGATGATGCATTAATTAATAGGTTACTTATGGAGGCCAAGAGTAAATCACAGGATAAAGAATTAGTCCGAAATATTATAAAAAAAGCAGGTCAATACCAAGGTTTATCAGCGGGAGAAGTTGCGGTTTTATTGGAGGTAACGGATTCAGAGCTATTACAAGAGATGTTTAGTACTGCTTGTGAGGTTAAAAAAGCAATATATGGTACGCGCATTGTATTATTTGCACCACTTTATATTTCTAGTTATTGTGTAAATAACTGTGTATATTGTGGTTATCGTCATGACAACAAGGAGCAATTACGTCGCCGCCTCTCAATGGATGAAATAAAGGAAGAGGTTGAAATATTAGAATCTTTAGGTCATAAACGTCTGGCTGTTGAAGCTGGCGAAGATCCTGTGAATTGTGATATTGATTATGTCGTGGATTCCATTAAAGCCATTTATAGCGTGAAAGATGGGAATGGCAGCATCCGTCGTGTAAATGTTAATATTGCCGCTACTACGATTGAGGAATATCGTAAATTAAAGGATGTGGGCATTGGTACTTATATTTTATTCCAAGAGACATATCATCGCCCAACGTATGACAGGCTTCATCCTAATTCAATAAAGAATGATTATAATTGGCATACTACTGCGATGGACAGGGCGATGAAGGCTAACATTGATGATGTAGGAATTGGTTTACTGTACGGTTTATATGATCATAAGTATGAAACGGTTGCTATGTTTTTACATGCGGAGCATTTGGAGAAGGATTGTGGTGTTGGGCCGCATACCATTTCCGTACCTCGCTTGCGCCCGGCTTCTGGTTTATCACTGGATGATTTTCCGCATTTGGTAAGTGACGATGATTTTGATAAAATTGTTGCGATTATTCGTTTGGCTGTTCCTTATACGGGTATGCTATTGTCAACAAGAGAAAGCGCAGAACATAGAGATAAGTTGATCACGTATGGTATTTCGCAAATTAGTGCTGGTTCTTGTACTGGTGTCGGTGGTTATCATGAAATATATAAAGAGCATAGTGTTGCTAATGGGATGCAATTTGAAACGGGAGATAATCGTTCACCTAATGAAGTGGTTCGGATGTTATGTGAAACGGGCTATATTCCAAGTTTTTGCACTGCTTGTTATCGCCAAGGTCGTACTGGGGATCGGTTTATGAAGCTGGCAAAAAGTGGTGAGATTCAAAATGTTTGTCAACCGAATGCGCTGCTCACTTTTAAGGAATATTTGATTGATTATGCGGATGAGAAAACGAAAAAGGTTGGTAAGGATACGATTGAGAGAAATTTGGCGGCTATAAAGAATGAGGAGTTGCGTCGCGAGACGGAGAAGCGGTTGCAGCAAATTGAGGCTGGTGTCCGGGATCTATTTTTCTAGGAGTGCGTGTGTTAAGGGAGTGACTGCTGTATTGTTAGTCTGCCGTGGACGAGGTATAAGGGTTTCGCTTGCGTCCTTCGTAAAGCCACTCAACCCTTATACCTCATCCACGACGATTGCCTTTAGGGGGAATAACGCATTAAGGAAGTAGCTGCTGTATTGTTGGTCTGCCGTGGCTGGGGTATAAGGGTTTCGCTTGCGTCCTTCGTAAAGCCACTCAACCCTTATACCCCAGCCACGACGATTGCCTTTAGAATAGTAGTTTTATATAGGCAGGAGGGAAGAGGTATGGTGAGTCCACTAGATGTGATTCATAAGGCGGAGATGACTCATTGTTTGACGAAAGAAGAAATCGTTGTATTGCTTAGTGGGCATGAGTATGATCAACAGTTATTTATGGCAGCGGATCGAGTGCGAAAGCAGTTCGTTGGGGATCAGGTGCATCTACGGGGATTGATTGAGTTTTCGAATGTTTGTCAGCGGAGTTGTTATTATTGTGGTTTACGCAAAGATAATGGTAAGGTAGAGCGTTATCATTTGCAGCCGGATATGATGATTGAATTGGCTGCGAAGGCTAAGGAGTATGGGTATAAGACGGTTGTATTACAGTCAGGTGAGAGCCAGCTTTATAGTGTAGAAGATATGCAGTATTTGATTGGTGCGATCAAGGCTTTGGGGCTAGCGATTACGCTTAGTGTGGGTGAAAAGAGTAGAGAGGAGTACAAGGCGTATAAAGAGGCCGGTGCTGATCGGTATTTACTTCGCATTGAAACTACGGATCGCGAGATATATAAAGCATTGCATCCGGGGATGAGTTTTGAAAATAGAGTAAGATGTCTTCATGATTTGAAGGAACTAGGGTATGAAGTGGGGACGGGGTGTTTGGTGGGGCTACCGAATCAAACATTGGAATCGTTAGCGGAAGATATTTTGTTTTTTAAAGAATTGGATGCGGATATGATTGGACTTGGGCCTTTTATTCCGAATGAAGATACACCGCTTGCTGATGAGGATGGTGGAACTTTTGTGGATAGTCTGAAGGTGATGGCGATTGTTCGATTGCTTTTACCGGAGGCAAATATACCAGCGACTACGGCGATGGAAACGTTAAATAAAGAGGGTCGTATGATTGCATTGCAAAGTGGTGCGAATGTGGTGATGCCGAATGTTACAGAGGGTGAGTATCGAGCCATGTATTCTTTATATCCAGGAAAAATTTGTGTGAATGATACGCCTGCGCATTGCCGAGGTTGCATTACGGGGAAAATTACGGGTATTGGCAGGCAGGTATCTAGTGAATATGGATTTAGAACGAAAAGTAAATCATGATCAGCTTGTGGTTGTAAGGTTTTGCTGAGGAAGGAGGATCTAGATATGTATCGCACGGAAACTGATTTTTTAGGAGAAAAATTAATCCCTACTGAGGCTTACTATGGGATTCATACATTGCGTGCGACGGAAAACTTTGATGTTTCGCGGCAAAAGGTACATCCTGAGCTTATTAAGGCATTAGCGATGGTCAAGCAGGCTGCTGCGGAAAGCAATATGTCAGTTGGCATACTGGATAATCAGATTGGTAGTGCTATTTGTCAAGCTGCAGGTGAAATTGCGGATGGGAAATTGGTTGAGGCTTTTATTGTCGATGCTTTTCAAGGCGGGGCGGGAACTTCGACGAATATGAATATGAATGAAGTGGTTGCCAATCGAGCCATTGAAATACTGGGCGGAAAAAAGGGTGATTATCATCTGGTTCATCCGCTTGATCATGTCAATATGTCGCAGTCAACCAATGATGTGTATCCGACAGCACTGCGGATGGCTGCAATTGGTTTATTGTTACCTCTTTCGGAAGCTTGTGCTAATTTGCAGGGGGCTTTGCAAAGTAAGGAAGAAGAATATAGTGGCGTTTTAAAACTTGGGCGGACAGAAATGCAAGATGCTGTGCCAGTAACACTTGGGCAGGGATTTTCTGCATGGGCGGAGGCTATTAGTCGTGATCGATGGCGACTATATAAGGTAGAGGAACGGCTGCGCAAGGTGAATCTTGGCGGAACCGCAGTGGGGACTGGCATTAATTCACCTCGAAAATATAGCTATACTGTGATTGAAAGGCTGAGAAGTTTAAGTGGACTCGGACTAGCGAGAGATGAAAATTGTATCGATGGTACGCAAAATGCCGATGTATTTGTTGAAGTATCAGGGATGCTGAAAGCTTGTGCGGTGACGATGGTCAAAATAAGTGCTGACCTACGCCTCTTATCTTCCATGCCGTTTGGTGAGATTAGGTTACCAAAACTGCAAGCAGGTTCGTCCATTATGCCTGGTAAAGTCAATCCTGTTATGCCGGAAATGGTGACGCAGGTGGCGTATCAGGTGATTGCGAATGATTTGGCAATTACGATGGCAGTGCAAAGCGGGCAACTGGAGCTCAATGCTTTTTATCCATTAATTGCCGCGAATCTATTGCCGGCTTTGGAATCGATGGCTAGGGCGCTACGTTTATTTGCAGAAAAATGCATTCTGGGAATAGAAGCTATGCCACAAAAGTGTTTAGAACATTTGAAAAATAGTACGGCTCTAGCGACAGTCTTAGCACCTCTGATTGGTTATGAGCAGGCGGCGAATATTGCGAAAAAAGCTCTTGAAAGTGGGCGGCAGGTAATCGAGATATTACTAGAAGAAAACGTCTTTACGCAAGAGGAGATTGGTGAATTGTTACAAGCGCAGCAATTGACGAGAGCAGGGGTCATTGGGCGGGATAGTAAGTGGCAAAGGAGGCCGCAAAATGAATAATACTCCACGAGGAAACCGATTACATATTGCCCTGTTTGGACGGCGGAATGCGGGAAAATCGAGTCTGATTAATGCGCTGACGAATCAGCAGGTAGCGATTGTTTCAGAAGTTGCTGGGACTACTACGGACCCTGTATATAAGTCAATGGAAATTTTGCCATTAGGGCCAGTGGTAATGATTGATACTGCAGGACTGGATGATGAGGGAGCGCTTGGAAAACTGCGAGTTGAAAAATCGCTGGCAGTACTATCTAAAACCGATTTGGCTTTATTAGTGATCGATGCCCAGACAGGGAGCGGATCGCTGGAACAAGAGGTAGTTCGGTTATGTCGAGAAAAAGACATTCCAGTGATTGTGGTGATCAATAAAATTGATACTTGCGACCGTCATAGCATTGATCAGCAGGTGATCAAACAGCAGTTGGGCACTGAAAATATAGTATTGGTTAGTGCGACTGATAAAGTGGGGATTAGTGATTTAAAAATCAGTTTGGTAAAAACAGCACCTGCTCATTTTGATGATCAAAGCATTGTTGGTGATTTAATCAATCCAGGTGATACAGCCGTGCTTGTGACGCCTATTGATTTAGCAGCCCCTAAAGGAAGACTTATTTTGCCGCAAGTACAAGTCATTCGTGATATCTTAGACTCAGATGCGATGGCTTATGTGGTAAAAGAGCGAGAGTTAAAACAATGTATTGACAATCTAAAGAAAAAACCTCGCATTGTTATCACCGATTCTCAGGCTTTTCTGAAGGCTGATGCTGATACACCACCAGATGTACTGTTGACATCGTTCTCGATTTTGTTTGCTCGTCATAAGGGAAATCTAGAAGTTTTAGTAGAGGGAGCAAAAACTCTCTTGGCATTAAAGCCCGGCGATCGAGTATTGATGAGCGAAGGGTGTACGCATCACCGGGTAGAAGATGATATTGGCAGGGTAAAACTTCCACGCTGGATTCGACAGTATGTAGGGGGCGAAATCCATTTTGAATGGTCAAGTGGAGCCACTATGCCAACTGATTTGTCTTCGTACAAATTAGTAGTACACTGTGGATCGTGTATGCTAAATCGCCGAGAAATGCTAGCGCGTATCATGATGGCCGAGGAGCAAGGCGTAGCGATTGTAAATTATGGAGTCGCAATTGCAGCTCTTCAAGGTATTTTACCAAGAGTCTTATCGCCATTCCCGCTATTAGCCGAAATGCTAGAGTGGTAGAAAGGCAAGGAATGGTGCATTAAGGGGTCAGCTGGTTTTGTTATAGTTGACAATAATATACAAATTATTTTTGGGCAAAAGTCGGATCAAATAAAAAAACAGATGAAAGATGTTATTGAGGGAAAGTAAAATTTTGGGTAAGCTATTTACGATACAAAAAGGTCAAGTCTATTGAGTCGAATAGACTTGACCTTTTTGTATCGTAAAGCGATAGAGATAAATTTATTGCTTCTTCCTACCACCGCCCTCTGGATACTTACCTCTGAAAAAAGGGTTTAGAATGAAATGCTAGAATACAGTTATTGGTGCTTATTTTACGTACTTTGCTATAATCTGGTAGGAGGTTGACTGATGGAAGAGACAGGGTGTTTTTCTGAAATAGTAGAAGAACGTTTGAAAAGTATAGATCAAGACTTCGATTTGATCATAATGGATATTAGAAGAAGCAACCGTATTATGGAGGAATAGATGTGGAAATTCGAAAATTAACTGTAACAGCTTTGTTTATCGCTATTGGCGTTCTTTCAGCTCATTTGTTTTATATTCCGATTGGTATCGCCAAATGTTTTCCTGTGCAACATGCAATTAATGTTTTACTAGCAGTGCTTCTCGGAACACATTATTCTGTTAGTGCCGCCTTCAGTATTGCATTGCTTCGAAATATTTTGGGGACAGGATCCATATTGGCATTTCCCGGGAGTGTGTTTGGAGCGCTTTTCGCTGGTGTTTTATATAAAAAGACCAATCATATCTTTGGTGCTATGCTAGGTGAAATGATTGGGACAGGTATAGTCGGAAGTCTTGCTGCCTTTCCAGTTGCTAAATATTTTATTGGCTCACAAGTGGGTGCATTATTTTTTACAGTTCCTTTTCTAATCAGTACGACAGGGGGAAGTATCATTGCATATTTGCTTTACCGTACTCCAATCATAATGTTTTTTGAGCAGAGAATAAAACGTAAGGTAGGTTGAAAAACATAAAAGTTATTCAGTGAGGTGTTGAAGAGTTGAGCGGCATTAAGAGTATTAAAAAGATCTTTGCACTCGTGATGATCATTATGACAGTGCTTGTATTTAATTTGCAAGCTGGATTTAGTCATTATCAATTTAGTAAAGCACTAATTCTACTATTGCTGATTTCGGTTACATTACTGACGATCATGATTTTCCGATTATTTGAATATAAAGTACTGGTGCCGCTACGAAGGTTGACAAGACAGGCAACGAAGATTGCGGTTGGTAATTTTGATAGTGTGATTGAAGTCGAGTCGCAAGATGAAATCGGTCAGCTCTGTACTGCGTTTAATAGTATGTCGGAAATGATTCAAAACAACATTAAGGAAATCAGTAATACGAATCAAGCGTTACGTCTTAGTGAAGAACGTTGGCAACTAGCGTTAAATGGAAGTAATGATGGTATTTGGGATTGGGATATAAAAACAGGTAAAATATTTTTTTCTAGTCGAGTAAAGCAACTATTTGGTTATTCGGAGGAACTTCATGTATGGAGTCTAGATGAGTGGTGGCAAGATGTTCATCCCAATGATTATCAGGTCGTACAACAACTATTGCAAGACTATTTAGCAGGGAAAACAGATTCTTTTAACGTGGAATATCGTTTTCGTTGTGTAGATAATCAATATAAGTGGGTATTTATGCGAGGACAAGCAGTATGGAATGAATCGGGGATTCCAATACGTATTGTTGGCTCGATCAGTGATATCACAAAACGTAAAGAGGCAGATGAAAAATTGTGTCATGCCTACGATCAATTAGAAAATAAAGTAGAACTAAGGACTCAAGATTTATGGGCTATGAATCAGGAACTCAAAGCCGTAAACCAAGAACTACAACAGACTCTTGAAAATTTACAACAAACGCAAGTGCAATTGGTGCAGTCAGAAAAGATGGCATCACTGGGGAATTTGGTTGCTGGCATTGCACATGAAATTAACACGCCGATTGGTGTGAGTGTAACAGCAGTATCTCATATGCAAGATATACTGAATGGGTTTACCCAGTTGTATGAAAAAGAAACTCTGCGTAAGCAAGATTTGGTTGCATACTTGGCAGAGTCTGATGAAGCACTAACAATTGTTGTTTCGAATCTAGAGCGAGCATCAAAATTAATTCAAAGTTTTAAACAAGTCTCGGTTGATCAATCAAGCGAAGCCCGAAGAGTATTTAATGTAAAACAGTATCTAGGGGAAATCTTACTTAGTTTACAGCCGGAGCTAAAAAAGACGCAACATAAGGTAAGTGTTCAATGTGAAGACCATCTGCAAATTGATAGTTTTCCTGGTGCATTTTCGCAAATTATCACCAATTTAATTATGAATTCACTGATACATGCTTATGAACCTGATTCTTCAGGAAAAATTGTCATTGATATTACGAAAGTCGATGACGTAAGGGTACGATTGATCTACTCCGATGATGGAAAAGGTATAGATGAACAGGTAGTGGATAAAATATTTAATCCCTTCTTTACAACCAAACGAGGGATGGGTGGAACTGGGCTCGGATTATATATTTTGTATAACATCGTAACGCAACAGTTTGGTGGAACGATTGAATGCATTAGCCAGCCGGGACAAGGAACAAAGATGATCATTGATTTTCCATTAGGCAAGCAGATGTATTATAAGTGAAATGAATTTATTTTGACGAAAGCTATTAAGAGTCGTACAATGAAAGTATCAATTTGATATAATAAAGAATCGATAGTAGTTTCTAATATTAGGAGGCAAACGTGGTATATAATCCTATAAATCCTCTGATCGTGCAAGGTGATTTTTCTGTGTTATTAGAAGCACATCATACGGATTTCGAAAAAGTACGTAGCGGTTTAGCAGTTTTTGCCGATTTAGAAAAAAGTCCCGAACATATTCATACGTATCGTATTACGCCCCTTTCCTTATGGAATGCAGCGGCAACAGGGCAAACACCTGACGAAGTGCTTACCTTTTTACTGCAGTATATTAAATTTCCATTACCTGGTAATGTGAGTCGAGATATTCAAGGATACATGGGGCGTTATGGCCTAGTTAAATTAATGGCAAATCCAGTAGTGAGTTCGCTGGATGGAGATCATAAGTCTGCTACGCCCGGAGAGTTTTTGTATCTTTATTCTCATGACACTCCAACTATTAGGGCGATTGCTGGGCATAAAGAAACAAAAGCGATATTTCAGCATCAATTAGATGAAAATACATTAATTTTACCCGCTGGAAAACGAGGAATTATAAAACAATTATTGGTGAAAATAGGTTACCCTGTAGAAGACTTAGCGGGGTACATTGATGGGGAACAGTTGGATGTTACGCTGAGGCAATATGATATTACAGGCAGTGAATTTTCCCTGCGAGATTATCAGAAGCAAGCCATTGATATTTTTTATGATGCTGGCCGAGAAACTGGTGGTTCAGGAGTGTTGGTATTGCCCTGTGGCGCAGGTAAGACCATCATTGGAATTGGCACTATGGCGCAGATTGGTATGAACACACTCATTTTAACGACCTCGACGAGTGCAGTGCATCAATGGATGCGGGAAATTGTTGAAAAGACCACTCTTACGGAAGAAGAAGTAGGTGAATATTCGGGCAGCAAAAAAAATGTTTGCCCCGTTACGGTTACTACGTATCAAATGGTGACATATCGTCCACATAAAAATGGACCTTTTCCCCATTTTGAAATATTCAATGCTTCAGCATGGGGTTTGATTATTTATGATGAAGTTCATACGTTGCCAGCTCCTGTATTTCAAGTAACGGCAGAATTACAGGCGAGAAGACGATTAGGTTTGACGGCTACATTGGTTCGAGAGGATGGTAGAGAGGCGGATGTCTTTACGTTGATTGGACCGAAAAAACTAGATGTTCCTTGGACTGAAATGGAGAAAAGTGGCTGGATTGCCACGGCAATTTGTACGGAAGTGCGTGTGCCGATGGATTTTTCATTGCGTATGGAGTGTGCGCAAGTTTCGGAACGACTGGCATATCGGCTAGAATCGGAAAATGCTGATAAGATGAAGGCTATACAATATTTATTGCAGAAGCATGCGGATGAAGGGATATTGATTATTGGTCAGTATATAAAACAATTAGAGGCAATTGCCATGCATTTTAATTTTCCCTTAATTACTGGCAAAACACCAACTGAGAAACGTGATATGCTGTATGAGGCTTTTCGCAGCGGTAGTATTCCTGTGCTAATTGTCTCAAAAGTAGCCAACTTTGCTATCGATCTACCAGATGCGTCTGTAGGGATACAGGTTTCTGGGGCTTTTGGCTCACGGCAGGAAGAAGCACAACGTTTAGGAAGAATATTACGCCCGAAAAAAGATGGCAGAAACGCTTATTTTTACAGCATTGTATCGAAAGACTCGCGTGAACAAGAATTTGCCCACCATCGTCAGTTATTCCTAACTGAGCAGGGGTACCAATACCAAATACTCGATTTTGATCAAACATCGCCCAGGGAAGGGATGGAATATTGTGTTAAATAAGAAGCTACCGTTGCGTTTGGATACCGTATATACTTTAGAAGCAATACATCTACTGAGTACGATGGCGTTGAACCGCATGTGCTGGCGTTTTGATGTAAGTGGGTGGGTGGGAAATGTTCCAAGCCTATTACGGGATGCAATTTATAATATTCCACGTTTTATGGGCCTATATCATTTGCTTACGATAGAGCAGCAAGCGATACTGTCAGCTTTATGTGAGTCTGCTGGTAGTGCTACGCTAGTAGAGAGTCTTTACCAACAATTTTCCCCCAAAATGTCAAAAGAGTTATTTGCTACTACTATAAAGAAATTAGTGCAGGAAGGTTGGTTACTAGAGGGCGACGATCCACATGTCGTATTAGTAGTGGCTGAGTTTAAATCTACACTTAGAGCAATGCCAGTATTTAATAATTTTTTAAATGCGCAGTTACCGCCAGAGCAAACCGCTACGATTCATAATAATGAATTTTGTTCAGACCTGGTTGAAATGGCGGCCTTTATCTATGTGGAAAAACCAAAGCTTACAGCAAAAGGTTTTATGTCAAAGGCATTTTTACGTCGTTTATCATCGCGCCTAAGTAGTGCGGCAACTTATGAGTGGGAAGAAAAGGCTATGGAAGGCTTCTATACCAGTAAGATGCTGATGCTATTGAGTGCACTGCAGCGAGTTTGTGCAGTGCAGGTTGCAATGGATCAAATTGATAGTCGTTATTATGATTTTAATGCAGAAAAATGGGATGATTTTATTTTTTTGCCAGCGACGCATCGGCTAGTAGCAGCAATCAGTTGGGAATTTTCTAGGATGCATACTTTGAAAAGAGGCAGTTTACCTTTTGTTGCTAGTTTGTTACAACATGCTGCCGAGCGAAAAGGATGCTGGCACACGGCTGCGTCGTTGATGGAGATGAGTATGATACCAGAATCGTCTGTGATCTTTGTAGAGCGGGATCCTTTTGGTAGTGAGGAATGGTTGGAACTTATTGTACTTGAACCATTGATGTATTTGGGCTTATTTGAGAAAACGACGAAAGTATTACCTACGCCTTGGCTGAAAGAGGAGCAAAGAACTCGAAACTTTTGGCGATTAACAGCACTCGGTATGGCGCTAGGACAGTGGCTTCGTGAGCAAAGAAAACCGATTGAAGCTATCATCGAGCTTAGTAAAATAGAGATAGGTAACAACAATATAGAGGCTCAGTTCGTTACATTGTTTGAAAGATTTCAAGAAATATTACCGGTGGAGCTAGAAGGGCAGTTAGTGATTCAGCCAGATTTATCTTTTTTTGTTCCTCGCTTAGCACCACCCTATTTATTGTGGATGTTATCTGTATTTGGTAGTACACAAATGCAAGACTATGTATATCAAGGAAGTTTTACTCGTGATAGTATACTGCGTGCTCTGAAAGGGGGCGTAGCTGTCAGTGAATTATTTGAAATCATAGCAGATCATAGCAAAATACCACCAGCTGAAAGTGTTTTATCTACACTAAAGCAATGGGCTGCTACTTATGATCGGACTATTTTTGCGAGTGCTACGCTATTGGCTTGTGATACTCCTGAAATGGCAAGTGAAATCGTTGCTCAAAGTAAGCTTGCTTCATTGATTATTGGACAAATCGGAATTCAGACGCTGCTAATTCAGCCAGGAAGTGAAAGTACAATTCGCAAATGGCTAGATAAGAAAAACTGGGTACCGAGACCAGGTATTGCATCTGCTGATACGTTATATAAGTGGTTAAATAAATCATAGAGGTGAAATTTGAAATGGCAAAAATACCAAAAAATTTAAGTGATAAATCAATGCTTGGTAACTATAAAGAAGAAATTACTTTCGAAAATGATTTTTATGCGGAAGAAGATGTAGCTGCGAAACCGCTCAAGGTAGCAAAAAAAGACAAGCCTAGTTTTGGTAGTGAGTTTTTCACAGCGGAGCTGCAAGAGAAAATAGGGAAACTATTATTAGAGCTAAAGGTTGAGTTATACAAAGAAGGAATTGTGGATTTTGATATAAAAGTAGTGCGTCAGGATAAGCAAGTGATATTAACTGCAGTTCCGAGTAAGAAAAAAACAAAGTAGGGATTGCAGTGGAGGATAATCATGCAAGAAAATACATTTTTATTTCTTGAAAGATGGTTTCATACTTATGTACAGGACTTTTATTCTATCGATGTCAAGCTAGATTTTCATGTACGTCTAAAGGAAGAACATACCTTGCGTGTTGTAAGACAGACAACGGCGATCGCTGCATCACTGCATTGTTCTTCCAAGACATTACAGATAGCGAAGATTGCAGCATTATTACATGATATTGGTCGATTTAAACAATATCAAATGTACCGAACATTTAATGATCGATTATCGGTCAATCATGCAACATTAGGCATTGAGGTATTAGAGCAATCTGATATTTTAAATATCGCTAACGTATCTTTAGAAGAACAAGAAATGATCAAGTGGGCAATTCGTTATCATAATTGTCGTCGTTTACCACAGGTAGTTCAAGATGAATATTTACTGCTTGCTAAAATGATACGCGATGCTGATAAATTGGATATTTTCTCTATGCTCGTAACGGATGATGTAACAAATAAAATACCGCAGGTTCCGGAAACCATACAGAGGATGACTTATTCTTCTAGTGTTGTTGCTGATATTTTGCAGGGGAATATAGTAAAACCTCACGATAGTAAGACAGCGGCCGATTTGATTTTATTTCGTTTATCTTGGATATATGATATTTATTTTAATTATTCTTTCCGTTATATACTGCAGCAACAGTATATAGAAAAGTTGAGAGATATGTTGCCTGATACGGATGAACGCTACCGTATATATCAAGTGATTCAGCAGTATGTTATAGAGCGGATTGAGGAATAATCTACTTGAAACAGATCATCGATGTTAAGTATGAATTAGGAGTGAGGTGAGTATGGGAGAAATGCAAAACTTGCTTAAAATCGCAGTTTCGACGCGACTTGCTTCTTTATTTGATATAAAGCGAATTGCTGAGATTTATAATCAAGGGATACAAGATCGGATTGCTACCTTAGAAGCCGATCAAAAAAGTGTAGAAGAGATGAAACGATGGTTTAGCACTAGAAGTGAAAGACATAAAGTAATTGTGATTGAGGATCAAAATGGTACGATAAAAGGTTGGGCTTCTCTCAATGTATTTAATCCTAGAGAATGTTATCGAGGCGTTGCTGATTTATCGATTTATATTCATCGGGAAGATAGAGGAAAAGGTTTAGGGACTCAATTGCTTATCGCCCTTATAAAGTTAGCGAAAGAAATAGGATTTCATAAACTGGTATTAACTACCTTTGCTTGTAATGATGCAGGGCAAAATTTATATCATTCCGTAGGATTTAGAACAGTAGGTACCTATATAAAACAAGGTATGCTAGATGGTAAGTGGATTGATATGACGATTATGGAAAAAATTTTAGATGATAAATATATATAGGGAGTAAATCATCATGCATTATGTAACAAAAGGTGTATGTGCAAAGGAAATTAATCGCAATCAAACTTCTTGTGCAGATCAATTAGCAATTGCTTTAGAAAAGTTACAGGATCATAAGGAATAATGAAAAAAACACGAAATTAATATTCGTGTTTTTTCAATATTCAGTTGCGGAATCAGAAAGTATAACACTTTCTTGATTCCAAGTAAGGGCAACTAAGACTTTGGTCTGCACTGAGGCTTGACCGAAGTCAAGTTTTCTTTACGCTAATAGGAACGTCTACCGAGCTGCGGGTGTGATACTGGTTTTAAACTAAGTTTTAATACATATAGGGCTGCTTGTTTTATCGGAAGATCTTGTCGTCCCTGTGGTGTTTCCATTACACATAACGGAACATCTATGCCTATTTCGCCAGCAGGTAAATATATATATTCGTGTGTATTTTGGTCACCAAAAATGATTCCTGTTTTCAAATGCTCAACTGTCATCCTGCTCATAAAAATCCTCACAATATTTATAGAATAGTTTGTATACTGATTATATAATATTCAAAACGAAAAGTAACTATATAGATATCA
The DNA here is from genome assembly GCA_964292325.1 of uncultured bacterium. Lineage (GTDB taxonomy): Bacteria > Bacillota > Negativicutes > DSM-13327 > DSM-13327 > CTSoil-075. The sequence continues at coordinate 13,729 of CAXYVG010000002.1, read as the reverse complement.
ATAAATATTCTTTATAACAATTGGCGTGGATGCCTTATAACCCGCTCATGGCAGACGAACAATACGACTGTCATTTTTTAGTGATTGATATATAATTGCTTGAATTGTATATCTTTATGATCATTGGGTTGGGGACTTCGGTAATTAATGGTATAATAAGTACAAACTCACCATATGGTATAGATGTTGATATAATCTTTTCATGCTATGTATAGCAATAGATTGCTAACGATATAATAAGAAGAGCAGGAGGAACAAAATATGGAATTGTGGTTTACTGAATCTCAAACTCCCAATATAGGGCTGCAAGCTCGTATAAAAGAAACCTTGTTTATGGGCAAATCAGCATTTCAAGATGTAGCTGTAGTGGATTCTTATCAGTTTGGTCGTATGTTAGTATTGGATGGTGTATTTCAAACATCCATTGCGGAAGAATTCATATATCATGAGATGATTGCCCATGTGCCACTATTTACGCATCCCAATCCTAAAAATGTCTTAGTGATCGGTGGTGGTGATGGAGGGGCTATTCGTGAAGTGGTACGGCATGATGCGGTAGAAAAAGCTGAAATGGTTGAAATCGATGGTATGGTAGTTGAAGTCTCAAAAAAATACCTGCCGGAAATTAGTGAAGCTCTTATTCAGAATCACCCAAAACTAGAACTTAAAATTGGTGATGGCATTCAGCATATGAAGAATGCAAAAAATAAATATGATGTGATTATTGTCGATTGTTCTGATCCAATCGGTCCTGGAAAAGGGTTATTTACACCGGAGTTTTATCGTAATGTTTATACAGCGCTAAAAGAAGATGGATTATTTGTTCAACAAACAGAGTCTCCGTTTTATCATCAAGAACTTCTTACCTATGTAAGTAAAGAAATTTCAGCATTGTTCCCGATTACGAAGACTTATTTAGCCAACATTCCATTATATCCAAGTGGACTGCATTGTTTTACGATGGGATCTAAGAAATATGATCCTATGCAGGTAGATACGGATAAAATGCAAAAGTTAACAACTCGTTACCATAATGAAGAGATTCAAAAAAGTTGCTTTGTATTACCAAATTTCATTCGAGATGTAGTAAAATAATCGAAAAAAAGCAGAACGTCGTGATGACGATCTGCTTTTTTCGTTATAGTAAATTTTCTGGATTCAGGCCATTTAGTTCAGGAAGGGTAAAGCGTCCATCTTTGCGAATTAGGACATCGTCAAACCAGATTTCTCCGCCTCCGTATTCTGGGGTTTGTATACAAACAAGATCCCAATGAATGGCGGATTTATTACCATTGCAGGCGTGGTCATAGGCATTGCCGGGAGTAAAGTGAAAGCTACCTTTTATTTTTTCATCAAAAAGTGTATCTTTCATTGGTATACTAATATGGGGGTTGAGTCCAATCGCAAACTCACCAATATAACGGGCTCCTTCATCAGTATCTAAGACTTTATTGATTTTTTCCGTATAATTGGCTGTGGCTTTTACTATTTTTCCATCAGAAAATTCTAAATGGATGTTTTCATATGTTATGCCTTGATATACTGCTGGAGTGTTATACGTTAAAGAACCGTTGATTGATGTTTTGACTGGAGCAGTATATACTTCGCCATCAGGAATATTTCGCAAACCCGAACATTTGATAGCGGGGATCTCTTTAATTGAAAAGGTCAAATTTGTACCAGGACCAATGATTTTTACTTGATCTGTTTTTTCCATTAGTTTGACTAATGGAGTCATGGCATGATCCATTTTAGCATAATCAAGATTGCAAACGTTAAAATAAAAATTCTCAAACGATTCAGTGCTCATATTCGCAAGCTGGGCCATAGAATGGTTTGGATAACGCATGACACACCATTTGGTATTTGGTACACGTAGGTCTGTATGTACTGGCTTTTGCCAATATTGTTGATATTTTTGTAATTGCTCAGCAGAAACATCGGACAATTCACTGATATTTTCACTGGCGCGGATTCCAAGATAGGCATCCATAGTCTGCATTCGGCTTGCTTCCCACTGCGCGATATGTTTTAGCTGGTCGATGTTGGCATTTTGTAATAGAACGCGCTGCAGTTGGTTGTTTTTTAGCGATAGAAAAGGTACTGCGCCTACCTTATAGACTTCTTGAACGATAGCTTTGGCCAGTGGCAGGGCATCATCAAACATTTCGATGAGGATTTTTTCCCCCTGTTTTAAGCTGGTGGAGTAAGAAATAAGATTTTGGGCAAGGGTTTGTATTCGTGGATCCAATGAAATCCCTCCTGTTTTAACATGTGGTACTATATTTTGTGTCATGCTTTATTATATAATATTATGTCATAAATAAAAAATAAAAAACGTCCTATATTTTAAAGTTCACTTCGAATCGTAAGGATGATAGGGTGGAAATAGTTTTTTCAATTCAGGAAAATAAAAAACTTGATAAAAAGTAGTTTACACTATTGTAATTATTGTTGAGATGAGATATAATAATGCATGTAATTATTCCTCGATAGCTCAGTTGGTAGAGCAATCGGCTGTTAACCGATCGGTCGTAGGTTCGAGTCCTACTCGAGGAGCCATCTGGCCCGTTGGTCAAGCGGTCAAGACACCGCCCTTTCACGGCGATAACGGGGGTTCGATTCCCCCACGGGTCACCATTAATTTCGGGCGATTAGCTCAGCTGGGAGAGCGCCTGCCTTACAAGCAGGATGTCGGCGGTTCGATCCCGTCATCGCCCACCATCTTTTACATTGTAAGTGAGTATTGGAATGAATTTCTAATACTCATTTTTTGTTGTACTTGCTTCTAGTTGCAAAAAAGGAGTATGGCGATCATATAGCGTATTAAAAGAGAAAGAGGTGAATCGACATGCATTTTGGTCGCTTAAAATTATCTGTTGCGCTTTTTGTAAGTGTTTTAGTATTAGGTATTGTAGGATTTATGGTGTTTGAAAATCTATCGCTTTCAGACGCTACTTATTTAGCTGTAGTGACGATTGCAACAGTGGGATATGGCGATATTGTGCCTAAGACGCCCGCAGGACGACTCTTTACCTGCTTATTTATTGTGATTGGTGTCGGAATGGCTTATTATACTTTTAGTTTGGTTATCAGCATGTCTGTCGAAGGACGTTTAAAAGATTTTCTAGGGAGGAAAGATATGGATAGGCGTATTGCAAGTATAACGAATCATATTATTGTATGTGGAGCTGGTAAGGTGGGAGGCAATGTGATTGAAGGCTTGCAACAAGAAGGGGAAAAATTTGTTGTTATCGAAAAAGATCATTTATTATATGAACAACTTTGTGACCAGAAAATTTTAAGTATAAATGGCGACTCTACGATTGATGAAGTGCTATTAGCAGCGGGAGTAAAAAGAGCGAAGGGGCTTATCGCAGCATTATCTCATGATGCAGATAATGTGTATGTTACGTTAACAGGTAAGAGTCTTAATCCTGATATAACAATTGTAGCTCGAGCTGATAGAAAAGAGGCAGAAGGAAAACTGCGTAGTGCGGGTGCGACGACTGTGATTTTTCCATCCGTCATGGGTGGAAGACAAATGGTGTCCGCTATGACAAAACCGGTCATTATGGATTTTGTCGAAAATCTTTTTTATAACCAACAAATACATATGGATATTGCAGAGATTCCGGTGGAAAAGACTTCTACTTTAGTAGGAAAGAACTTTATTGAAAGTGATATTAAAGGACGATTTGATTCTATTGTCGTAGCGATTAAACGCAATGATCAATTGATGACCAATCCGAAGGCGACAGAAGTGATATGCGCAGATGATATTATGATTGTTCTTGGGCAAAGAACAACCTTAGCTAAACTTCAAGAGTGGGCGGCTGCTGAAACAGAGGGTGAATGTTGATGGATGCGAGGGAACGACGATTGAAATTGCTCAACATATTAAAAAATGCAGAGGGTCCACTAACGGGTACGTGGCTAGCTAAAGAACTACGAGTAAGTCGTCAAGCGATTGTTGGTGATTTTGCCATTTTGCGAGCTGGTGGTACCCAGGTGTATGCTACACCGCAGGGGTATGTGTTACCACCTGTCATGAAACAGCATGAGAAAATGAGAGCAATACTAGCTTGTAAACATGAACGAGAAAATTTAGAGGAAGAATTGACAGTTATTATTGATAATGGTGGTAAAGTCTTAGATGTGATGGTAGAACACCCGGTATATGGTGAATTAACAGCGAATTTGATGTTAGCTTCTCGACGAGATATTGCTGAATTTCTGTGTAATTTAGATCAAAGTAAAGCTGAGCAATTATCGAGTATTACTGCCGGCGTACATTTACATACCGTAGAAGTTACTGATGCGAACGCTTTATTGAAAATTGAAAATGAGCTAAGGTCGAGGGGGATTTTGATCAATTAAAAAAATATTTGCAATATTTTAAAAAAAGAAGGATTTTTCTAGCTGTATGTGGTAGAATAACATGGTCAGACCACCTGTCCAATATATAGGTGAAAGATAATAGAAAAGAGGGGAGGAAATTTGTCGTATATAAAGAATTATTAGAAAAAAATATATTTTTAAATTATTTATAATTAAAAGCAGGAATTTCTTAGTTAGTGTAGAAATTATACAGTGGTCAGACCACCTGTCCGATGATGATGAAAAGAGCGTTATCTAACAGGAAATGATCAGTATCAAAAAAATATAAGAAAATGAGGTGTTTGTCAATGCCATGGACTCAAGTTTATGATCCTATGAGCAATCTCGCGTTATCGGCCTTTTTCGCATGTATTCCTATTATTCTTATCTTTTATCTTTTAGCAATTCGTCGTTCTCCTGGACAAATTGCTGGTGCGGCAGCTATGATCTCTGCATTAGCAGTTGCAATTTTTGTATATCATATGCCAGTTGATCTTGCGCTTAAATCAACAGCAGTGGGCGCATTATACGGAGTATTTCCAATCTTCTGGATCGTTCTTACAGCTATCTTTATTTACAATATGACAGTAGAAACTGGACAATTTGAAATTGTTAAAGATTCTATTGCGACAATTACCGATGACCGTCGTTTGCAAGCTCTTTTGATTGCTTTTGGTTTCGGTGCGTTTCTAGAAGGATCTGCAGGTTTTGGTACTCCTGTTGCTATTTCGGCAGGGATGCTAGTAGGTCTTGGTTTTAATCCATTATATGCAGCAGGATTGTGCTTGATTGCAAACACTGCACCAGTAGCATTTGGTGGTATTGGTATTCCTATTATCGTTGCTGGTCAAGTTTCCGGTATCGATCCAATGTTAATCAGCCAAATGGTTGGTAGACAATTACCATTCCTATCTGTTATTATTCCTATCTGGTTGGTTGTTTTAATGGCAGGTTGGAAAGCTATGATGGAAGTATTACCTGCATGTTTAGTAGCTGGTGTATCATTTGCTGGCGTACAATGGTTTTCTTCCAATTATATCGGACCAGAACTTCCCGATATTTTATCATCATTAGCATGTATCATTTCTTTAACAATATTCTTAAAATGCTGGAAACCAGCAAAAATCTGGCGCTTTGAAAATGAAGCTCCTCCTACTCTTAAAGCTGACAGAGCTGCTTTAACTTTTGGTAAAGTTATCAAAGCATGGTCTCCATTTATCTTCTTGACTGTTATGGTTGTTCTGTGGGGTTTGAAACCAGTATCAGCTATGCTCGATACCGTTACTATTAAATGGTTCGTTCCAGGGTTAGATAAAATGATTATGCAAGTAGCGCCAATTGCTAAAGTTGCAACACCTGTTGTTGCACTGTATAAGATTAACTGGTTAAGTGCTGCAGGAACTGCATTACTTATTGCTAGTATTATTTCCGCAGCAGTACTAGGAGTCGGTCCTGCTAGATTCATCTCTATTTTCTCAAAAACTGTTAGTCAATTATCCAAACCATTAATTACAATTCCTTGCGTACTTGGTTTGGCGTATATCATGAATTCCTCAGGAATGAGTGCAACTCTTGGATTATTCTTAGCTGGAACAGGTTCTTTGTTCCCATTCTTCTCCCCATTCTTAGGTTGGGTTGGTGTATTCTTGACAGGTTCCGATACTTCTGCAAATGCATTGTTTGGCAATTTGCAAGCTGTTACCGGACAACAAGTTGGTGTTGATCCTACCCTAACTGTTGCAGCGAATTCATCCGGTGGTGTTTGTGGTAAAATGATTTCTCCACAAAGTATCGCGGTAGCTACAGCAGCATCTGGCTTAGTTGGTAAAGAAGGTGACTTGTTCAACTTCACTGTTAAACATTCACTAATTTTAGCTGTTATTGTTGGAGTCATGACATATGTACAAGCTTATTATTTAACTTGGATGATTCCTTAACCAATAATCAAATTAATAGCAAGATAGAGAGTAAAGGGTGGGAATTTATCCTGCCCTCTCTCTTTATCAGTATGAATATATTATAATATAGGTTAGGTCTAGATTAACTTTTTATGTATTGGTAAGTGCTGAAGATCTGGAGGAACTTATGTTTAAGCCAGTTAAGTGTAAGAAAATTTACGAAGAAGTAATTGAACAAATAAAAGAACTAATTGTTGATGGGAAATTACATCCAGGTGACAAATTATTGCCTGAGCGGGAGCTAGCTGAAACATTAGGTGTTAGCCGAGCTTCTATACGCGAAGCTTTCAGTGCCTTGCACATAATGGGGATTATCGAAATCCGTCCTGGAGAAGGTAGTTTTGTTCGTCAGGTATCCTATGAAGGTATGTTGGAGCCGTTATCTTTTTTATCAGAAGTAAATGTTGATAATGTTATGCAATTATTAGAAGTAAGAAAAATTTTAGAGGTGCAAATTTCTACATTAGCTGCTACTCGTGCTACCGAAGAGGATATTGAACATATCCGTCATGCTTTAAATCAGATGGTAGATGAAGTGAATTCTGGTGAAGTTGCTGAAATTGCGGATGCGGAATTTCATTTTGCTGTAGTAAAAGCTGCTCATAATCCAATACTCATTAAATTAATGAATACAATTTCTGATTTAATGGCGCATACAGTTCGTTTTTCGCGGCGAAAGATTTTCCTTCAGGAAACTCTGCCGACTATATTATATGATGATCATTGTGCTATTTTTCAAGCTATTATGAATAAAGAACCCATAGTGGCTGGTGACTTGATGCATGCACATTTGACTAGAGCTGAGAATGCTATATTACAGTTCAAGCAAGAAAAAATTGAAAAACTAGCAAAACAAAAAGATTATGGCTTTCCATCATAAAATAGTTGGGAAGCTTTTTTATGCCCCATATTAGAGCTTGCACTAGTAGATAAAGTGTGAGTTCTATTGCTATTTGTTACAATCGTTATAAGAAAAGACTTGGTTTCCTTTCTTATTGATTAAAAAAATAAGGTCAGGTATTGTGCCTGGTAAACAGATTGGAATGTTTACCGGGCAATGCTTGACCTTATTTTTTCTTTCCTATTGTCATGATGATAATAGGGGGGTATAATAAGTGTGACAAGACAGGTGTCGTTACAAATAGCTACATTACGATAAGAAGAAGGTGCAACTTTGCTAGAAGATAAGAATTTTCAGTTTGTACAAGAGATCAGTAAATTAAAGAAAGAGCGAAATGCTGTGATTATGGCTCATTATTATCAATCACGTGAGATTCAGATTATCGCTGACTTTGTTGGTGATTCACTTGAACTTGCCCGCAAAGCGGCTGAGACAAGCGCAGATGTAATTGTATTGTGCGGTGTGCATTTTATGGCAGAAAGTGCTGCAATTTTGTGCCCAGATAAAGTGGTATTGTTACCTGATGAAAAAGCGGGGTGCCCGATGGCTGATATGGTAACGCTAGAAGGACTTCAGAATGTAAAAAGTAAAATGCCAGAAGCTGTTATTGTTTCCTATGTGAATACATCGGCTGCGATAAAAGCAGAAAGTGATATTTGCTGTACGTCCGCCAATGCGGTACGAATCGTAGAATCTATTCCTTTAGATAAAGAAATTTTATTTTTACCTGATCGAAACTTAGGTAATTATGTAATGAAACAAACAGGGCGACAGATGGCTCTATGGGATGGCTGTTGTTGTGTCCATGATCACCATGTAGCAGCAACAGATGTGATAGAAGCGAAAAAAGAGCATCCCAATGCGATTGTATTAGCGCATCCGGAATGCAGGACAGATCTACTGAGTATGGCGGATTGTGTAGCCAGTACGGCTGGGATCATTGCCTATGCACGCCAGAGTTTGGCAAAAGAGTTTATTGTCGTAACGGAGGCAGGAATTTTGTATCAATTGCATGACGCATGCCCAGATAAAACTTTTTATTTAGCTAGTGAACGAATGGTATGTGCTAGTATGAAGAGAATAACATTAGAAAAAGTGAAACATGCTTTGGAAACGATGCAACCACAGGTGACTGTAGTATCAGATATTCGTGAAAAAGCTCTTCATAGTCTAAAGCGAATGCTGGCTGTAAGCTGACAGGGGGAAGAGTAATGCTTGAGCAGTATATAAAGAATTTTGATTCTCGAAATCTCGTTGAGGTAGAAACAGAATGTTTGGTAATTGGCGCAGGAATTGCTGGACTATTTACAGCATGGTCAGCTTCTCAGTGCGGGGCGCAGGTTACGGTTTTGACTAAGCAGAGTATTACAGACAGTAATACCGATAAGGCACAAGGTGGTATTGCCGCTGCCATTGGTCAACAGGATTGTCCACAAATGCATCAAGATGATACATTACTTGCTGGCGCTGGATTGTGCAATAAAGAGGCCGTAGAGATATTGGTCACGGAAGGTGTTGCAAGAATTAAGGATCTGATCAAATTGGGAGTACAGTTTGATCAAGGCGAAGATGGGATTGCTTTAGGACGAGAAGGTTGTCACAGTCAAGCGCGTATACTGCACGCGAATGGTGATGCAACCGGCGCTGAAGTTGTCCGTGGCCTTAGGCAAAAAATTGCAGAGGCATCCAATATAAAGATTATGGAATTCCAAGTGTTAGTTGATTTACTGGTAGAGGATAATATTTGTTATGGTGCACTGGTATTTGATAGTCAGTCTGAGGTCTTACGAATATTTAAAAGTGCTGTCGTTGTTTTGGCTACAGGGGGAGTTGGGCAACTATATAAACATACGACAAATCCTGAAGTGGCGACTGCTGATGGGATTGGAGCGGCTTGGCGTGCAGGTGCTGAAGTTATGGATATGGAGTTTGTACAGTTTCACCCTACGGCTCTATCATTGCCTGAAGCTCCCAGTTTTTTAATTTCGGAAGCGGTGCGTGGAGAAGGGGCTATACTCAAAAATTTGGATCATCAAAGATTTATGCCAAAATATCATGGTCTGGCGGAACTTGCTCCCCGAGATATTGTAACAAAAGCTATTGTTACTGAAATGACAAATCATGGCGGAGATCATGTATTACTAGACATTACGCATCTAAAACCACAGCAAATAAAAAAAAGATTTCCGATGATCACAGCTACGTGTTTGGAATATGGACTGGATATTACATCGCAGCTTATTCCGATTGCCCCTGCAGCCCATTACATGATGGGGGGAGTAAAAGTGAATACATGGGGTGAAACTAGCATCCAAGATTTATTTTGTTGTGGAGAGTCTAGTTGTGTTGGTGTACATGGTGCCAATCGTTTAGCGAGTAATTCGCTATTGGAAGGTTTGGTGATGGGAGAGCGGATTGCTAGGCGTTGTACTTCTTTGCTGAAATATATAAAAAAAGATCATAAGTCTTTTGGTAATCATAAATTAAAAGCAAGCAGAGTAGCTGATGGGCAAAGATTACGTAGTGAGTTAAAGCAAATCATGGAGAAGAAAGTAGGGCCAGTGCGTACTGCTACTGGTTTGTCGGAAGCGATAGCTTGGTTTAAGCAATGGGACTATTTAGCTGACTATGAGGTGAACAGTGTTAGGGAAATAGAAGTGCGTAATATGCTGACGGTTGGCAAACTAATTGCTCAGGCAGCCAAGCGTCGCAAGGAAAGCCGAGGAGGACATCTAAGGCAGGACTACCCAAGTGTAGCAATCGATTGGTGTAAACATGTAACAATGAAAAATTAAAATCATTCCATATTGAAGGTGGTTTTCTAAATGAATCATAAACGGATTGATAGGCTGATTGAACATTGCCTTTATGAAGATATAGGTAGTGGTGATATTACTACGGATCATATTGTACCGGTAGGTTCTAGTACCAAAGGTATTATTCATACAAAACAGTCGGGCGTAATAGCGGGGCTTGCGGTCGCTGAATCTGTATTTCGCTTTTTATCAACGGATATTTCTTTTAAGAGTAAGGTGAGTGATGGCGATAAAGTGAAGCGTGGTACCATCCTTGCTGAAGTAGAGGGAGATGCCAGAGCCATTTTAACAGGGGAACGTGTGGCGCTCAATTTTCTACAACGTATGAGTGGTATTGCTACGCAAACCGCGTTTTTAGTAGAAACGGTTAAGGCGTATCCAGTAAGGGTAGTCGACACACGTAAAACTACGCCGGGTCTACGAATGTTAGAAAAATATGCGGTACTGGCTGGTGGCGGTCATAATCATCGGTTTGGCCTATATGATGCAGTCATGGTTAAAGATAATCATATTAAAGTGGCTGGAGGTATAACGCAGGCGATTGTTGCTATCCGTAAAAAGGTTTCACATATGGTGAAGATAGAGGTAGAAGTTGAGGATTTAGCAGGAGTAGCGGAAGCATTGCAAGCAAAAGCAGATGTGATCATGCTTGATAATATGGATATTGAGACGATGAAGCAGGCGGTAGCAATGATTGGCGAATTGGCATTGGTGGAAGCATCAGGTGGAATTAATGAAAAAACGATTGTTGAGATTGCGAAAACGGGTGTGGATGTGATATCACTCGGTAGTCTTACCCATTCGGTACAGGCGTTGGATATTAGTTTGGATATTGGGCAGATAAAAATGGAAAATAAGTAGAGATCTATTTCTATATGATTTGTTAATGTGGAGGTAAGTATGGATATTATTGCTCGTTTGGAGAAGATACCAGTAGGGGGATTTCATTATCGCTTATTGATTATTACTGGCTTGGGCTGGATGTTTGATGCTATGGATACGGGTATTATTGCTTTTGTATTGCCAGTATTGATCAAAACATGGGGATTATCGACTGCGCAGGTTGGTTACATTGGCAGTATGGGGTTAGTCGGTATGGCGCTCGGAGCGGTTTTAGCTGGGTCTGTGGCAGATCGATTTGGGCGTAAAAATGTTTTTGCCGGTACGCTCGTTATCTATAGTGTCGCTACTGGGCTTTGTGGTCTATCTTGGAATTTTGAATCATTATTGGTTTTTAGATTCTTAGTAGGTTTTGGTTTGGGCGGGCAACTACCTGTAGCCGTTACGTTGGTAACGGAATATGCACCACCTGCAGCTAGAGGACGATTTATTGTATTATTAGAAAGTTTTTGGGGTATAGGCTGGTTGGTTGCTGCGATTATTGCCTATATGATTATTCCACGTTATGGCTGGAATGTAGCCTTTCTGATCGGTGCTTTACCAGCGTTATATGTATTTAAAATTTGGAAATCAGTTCCTGAGTCCGTACATTATTTATTGGGAAAGGGTCAAATAAAAGAAGCACATGATATTGTTTACCAGATGGAAAAAGGTGCTGGGCTTATGCCAAGCGAAGAAATGGTTGCTCCTCAGATGAAAGGTACACAGCAAGTTGCCTTTGCGGATCTTTGGACACCTCAATTTCTCAAAAGGACCATTATGTTGTGGATTGTATGGTTTGGTATTGTCTATTCCTATTATGGTATTTTTACCTGGTTACCTTCTTTAATGGTAGGACAAGGTTATTCGGTAATTAAAACCTTTGAGTATGTGTTGATTATGACATTAGCGCAATTGCCAGGATATTTTGCTGCTGCTTATTTAGTGGACCGTATTGGTCGTAAAGCTACTTTAGCTGGATTTTTAGCGGCTAGTGCCATTTGTGCCTACTTTTTTGGACAGGGTGGAAATTCAACGACGGTACTCGCATGGGGCAGTATGATGTCATTTTTTAACTTGGGTGCATGGGGTGTGGTTTATACCTATACTCCAGAATTATATCCGACTAGAATACGAGCTCTCGCATCGGGATGGGCTGCTGCTGTTGGCCGGGTAGGCGGGATTCTAGCACCGACTATTGTTGGGTATATGATTATTGGTAATGATGGATTTAATAATGTATTTATGATGTTTGCTGCGGTTATGCTGGGTGTAGCCGTCGTGATTTGGGCAATTGGTGAAGAAACAAAAGGAAAATCATTGCAAGAAATAAGTGGATAATGTGGAGTAATAAAAAAGGTCCTAGGATATCCTAGGGCCTAAATTTTATCGAAAAGGTAGTTCCCGTTGCATCAGTATCTACCTCAATTCTGGCATTATTTCTTTGAGCGATTCTATAACATATCGCAAGTCCCAGACCAGTTCCGTTGCTTTTGGTAGTGAAAAAAGGTGTACCCAGTTTTTTTATGATTTCGTGTGGAATACCCCTGCCTGTATCTTGAATCGTTAAGACAACATGATCATGAATGAAACGAGTGCTGATCGTTATTTTACCACCTTCAGGCATGGCTTCTCTTGCGTTTTGTGTAAGATTTAGGATCAGTTGTCTAATTTCATTTTCATCAACGAATACATTGGGGATAGTGGTTTGTTCCAATAATATTTCTACACCCTCTGAAACGGAAGTTGCATAAATTAACTGGTATAATTCAGACATAATTTTGTTTAGGCAATTCATTTTTAAATTATTTTTTCTATCTTTTGCTAATGACAAGAATTCGGTAATGATAGAGTTAGCTCGGTCTAATTCCGATATCATCAATTCTATATTTTTCAAATCTTTAGTATATTGCTTGTTTCTTTGGAAAAACTGTAAAAAACCACGTACTGTGGTGAGTGGATTTCTTATTTCGTGTCCAATGCTAGCTGCCATTTCGCCTACTAGATTTAGACGGTCTAAACGAGCGATTTCTTCCTCTAAATGCTTGGACATGGTTATGTCGATTGAGGCTAATAGGATGCATTCATCACCATCAAATTGGAGCTGGGCTTTTGATACTAGCCAATCACGAAATTCTCCTTGTTTTGTTCGTACCTGATATTCTTCGGCCTTTCCCAAGGTTGATTCGTCTATAGAGATTCGATTTTCCGTCACTACTAAGGTGTTTAAATCTTTCTCTGAGTGACCAATCACCTCATTACGCTGAAAACCAAGACAATCAAGCCATGCATCATTTGCGGTCATATAAACTAAATCTTTTTCTCGATATATCGCCATTGCTGCGGGACTTGTGTTAAAAACGCTAATAAATTGTTCATTAAGTGAATCAATTTTTTGTTTTTCCATTTTGGTCAAGTAGAGATTTGCTCTTTGGTGCTCGCTGATATATTGATTTATAATTACAATGTATAGAAATATAACAGAAATTACAGCAAGCAATAACCCAAACGACATGTCCATATACCTATCAAAAGCACTATTATAACCAACTATAAGTAGAGGATTCTTATACTCGAATAGTATTAAAATAGATGTGGTAATTGTCAAACATCCAATGGCGATTATTCTAGCAAGACCTCGTAGTAAAACGGTAATTATTGAGAAAAAGATAAGAATATAAAAAGGTATACTACTGAGCAGTCCGCCATTACTTATCCAGGTAGTCGGAGTAATAATAAAAATAACTCAAACTTCGCACATAGATAATCAACTATGCACCTTGAAAATTCAATAC
>CAXYVG010000001.1:0-88128 GCA_964292325.1 uncultured bacterium | reverse complement strand
ACCAAGCGGACCAGACAATGAAAAATAAAACTCTCGCAGAGAGGATGAGACCCAGAACGCTGGATGAGTTTGTGGGGCAAGACCACTTACTTGGAAAGGAAAGACTGCTGTATAAACTGATTGCATCGGACCAAGTGCAATCGATGATTCTTCAAGGTCCACCGGCAACTGGTAAGACTAGCCTAGCATCCATCATCAGCGGTATGACAAGTGCGGAGTTTGTAAAATTGAATGCGGTCTCTCTTTCCATTGCGGATTTAAGGGCTGTTATGGATAAAGCAAGGGATCATTTCAAATTTTATAAAAAACAGACAATTGTATTTTTAGATGAAATTCATGCTCTAAAATCGAATACGCAGATGTCGCTGTTACAAGCAGTTGAAAACGGTACCTTTATTTTGATCGGGGCGACTACTGAAAGTATCACTCATGATATTATTCCACCGCTTGTCTCGCGATGCAAGGTATATAATTTATACCCTTTGACGACAAAAGAGGTGGAGAAAATTATTATAGCTGCATTGCATGATGAGGAGAGAGGGCTTGGGAAAGAGCAGCTTGAGATAGAAAAAGATGCTCTTATTTATTTGTCTGATGTTTGCAATGGTGATGTGCGTAGTGCATTAAATGCTTTAGAAATTGCCGCATATTCAGTGAAGAGTGATGGCAAAATTAATCTGGATATCATTCAGCAAGCTTTTGAATTTCGTCTAAATGGTATATCTACCACTGATTTTTATGATCTGATATCTGCCTTTATCAAATCGATGAGGGCAAGTCATACGGATGCAGCGATATATTGGTTGGCTCGTATGCTCGACTCAGGGGTTGATCCCATGTTCATAGCAAGAAGAGTTGTGATTCAAGCGGCAGAAGATGTAGGGCTCGCCAATCCCCAGGCCTTGCAAGTCGCAATCGCAGCAAAGCAAGCCATTGAGTTTATCGGAATGCCAGAGGCACGTATTCCTTTGGCAGAAGCGGTTATTGTGGTTGCGGAAAGTCCAAAATCAAATTCTGCTTATAAAGCCATTAATCGTGCATTACATACGGTAAAGCATACTAGAAATTTTCCGGTTCCAAGTCCACTCAAAAATAGCTCCGGACTCTATATCAATCCGATTGACCACCCTGCTTCTAAGCTAGATTATTTACCAAAAGAATTAGAAGGCAGTGAATTTTATATACCACAAAATTCGGGTATTGAGGCGAGGATATTTGGTAAGCGAAATCCCGAAAATCGATAGAAATTCACAAAAAAATTATTTTTGTGAATTTCTTTTGACAATCTGAATTTTTTTTGGTATATTAATAAACAAGAAAGCCTACTAAGTTACTCGGAATACTGGGTAATGGCAGGGGAGATATTATTATGAAGATATCGACAAAAGGACGCTATGGCGTAGCAGCCATGTATGATTTGGCTATGAACTATGGGCAAGGTCCGATTTCGTTAAAAAGTATTGCGCAACGTCAAAAAATTTCTGAAAATTATTTAGAGCAGCTAGTCAGTACATTGCGCAAAGCTGGATATGTGAAAAGTATTCGCGGAGCGCAGGGTGGTTATACATTGAGTAAAGATCCAGCGCAAATTTCAGTAGGCGATATTATTCGAGTGTTAGAAGGACCTATCGTTTTAGTTGATTGTTTATTATCGCATTCTGATGATCATAATTGTTGTGAGCGTGAGGATATATGTGTTACTCGTGATGTATGGGCCAAAGTTTGTGATAGTATTAGTTTAGTTGTGGATTCTATTTCTCTAGCTGATTTATGCCGAGATGAAAAAACACGAGGAGATGTATAATTGTGAAAAGAGTATATTTTGATCATTCAGCCACTACACCAATGGATAATGAAGTGGCTAAGGTGATGTTAGAATACATGACCGAAAAATTTGGGAATCCAGGAAGTATTCATTATTTTGGTCGTGAGGCTTTAAAGGCAGTGAATGAAGCTCGTGAGAATATAGCGGCTTTAATAGGAGCTAGTGCAAAGGAAATTTTTATCACTAGTGGTGGTACTGAATCGGATAATCTAGCACTGAAAGGTGTTGCTTTTGCCAATCGTAAAAAGGGCAATCATATTATTACCACCAATATTGAACATCATGCTGTATTACATGCTTGTGAATATTTAGAAAAACACGGTTTCACCGTTACGTATTTACCTGTAGATGAAAATGCAATGGTACGTGTAGAAGATGTGAAAAATGCCATTACAGATCAAACGATTTTAATTAGTGTCATGTTTGCTAATAATGAAGTAGGTACCATTCAACCGATCAAAGAAATTGGACAATTAGCGAAAGAAAAAGGTATCTATTTCCATACTGATGCAGTACAAGCTGCTGGCAATTATCCGATTGATGTGAATGAGTGCAATATTGATTTATTAAGCATTTCTGGACATAAATTATATGGACCTAAAGGTATTGGTGTGATTTATATCCGTAAGGGGGTCAAAATCGAGCCATTACAGCAAGGTGGATCACAAGAACGTAAAATGAGAGCTGGTACGGAAAATGTACCTGGTATTGTTGGTCTGGGTCTAGCGGCTAAGCAAGCAAAACAGGAAATGGATCAGCGAATTGCTCATGTGCAAGGTCTAAGAGATAAATTGATTAAAGGCATTCAAGAAAAAATTCCTGATATTAAGCTCAATGGGCACCCTGAAAAACGATTACCAGGTAATGTAAACTTTAGCTTCTTATATATTGAAGGCGAATCGTTACTGCTGAACCTTGATATGAAAGGAATTGCAGGTTCTAGTGGTTCTGCTTGTACATCCGGATCTCTTGATCCTTCTCATGTGCTACTTGCGATGGGAATGAATCATGAAACAGCCCACGGATCATTACGGCTTTCCTTAGGGCGTGGCAATACAGAAGCGGATATTGACTATTGCCTAGAAGTATTGCCGCAAATTGTTGAAAAATTACGTAGTATGTCTCCGCTAAATGCAACAAGCAAATTAGCAACTAGTAATCCCTGTAGTTTATGTCATCATCATTAAGGTATTGAAAGGAGATTAATTATATGTATACTGAAAAAGTAATGGATCATTTTGCAAATCCACGTAATGTGGGAGAAATAGAAAATGCCAATGGGGTAGGCGAAGTTGGCAATGCCAAATGTGGTGATATCATGAGGATTTATTTGGATGTTGAAGATGATATTATCAAAGATGTTAAATTTAAGACTTTTGGTTGTGGGGCAGCGATTGCAACCAGCAGTATGGTTACCGAACTGGTTATGGGAAAAACGCTTGATGAAGCACTTAAAATTTCCAATGAGGCAGTAGCGGAAGCACTCGATGGATTGCCACCTGCTAAAATGCATTGTTCTAATTTAGCAGCAGACGCACTACATGAAGCCATCAAGGATTATTTACAGAAAAAAGGAAAGTGATTATTTGATGGGTACAAAACCAAGAATTCTTGTAGCCATGAGCGGAGGGGTGGACAGTTCTTTAACTGCCGCCCTTTTGGTTGAGCAAGGATACGACGTAATTGGTGCTACAATGCAAATATGGGACAAGGAAGTAGTAGCAGATGATAATCAAAACCGAGGATGTTGCTCTCTAAGTGCTGTTGATGATGCTCGTAATGTTGCCGAAAAGATTGGCATTCCTTATTATGTACTGAATTTTCGTGATATGTTTCAACAAACAGTGATCGATTATTTTATCCGAGAGTATGGTGCAGGGAAGACCCCAAATCCATGTATTGCCTGTAATCGCTTTGTTAAGTTTGAAGGTTTGTTACAAAAGGCATTGGCCCTTGGGGCTACCTATGTAGCAACGGGGCATTACGCACAGATCGGCTATGATAGCACTCTAAAGCGACATACCTTACGCAAAGGAATTGATCATACCAAAGATCAATCGTATGCTTTATATCATTTAAATCAAAACACATTGCAGCACTTTTTGATGCCTCTTGGTAGTTATACGAAGGTCAAGACGAGAGCCTTAGCCAATGAACTTGGACTGTCAGTTGCGAATAAACCGGAAAGTCAAGAAATCTGTTTTATTCCTGATGATGATTATAAACGGTTTTTAGCAGAAAAGTCACCTGATGCATTGAAAGCAGGTGATATTGTAGATGTATATGGAAATGTACTGGGCAAACATCAAGGCGTACCGTTATATACCATTGGGCAGCGCAAAGGTCTTGGAATTGCAACAGGAAAACCGCTATATGTAGTGGAAATGAATTATGATAAAAATCAGATTGTTGTTGGCTGCGATCAAGATGTTTTTGCCAGTGAACTGATCGCTGGTGATTTGAACTTTATTAGCATTGATGCGCTTGAGGCACCGATGACTGTTTCCGCGAAGATCCGCTATGGATCTCGTGAAGGCGTGGCGAAGATCACTCCTCTTACTAATGGTCAGGTACATGTCAAGTTTGATGAACCACAAAGGGCAGTTACGCCAGGACAATCCGTGGTATTTTATGATGGTGATATGGTCATTGGTGGTGGAATTATTATAAAGTCTGTAAGGTAAAGAGAGGAATCACCTCTCTTTATTTTTTTTTTGTTTATATAATAAAATTTCATAATAGTGGTTATAATACTATTACGATCTTTATGGGAGGCCGTTCTAATGGGAAAGTTGGGATGCTTAGTTGGCCTGCCAGTCTTGGAAATCGAAACAGGTATACAGATTGGGCAGATAGCAGAAATACTGGTTAATATGGAGAAGGTATGTGTAGAATATTTCGTTATTATCCAACAAAATTTATTTCAGGCAGAACAAGTGATTGCTTTTGAAGATTTATTTCGTATAGGGTGTGATGCGGTTATGGTTCGCAATGATCACGTTGTATACGAATTGCAGGTAGTACCTGATGATGAAATATATTACTTGCGGGATTTATATCAAAAACAAATATTTACCGAAAGTGGGATTCTTATTGGTACGTTAGTTGATATTGCTTTTGATGTGATTACTGGCGAACTACACCATTATCAAATATCTGACAGTATTATAACTGACTTGCTATATGGGCGTAAGAGTATGCCACTACCACAAGTGCAAATGACCGGTGAGGATAAATTGATTGTTCCTGAAAAAATGATCAAGCTTCTTTATAATGAATGCAACTAATTTCTTTACTGCCTTATAGATATCGCTACATCTTCTTTATAGCAATCATCGTGAATGTTCTAGATTCCATATGCGGCAGACTAACAATACAACTGCTATTTTCTTAGTACTTTATGGATTTTAAAAATGTGTGAGGTGTAATGTTGATGAAGGATTGTCCTGTTTGTGGTAGTAGGCGAGCGATTGGAAAAGTCGGATCAGAACAGTATTTTTGTTGGGATTGTTGTGTGGAATTTATGGTGCATGGTGATCAGACTAAGATTTTTAATGTAGAAGCAGATGGTACTTTAACTTCCTATTTAGCACCAATGGAAACATTAGAAACAGTAGAAACGACGATGACATAAGAATAGTAGAGAATGACTATATTATTTTTTACACGTATGAAGCGGCGGCCAATGGTCACCGCTTCATTTTTACTGAGGTGTTTAGTATGGATGCAACTAAAAAAAATATAAAAATTGCGATGATAAGTAGTGCTGTACTAGGTGTTTTCTATTTTTTTTGGCTGGTTCGTAGTGCTTTATATCCGTTTGGTATTGGCTTGTTATTAGCATATATGTTAAATCCTATTATCTGTTTTTTTGAGAGAAAAGGGATAAAGAGACTATGGGCCATCGTGATTGTGTATTTCATTTTATTTGTTGTTGTGATTATTGGTGGTAGCAAATTATTGACGATCTTAATTCGAGACTTAGAATATTTTTCTGCAGAATTGCCGCAAATTATAGCTCATATTGATGATTTGCTAGGCATCATCCAAGCACAATATCAAAATTCATCATTGCCCTATTCTGTCCGTTTAGCCATTGATGAGGCCTTGTTGGTACTTGAACGGGATATGCAACGATTTATTGGTCAAATCGTAACGAGTATCATTCAGGTATTTCGAAATTCGATTGGAGTGGCGATTAGTCCCATTTTGGCCTTTTATCTACTTCATGATTGGTATGCGATTAAGGAACAATTATTACAATTGTTTCCAGGTAAATGGCGAGCTGAATGTACTTTATTCTTTCGTGATGTAGATAAAGTGTTAGCTGGAATTATCCGTGGTCAATTGACAGTAGCGTGTATCGTTGGCATTTTTGTTACGATTGGTCTAAAAATGCTACAAGTAAAATTTGCATTGATTATTGGCATATTAGCAGCTGTTTTTGATATCATTCCCTATTTTGGAGCCATCATAGGTGCTGCACCAGCAGTCATGTTAGCTACGCTCGAATCTTCATGGCTGACTGTAAAAGTAATCCTTCTATTTGTTATCATTCAACAAATAGAAGGAAATATTATTCAACCCAAGATTATTGGTGAGAATACAGGGCTGCATCCATTAACTGTAATATTTTTTGTGTTTGTTGGTGGTGAATTGTATGGATTGATTGGTATGTTACTGGGTGTACCGCTGATTGCTATATGTAAAGTACTCATTCGACATGTGCTAAAAGTGTTGTTATAGGGACATATTATACCGTCCGTTATACTGGGCATTTATTGACACCGTACGATAAATTCGGTATAATGTCGAAATGGGTATCCCTAACAATCTGGAGGTAGATGAACTTGATTTATATGACAGGAAATGAATTACGCAAGAAGTTTGTACAATTTTTTGCTGATAAAAATCACTTGGTTTTGCAAAGTTATCCATTAATTCCGGAAAATGATCCTACATTACTATTAGTAGGTGCTGGTATGGCTCCGTTTAAACCTTTTTTTACGGGGAAAATGAACCCACCTCATCCGCGCATTACGACAAGTCAAAAGTGTGTGCGTACTGGAGATATTGAGAATGTGGGCCGGACGGCAAGGCATCATACGTTTTTTGAAATGCTAGGAAACTTCTCTTTTGGTGATTATTTTAAAAAAGAAGCGATTGCCTGGGCATGGGAATTTATTACTGAAGAGCTTCAAATGCCGAAAGACAAATTGTGGGTGACGATTCATACGAAAGATGATGAAGCATTTGATATTTGGCTTAATGATATAAAAGTACCAGCTGATCGCATTATTCGACTGGAAGATAATTTTTGGGAAATAGGACCTGGACCATGTGGTCCTTGCTCGGAAATCTATTTTGATTTAGGACCAGAGCGTGGTTGTGATCGTCCTGACTGTGCAGTTGGCTGTGATTGTGATCGATATTTAGAAATATGGAATTTGGTATTTACGCAGTATGATCGTGATGATGCAGGCAATTATACTCCACTGGCAAAGAAAAATATTGATACAGGTGCAGGACTAGAACGGATTGCCTCTGTACTGCAACAGAAACCATCAAACTTTGAAACTGATTTATTATTCCCATTGATTGAATATGCAGCAAACCTCGCGGGTGTGGTCTATGGATCTTCACCGAAAGTTGATGTCTCGCTAAAGGTAATTGGTGATCATATTCGTAGTATGACGGTCATGATTTCCGATGGTATTTTGCCGTCTAACGAAGGTAGAGGCTATGTATTACGTCGTATTTTGCGTCGTGCCGTACGGCATGCTAGATTACTTGGCATCGAAAAAATGTTCCTAGTTCCTATGGTGGATGTTGTAATCGGAATTTTTGCTGAAGCATATCCTGATTTGGCAGAAAAGCAAACATACATAAAAAATGTGATTCAACTAGAGGAAGAACGCTTCCAAACCACTCTCGTACAAGGGATGGAATTACTAAATGGGCATATTGAGCAATTAACAGAGAAAGGCATTACTATGCTTGATGGTGCAACAGCCTTTAAATTATATGATACGTTTGGTTTCCCTTGGGAACTTACGCTGGAAATTGTAGAAGAACATGGTATGCAGCTAGATAAACAAGCTTTTGATGTAGCGATGAAAGAACAGCGAGAAAGAGCTAGAGCTGGTCGTCAATCAAATGAAAAGCAAATGGTTATTCCGGATGTATCGCATCTATCTACGACTGAGCTGAGTGTAAATGAGCAAGCTACGACTGGAAATATTGTCTTGATGTGGAAAGATGGCGTGATTGTGAATGAAGTTCATGATGGGGAAGATATTGGTATGATTCTGGATGTGACGGCTTTCCATGCGGAAGGTGGCGGTCAAGTCGGAGATAATGGCTTCGTTGAAGGTACAGTTGGTAAGGTGCAAATTACCGCTGTGAAAAAATTACTAAATGGTACGGTTTATCATGTCGGACATGTCATCGAAGGTTCGCTAAAAGTTCATGATGCAGTGGCGCAAAAAGTAGATGTTACGCGCAGACGAGATATTGCACGCAATCATACCGCTACACATTTATTACATGCAGCGTTGAAAGAAGTATTAGGATCTCATGTCAATCAAGCAGGATCATTTGTTAGTCCGGATCGTTTACGTTTTGACTTTTCTCATTTTTCCCAAGTGACGCCTGAGCAATTGGTTGCGGTAGAGAAAATTGTCCATACTGCAATTTTAGAAAATATTGCCGTGGATATTATGGAAACTACACAGCAAAAAGCGAAAGAAATGGGTGCAATGGCTTTATTTGGCGAAAAATATGGCGATGTAGTACGAGTGGTATCAGTTGGCAATGTAAGTATGGAGCTTTGTGGTGGTAGCCATGTGGCGAATACTGCTGAAATTGGCTTAGTGAAAATTGTGAGTGAAGCTGGTATTGGTTCTGGTATTCGAAGAATCGAAGCGGTAACCGGCGCAGGAGCAATTGAATATATCATAGCAAGAGAAAATATATTGCAAGAGGCAGCGACAGTATTAAAATCACGACCAGAAGAAGTGGTTACGAAGGTAGAAAGTCTTATCAATCGAGTGAAAGACTTAGAACATGAATTGACTACTCTTACGACAAAACAAGCTCAGGTTGAAGTACAAGAATTACTCGCTAATACTATTGAAATAAATGGTGTGCAAGCGGTAATCGGTCAGGCTAGCAGTGCAGATATGGACGGCTTACGTACGGTTGCTGATATGGTTCGGAATCATTTAACATGTGGTGTTGTCACTCTAGGGGCTATCAACGGCGACAAAGTTAATTTTGTCGTTATGGCTACAAAAGAAGCTGTGGCTAAAGGCATACATTCTGGTAACATTATCAAAGAAGTGGCAAAAGTTGCTGGCGGCGGCGGCGGCGGACGTCCTGATATGGCTCAGGCAGGTGGTAAGCAACCTGAAAAAATTGCCGAAGCACTAAAAGCTGCTGCAGATGTTATTGCCTCTCAGATTAAATAATAATAGAGTCCATTATTGAGGACATTGCTTATCGAAAAATATGGTACATATTTTTCGATAAGATCATTCGATACTTTCCTCTAATTTTTTAAAAAAATTAGAGGAAAAAACTAGTGAGAGTAGAATGTAATGATATAAAGATGGAAATAATAGTAGGGAGGAGGATGCTCAATGGCCAATATATCCGAAGAAACGATGATGTTTCGTGTAGATAATGACGAAAATAATGCAGCTATGGTTATTCATTCTGTATACCAATCTTTGGTGACCAAGGGGTATAATCCTATTAACCAAATTGTGGGTTATCTGTTGTCAGGAGATCCTACCTATATTACCAGTCATAATAATGCCCGTGGTTTAATACGCAAATTAGAACGAGATGAACTTTTAGAAGAATTTGTGAGAGCATATCTAAAAGATAAATAAAAAAATTGTAAAATCTGGCTACGTTATAGTTATTATGATTGTAAGGTATATTTGGAGGAAAGATGCGCATACTAGCTCTTGATGTTGGTGATAAAACCATTGGAGTGGCGGCAAGCGATTTATTACGAATGACAGCGCAAGGTGTTGAGGTAATTCGTCGTACGTCGACAGAAAAAGATTTTGCTCGATTAAGTGAATTGGTTACTCAGTATGAAGTGAAGACCATTGTTGTTGGTTTGCCTAAAAATATGAATGGAACGATCGGTCCACGTGGTGAACTGATGAAGGAGTTTGCAGCTACATTGCAACTTTTGTTCCCTCAATTAAAAGTGCAGTTATGGGATGAACGTTTATCAACAGTGGCAGCAACAAGAGCGTTGATTGAGGCAGATGTTAGCCGAGCAAAAAGAAAAAAAGTAATTGATAAAATGGCTGCAGTGTTTATTTTACAAGGTTATCTTGATAGCCTACCTTGTCAAGAACTTCCTTGACAGGATAAGTTTTCTACGATAAAATTACATTACACTAAAAGGAAGAGGTGAAATGAATGGCTGATTTTGAAAATGATGACCTTGAAGAAATGGATGAAGAGCTCGTCGTAGTAATGACTGACGAAGAGGGTAACGAATATTATTATCGTGAGGAAATGATTGTTCCAGTTGGGGATAAGCAGTATGCAATCTTAATTCCTATTGGTGAAGATCAATGTGAAGATGAAGGTTGCGGATGCGGTGCTGGATGCGACTGTTCTGAAGATGAAGTTGATGTATATATTGCGCGCATTGATACGGATGAAAATGGCGAGGAAGTATATGTTGATCCTACCGATGAAGAGTTTGAAGAAGTCCGCAAGGCTTATGAAGAACTAATGGTAGAAGAGGATGAAGCCGAATAGGCTTCATTTTTTTACTGAAAAAACCCTATTGAAAACGATTTACATAGGGCAGTTAGCATAGAAATATGCTAACTGTCTTTTTTACGGAATCAAAAAGTATATCATGTTCTCTATTATGAATTTTATTTATAAATTAAGTTAAAATAATAAGAAGTAATCGTATAAGGAGAATCAAACAATGAAATTTGCACTCATAGAGAATGTACATAAAAAATATATCGATGATGTTGTAAACGAAATAAGTCAAGATGAACTCTGGAGAGAGCGATTGTTTGCAGCGGCATATCAAGAAAAATTTTTAATCACATATAAGGAATTAGAAGAATTGCCATGCCGCTTATGGAATGATTTCTCGAAATATGGTTTAGAATTTCTTGTCTCAAAGGTAGAAAATTGCTCTGAAGGATTGGATAAAGAATCTGTTATTTTAAAATTTGAGGCAAAGGAAGTTCCTGATTTAATAAAATATTCAGGTGCAATTGATTGTGATATCTAGAATATCATGATTGGAACAAGCCTAGTCTTTTTTCCTCATTTTGTGTATAATGTAGTCATTGCTTTTACAAGAATAGATAAGAATAGCAGTGAGGTGATGATAGATGCGTGAATTTTGGCAGAAATTTAAGTTATATATTATATTAGTCGTTTGTCTACTTTGTTTGGGAAGTCTATTGTATGGACTTACGAAGCAGGCAACGTCTGTATCAAAAGACAAGTTTGTTATTGTAGTTCAACCAGGGATGGTAAGCCGTGATATTGGTGAGTTATTATATAAACAAGGTGCAGTAAAGAGTGTATTTTTGTTTCAAATGATTGCTAAGGTGCAGGGAATCGAAAATTCTTTACAAGCTGGGGAATATGTATTAAGTCAAGATATGACAATACAACAAGTAATTGATACTTTGGCCAAAGGGGAAACTGCTTATCAAAAAATTACCATTCCCGAGGGATATACGGTAGAGCAGATTGCGAAACTACTGCAAGAAAAACAACTGGGAGATGAAGAAAAAATAAAAAAACTTGCACAAAGTTTTGTTCCATATCCATATATGAATAATAACAATTTGAATGTGGTGTATAAGGCAGAGGGATATATGTTTCCCAATACGTATCGGATATCGAAAGGTACTACTGAAGAACAGATGCTGCGTATGATGACAACACAATTTGACACACAGTTTACGGAAAGTATGCGGACAAGAGCAAATGATATGGGCTTATCAATTAAAGATGTAATTATTTTGGCCTCATTGGTTGAAAAAGAGGCTCAGCTCCCCCAAGATCGACCGATCATTGCTGGCGTTTTTATCAATCGCCTTAAGCAAAGTATGCCACTTCAATCTTGTGCTACCATTCAGTATATTTTGGGGTATCCAAAAGCTGAGTTATCAGTACAGGATACGGAAATATCATCGCCTTACAATACCTATCAACATATGGGACTGCCACCTGGACCGATAGCCAATCCCGGTATTGCGGCAATCGATGCTGTTTTGTATCCGCAAAGAACAGAATTTGTGTATTTTGTTGCTGATAAAAAGGGAGCACATCATTTTAGCAAAACATATGAAGAACATCTTGTAGCGATAGAGCAGGTGAGTAATTAATATGAGTGATGAATTAGAATTGTTTAGAGAAATGGAAGAGTATGCTGAGGTTCATAATGTACCTATTATTAACAAAGTAAGTAGCCAGTTATTAGTTGCGACAGTAAAGAAAAAACAGCCTATGTCTGTTTTAGAAATTGGTACCGCGATTGGCTATTCGGCACTATTGATGGCGCAATATATGCCGAAAGCTGGCACAATAATTTCGATTGAGCAGGATGCCAATCGGATTGATACTGCTTATGAATATATTGCTCGAGCAGGTAAAAGTGAACAGATTCAGCTTATCGATGGAGATGCTGGTGAGATATTACTCCAACTAGAAGGCAATTTTGATATGGTATTTATTGATGCAGCGAAAGGGCAATATCTGGATTATTTACAAAAAATTATTGGTAAACTTGCGAAAGATGCAGTTATTGTTGCTGATAATGTATTGTTTCGTGGCATGGTGTTAGGTCAAGAACCACCTCACAAACGTTACCGGACAATCGTGAAACGTTTAAGGGAGTATTTGGACTTTGTCAGCCATGATGAGCGTTTTTCTACTACCATTCATGATGAAGGGGATGGCGTAGCAATTTCTTATTATCGAGGAGAGAATAAATTGTGAAAAAAATTGAACTGTTAGCACCAGCTGGGAATCTTGAAAAATTAAAGATGGCTCTTCTTTATGGTGCCGATGCTGTATATATGGGTGGCAAAGAATTTGGACTGCGGGCTTTTAGTGATAATTTCGATGAAGCAGGACTAAAAGAAGGTATTGAGTTTGCCCATAGTTTGCAAAAAAAAGCTTATGTAACGGTGAATATCTTTCCGCATAATGAGGATTTGATTGGATTACCGGATTATATTAAGTTTTTGTATGAAATTCACGCTGACGCTGTGATAGTTTCTGATTTAGGTGTATATCGCATTGTTCGTCAGGTAGCACCAAAGCTACCAATACACATTAGTACACAATCGAACAATACCAATTGGTCGTCGGTACTTTGCTGGCAAGAACTAGGTGCTAGTCGAGTTGTATTAGCGCGGGAACTATCGCTAACAGAAATCTCTGCGATTCGTCAGAAGGTTACTGTTGAATTGGAATCATTTGTTCATGGGGCTATGTGTATCTCCTATTCCGGTCGATGTTTGATGAGTAATTATTTTACCGATCGTGATGCCAATCGAGGGCAATGTGCCCAGAGCTGCCGATGGAAATTTAATTTAGTAGAAGAAACAAGACCGGGAGAATACTATCCAGTGCTAGAAGATGAACGGGGCACTTATATTTTCAATTCTAAGGATTTATGTTTATTGCCTCATATTCCAGAACTAATCAGTAGTGGTTTAGACAGTTTTAAAATTGAAGGGCGTATGAAAAGCGTACACTATGTGGCAACTGTTATTAAGGTTTATCGGGAGGCCATTGATGCGTATATAGCCGATCCAGAGAATTTTGTAGTTAAGGAAGAGTGGCTACAAGAACTTCAGAAAATTTCTCATCGTGCCTATACGACTGGCTTTTATTTTAATAAGGTCGATCAAAATGACCAGATTTATACTTCTTCTTCTTATGATCAGACTCATGATTTTATCGGCCTAGTAAAAAACTATGATGAAAGTACAGGCCTAGCAATAATCGAGCAACGTAATAATATGAAAATTGGTCAAGAAATTGAAATTATGCAGCCAAATGGACCATGCTTTGGACAAACGATTACGGAAATGTTTGATATAGAAGCAAATCCGATTACTGTAGCGCCGCATCCACAGCAACTCGTAATGATGCGCATGAGTAAGCCTGTCTGTGAATATGCGATGCTTCGCCGAAAGGTGAAAGAATATGTATGAGGAAATTTTAATTTCAATTGATGTAAAGCATATTAACTATATCAATCGAATTATGGAAGGCTATGAGTATCTTGGGGTTGTGACTACGGTAAAAGATAGAGAGGGTGTACTACGTATTCGTGTTACACCAGATACCTATAAAGAAGTGCAGGATATCTTAGCACATTTGCCAATTCCGTTTGCGTATGTAGAAAGTAAATAATTTATCAAGGTAATGCCATACTATCATTGAGGTGATTGTATGGCGTTATCTGTTTCCCGCATATATCAAGTAGTGAGTTTTTTTTTAGTAATAGGCATTTTATTGATGAGTCGGTTATTTTATTTACAAATCATAGAAAATACTAATTTGGCTAGCGAAAGTTTGAGTATGCGTATGCAAGAAGTTGCTATGGAGGTGCCGAGAGGCGAAATTCTTGATCGTACAGGGCTTGCTCTAACCGATACAACGCAGCATTTTACACTGTTGATTTTTACAGAGCAACTTGAAAATATAGAACGTGAATCTACGCAACTAGCCGAACTGACCGGATTATCATCTCAATATTTTATAGAGCAAATCACGGGGCATCAACGACCTTTTAAAGTGCAAGCTCCGATTGATGCGATGACTGGGAAAAAAATTAACTCATTACATTTGCCAGGGGTTATGGTCGTGCCAGAAAAGAGTAGATATGCTTATCGATCGATCGCTACCCATGTAACAGGATATATTAATGATGCAGATAATGAAGGTATCAGTGGTATTGAAAGTATATATGATGATGTACTGCGGGGGGATCAGCCAGAATATGCAGCAGTTGTAGTTGATGCTAGAAGGAAAATCATTCCTGGGATCGGATATAAGCGTTTACGCTTACCAGCTGGGGCAAGGCCTAGCAATGTGGTACTGACTATCGATCGAGGCATTCAAAGTATTGTGGAGAGTATAATGGACCGACATGCAATCAAGGGGGCTGTTGTGATATTACAACCAGCTACAGGAGAAGTGCTCGCGATGGCTTCGCGTCCTAATTTTGATGCCAATCATATTGAGAATTACTTAGCGCAAAGTGCAACACCACTACTCAATCGGGCAATACTCTCGTATCAACCTGGATCGGTATTTAAGCTTGTAACTGCCGCTGCAGCTTTGGAGAGCCATATCGTTACTCCTGATCAAATCTTCTTTGATTCTGGATTTATTGAGGTTGAACATTTGCGTTTTAATGGTTGGGATTATCAGAAAGGTGGACGTGGACAACTTACCTTTACAGAGGCATTAGCTTATTCTAGCAATCCTATATTTATTCAAATTGGTTTACAATTAGGTGCGGACAAATTAGTTTCTTACGCGAAGAAATTTGGGTTTGGTCATAAGACTTCTTTGGATTTTACTGGTGAGGCGGCTGGTAATTTGCCAATAGCAGACCAAATGTATTCTGGCGAACTTGCGAACCTGGCGATTGGGCAAGGCGAATTTGAGGCGACACCACTGCAAGTTGTTTCGCTCGTTGCAACGATTGCCAATGATGGTGTTAAAGTCGATCCACACTTGGTTAGTAAATTAACAAATGCAGATGGTGTAGTGATAAAAGAATATCAACGGGGAGAAAGTAAGAGGATATTGTCAAAAACAACAGCAAAAGAGCTGCAAAGCATGATGATGGCTGTTACGCGCTATGGTACAGGGCAGAGTGCTTATGTAGAGGAGGGCGGTTCGGCCGGAAAGACAGGATCTGCAGAAACAGGACGAAAAAGTATGACGGGTCAGGGGATTAGTCATGCCTGGTTTGCTGGTTATGCACCGCTTGTTAATCCGCAATATGCAGTCGTAGTATTTGTTGAGGATGGTATGTCTGGTGGCGATATAGCAGCACCAATATTCGGTGAAGTTATTCAAGAATTAGTAGCGCGTTAACAATATATATTCAATAATATTCAATAATAGCAAAAAATATTCTAGGCAATAAAATAAATTTATGTTAAAATATAACGAGTTAACCTTTCACATTGGAGGTAATTGCCGCAACATAGGCAATGATTGTTACTATGAAAAACAGATTAGTACAACTTCGTAGATTTATGAGTGAGCATAGCTTGCATGGTATTGTGATCAATAAACCAGAAAATAGACGTTATTTTAGCGGTTTTAGTGGTTCAGCAGGGATGTTGTTTATTTCAGAAGATCAAAATTATTTGTTAACTGATTTTCGTTATGTAGAGCAGGCTGCGATGGAAGCTAAGCTTTTTGAAGTTTCCCGCTATCATGCGAATTCATATGAGGTTCTGGCGGAAATTGCTAAAAAAAATGATTGTGCTACGATTGGTTTTGAAGATGATTTTGTTACATATGAGATGTATACAAAATTAAGTGAGTATATGCCGTCTTTAAATTTATTTCCTGTTAAACTTGATGCGTTGCGGAAAGTAAAAGATAGAAAAGAAATTACAGCGATTAAAAAGGCAGTGGAAATTGCGGATCATGCTTTTTCTCATATTTTAACATTTATTAAACCGGGAATGAGCGAACAGGAAGTAGCTTTAGAACTTGAATATTACATGGGAAAGTTTGGCGCAGAAAAACCTGCATTTGATACCATTATGGCTTCAGGAAAAAGGGGTGCAATGCCCCATGGTAAGGCTTCGCAAAAGATAATTGAGTTTGGTGATTTTGTAACCATGGATTTCGGTGCTGTGTACCAGGGATATCATTCTGATATTACTCGGACGATCTGTATAGGAACAGCTACTGAGTGGCAGCGCGAAATTTATGAAGTGGTTTTAACAGCTCAATTAGCAGGTGTACAGGCTGTTGCACCAGGTAAAACTGGTAAAGAGATAGATGCTATATCTAGAAAGATTATTGTAGATGCTGGTTTTGGTGAATATTTTGGACATGGTTTAGGGCATGGTTTGGGGCTTAATATCCATGAAGAACCCAGACTTTCACAGGCAGCTGCAGAGACAATGATCATGGAAAATATGGTGGTAACAGTAGAACCAGGGATTTATCTGCCTGATCAGGGTGGAGTACGTATTGAGGATACGGTATTGGTTAGTGCTGATGGTTGTCAAATTTTGACTGCTAGTAGCAAAAAACTGATAGAAATTAAGTAATAGTAATAACAATAATGGAGGTAATAGAATGATTTCTTGTGGAGATTTTCGTACAGGGGCAACAATTGAAATTGATAACAACGTTTGGCAAATAGTGGACTTTCAGCATGTAAAACCTGGTAAAGGTGCTGCTTTCGTACGTACAAAGATGAAAAATGTAAAAAGTGGTGCGGTTGTAGAACGTACTTTTAATCCAAATGAAAAATTTCCTAAGGCACGTATTGACAATCGTGCAATGCAATTCTTATATGAAAATGATGGTCAATACAATTTCATGGATAATGAAACATATGAACAAAGTGAAGTGACAGCAGAACAACTCGGAGATGCTGTAAAATATCTGAAAGAAAATATGGAAATTAATATTATGTTTTTCCAAGGCAATATTATTGGTGTTGATCTACCAGTTGCTGTTTCATTGGAAGTTGTTGAAACCGATCCTGGAATCCGTGGCGATACTGCAACAGGTGGTACAAAACCTGCAAAAATGGAAACTGGCTGTGTAGTGCGTGTGCCATTATTTATCAATATTGGTGATGTTCTACGGGTTGATACTCGTACTGGTGAGTATTTGGAAAGAGCATAACAGGGCATCATCGTGCTGTATTCTTACATGATAAGAATACAGCACTTTTTTTATTGTTTTATACGCATAGATACGCAAAAATTTAACCAGAATAAGTAGTGGTAACAATTAAAAAACATGACGAATGAACGGTTTATTTATTGGACATAATATGATTAGCCTAGTAAAAATAGTTAGTAAGGGGGTTTGGTGTATCTATGGGAAATATTAAAGAAAGAGTTGCTTATCTGCAAGGCTTAACTCAAGGGCTTAATGTGAGTTCTGCTTCTGCAGAAGGAAAATTGTTAATCAATATCATTGACGTTCTTGATGATATGGCGCAAGAGTTTAATAATATCCAATTGGTGCAGGAAGATTTAGAAACCTATGTGGAAAGTATGGATGAAGATTTAACGGATTTAGAAGAGGAAGTATACGAAGATGTGGATCATGATGACTTTGTAGAGGTGCAGTGTCCTTCTTGCCGTGAAACGGTTAGTTTTGAATCGGATATCTTAGAAGACGATGATGATGTAGAAGTTTCATGTCCTCATTGTGGGGAGACGGTCTATGATAGTACGTTAGAAATTTCTAATGTAGGTATGGATGACGAAGATATGCATTCTAGTTCAGGCAATACCCTTCGCTATGGTATTCACCCAGGAATCTAATAGAGTAGTTGTTTTGAAATCCCGGTTAGCCGGGATTTTTTTTTGTTTATTGGCATATATTTGTTTTTATTCCATATCTATATAAAGAAAGGATGGGTAGTACATGAATAATAGCAGAAATAATAAACATCAAAATATGTTAGAAAAATTTATATATCCAGCATTGCCGCCGCATTTGGTGGCGATCATTAGCGGGGTATCTAGTGATCAGTTAGGTTATATAACAGAAATTCGTTTGCGAGTGAATCAACCATTATTACTAGTACTAGGGAATGTAGATATTATGCTAAGTTCTACAGGAAAGATTTTGACAGAGGGAACTAGAGCCTATATATGTAGCAAAGAAGATATTAATAAAGCATTGCAGCTGATGAGTAGAAACTCAATGTATGCATTTGAACAAGAATTAAAAATGGGTTTTATCACAATACATGGTGGACATCGAGTGGGGCTCGCTGGACAGGCAATCGTTGATGAGGGTGAAATTAAGGCACTAAAAAACATTAGTTCCCTTAACATTCGTATCGCTAGAGAAATACAAGGTTGCAGTGATCCTATTTTTCCATATCTGATTGCCAGTGGGAATCGCATTGTTAGTACCCTGATAATTTCAGCTCCATGCTGTGGTAAGACGACACTACTACGTGACTTAATTCGCAAAATTAGTACAGGCAATAAAGAATGTAGAGGCTTGCAAGTCGGAGTTGTAGACGAACGATCCGAAATTGCAGCCTGTAAACATGGCATACCTACAGTAGATTTAGGTAGACGTACCGATGTGCTAGATGCTTGTCCGAAAGCAAGTGGGATGTTGATGCTCATTCGGTCTATGTCGCCAGCGGTAATTGCTACAGATGAATTAGGACGGGCTGAGGATGTCTATGCTGTGCGAGAAGCCTTGCATGCTGGCGTTAGTGTACTTGCCACTGTACATGGACGAGATGTTCAGGAAGTATTACAACGTCCTTATGTGGGGGAATTAATACAATATAAGTATTTTGATCGGTATGTGGTGCTGAGTGATAAACCAAGAATTGGTACAATCGAACAGATCATTGATAGTAAACAAAGTAAGGTATTATGGAGTGCCTTATAGAGATGATCTACTGGTAATTATGCAGAAAGGAGCAGTTGAATTATGTGGCTAAAAATCATAGGAGGAGCGTTGGTGATTGCAGTAAGTTCATTGATTGGTTTACAATTAGCAGCCCGTTGTAGTGGGCGACCCAAACATATCCGGCAACTGGTAAGTTGTTTGGGATCATTAAAATCGTATATCACGTATGCTT
Source organism: uncultured bacterium (assembly GCA_964292325.1). Lineage (GTDB taxonomy): Bacteria > Bacillota > Negativicutes > DSM-13327 > DSM-13327 > CTSoil-075. The sequence goes on along the minus strand of CAXYVG010000001.1, from coordinate 68,443 downwards.
GCTTACCACTAGATGAAGCGTTGTTGCAGTGTACTCATGGTATAGAAGGCCCCGTCGCTGATTTTTTTCATCATACAGCGGCGCTATTACAAGAAAATGGTGTGCTATCTCCTGGGCAGGCTATTCATATCGTGCTTGAGGATTTACAAGGGCGTTTGTTATTACAGAAAGAAGAACTAGAGGTGCTAGAAGTACTAGGGGCAAATTTAGGAGTCATGAACCGCCACGAGCAAGGACAGTATTTATCAATGATTATCGAGCAATTAGAAAAATTAGAGACTGAAGCGGCGCGCATCCGTGATCTTAATACGAAAATGTATCGTTACCTAGGAGTTTGCTCAGGACTTGCTGTCGTAATTTTATTGTTATAAAAGATAAAAATATGCCAATGGCAAAGGAGGCTATCATGGGACTTGATATATTATTTAAGATTGCTGGTGTTGGTATATTGGTTTCAGTTTTTCATACTGCATTAAAACAGGCTGGTAAAGAAGATATGGCTCATTTGTGTACATTAGCGGGGTTTACCATTGTGTTGTTATGGGTTGTCCAATTATTAGGCCGATTGTTCAATACGGTACAAGATGTTTTTAAGTTATTCTAAGGAGTGCAACGTATGGAAATCATTCAAATTATTGGCCTTTGTTTTGTGGTGACATTACTAATTTTAATCATTAAGCAACAACGGCCAGAAATCGCTCTGCAACTTAGTTTGGCTTTGGCAACCATTATTTTTTTACTGGTATTAAATAAAATAAGTGTTGTATTACAGTTATTTCGTGATATGGCGGAAAAAGCAAATATTAGTCAAATGTATCTCAATACCATCTTGAAAATCATTGGTATTGCATATGTGACTGAATTTGGGGCACAAGTATGCCGAGATGCTGGCGAAGGAACGGTAGCTGGGAAAATTGAATTTGCTGGCAAAGTGATGGTGATGGTGATGGCAATTCCGATTATTGCATTGGTACTCGATACCATTGTGAGATTGATTCCTTAAGGTGGAATAATAATGAAAAAAATAATGATGGTACTTGTAATATTATTAATGAGTACTAGTACCATTTTAGCAAACCCTCCTGATCATAAGGAAATGGAACAACAATTATTAGAGAAAATATCGACGGAGCAAATCAATCAATTTATTAGTAGGATCAATCAGGAACTAAATGGAGATATTCCAACTCTTGATAGTACTACTATTAAAGAAATTGCAACTCATGGGTTACATTTAAACTGGCAAGAATTATGGACAAGAATCGCTGCCAATTTATTTAAGGAACTATCTGCAAATATTCATTTAATCGGCAAGATATTATTTTTGGCTGTTTTATGTGCATTATTACAAAATCTACAAAGTTCATTTGAGAAATCAGGTATTTCGTTACTCGCATATAGTGTTTGTTTTACTTTTATGGCAGTAATTGTTCTTACTGTATTTTATAATGCTGTGACGCTCGCAAATCAGACAGTCGGGTATATGGTGGGCTTTATGGAAGCATTATTGCCGCTACTCATCTCACTACTTGCAGGTATTGGAGCATTAACATCAGCGGCCCTGTTTACACCATTTATGTTGTTTATGATTAGTAGTATCAGCATTATTATTAAGGAGGTAGTGTTACCACTTTTGTTATTAACCTCGATTCTTGATTGTTTGAATTTTTTATCGACCAAATATCGTTTGAGTCATTTAGCCAAGATATTCAAACAAGCAGGTATGATGATACTTGGCTTTAGTATGATGTTATTTATTGGGGTAATCACCATTCAAGGAGCGACGGGGAGTGTGGCTGATGGACTTACCTTGCGAACCGCCAAGTTTGCTACGGCGACTTTTTTGCCTGTTGTTGGCAAAGTCCTAGCCGATACAGTAGAAGTGGTAATGGGGGCCTCCTTACTGCTAAAAAATGCAATAGGAATTTTTGGTGTGATTGTCATTGGTATGATTTGTTTATTTCCGTTATTTAAATTATTATCACTCATTGTGGTGATCAAAATTTCGGGTGCTTTAATACAACCAATGGGTGATGAGAATATGGCGAATTGTCTTGATTCTATCGGAAATAATTTGTTATTGGTATTTGGAGCGGTAGTGGTGGTCGCATTGATGTTTTTTTTAGCCATTACGATGATTGTTGTCACTGGTAGCGCAGCGATGATGTTAAGGTAGGTGTTTAAGATGATCCCTGTATTTGCGAATTGGGTTAAATATATTATTTTTGTTGTGTTATTTGCTACATTTTTAGAACTTTTATTGCCGAGTAACAGTATGCAACGTTTTGTGCGGGTCATTATGGGGCTGTTTGTCATGCTCGCAATTTTAAATCCAGTGATTGATATGATACAACATCATGTTATGCCGACTCAGATGCCCGCGATAAGTGCCAGCTCCTCGCAAACAAGTTTCATCCTTGATCATGCAAAAATTGCTGCGAAAGAGCGTGAAGAGTTGACGTTTGAAATTTATAAAAAAGAATTAGCGCAGCAGATGAAAGTGATGGTCGTAGCCTTTGATGGTGTGGCTGATGCGAAAGTAGTAGTGGATACGCAGCAAGGAAATCATAATAAGCTAAGTAGTATTGTAGTGTACATCGCACCAGGAACTCCTGCTGCTACAAAGGTAGAGAAAATATCCATTGGTGAGCAGGCGCCAGCAACGGGGCTACTAGATGTAGAACTGCAAAATAAGATAAAAAAAAGGATCATAGAAATGTATCAGGTACCAAAAGAAATCATTGAGATACAAGTATTACATTCATAAAAAGGAGGTAAAACACATATGAATAGTTTCGAGAATATGATCACAGCAGCTAAAAAAATATGGCCGCAGCAATTATTAAAAGATGGTGTGATCAACACTCGTTTGATTTGGCTAGGAATCTTAGGTGTTATATTATTGTTATCGGGCGGGATACTCGATCGTCTATCATCGAAAACTAGTCCTGACATTCCTACTGAAATTGTCAAAAGTAATACGCCGATCAATCGTAGTTATGAAGATGCACTCGAAGAAAAAATGACAATTATTTTATCGAGAGTAAAAGGTGCAGGTACGGTAGCGGTTACGATTACAGTGGAAAATAGTAGTATACAGGAACATGCTAAGAATAGAACAAAAGAAAGTAAAGTTACTCAGGAAAAAGATACAGGTGGGGGCATTCGGACTACTACTGAAACAAAGGAAAGTGAGCAAATTTTACTTAGTAAAGAAAATGGAGTAGATCGTCCAGTGATTGTACAAGAAATTAAACCGATGATTAAAGGGGTATTGGTGATTGCCGATGGTGCATATGATTCTGCGGTTAAGGCTAATTTAACAAAAGCTGTAGAGGCGGGACTGGGTATTCCTCCATATAAGATTACAGTATTAGCACAAAGGAAGTGAGTATAACGTGAAAATATTGATTTTACGTAGCATTAATAGAAAAATAGTACTGCTAATTGGAACGGTGATTGTAGTCATACTGATGCTAGGGATTGGTGCGAATGAATATCTATTACAGTCCAAAGTGGATCGTTCTACTGCGATGCAAGTAACCAAGTCTGTTACAGTCGAGCCGATTATACCTGTAAATAGTCCTGACTTTTTTACTGAATATCGCTTGGAAAGAGATAAAATACGCAGTGAACGCTCTGATTTTCTTAGAGAAAGTATTAAAAATGCTAAAAATGATGAATCCAGGACGCATGCGCAAGATAGTGTATTAAAAATGATTACAGAAAAACAAAAAGAAACAGAAATGGAAAGTTTAATCAAGGCTAGGGGGTTTGCGGATTCATTAGTATTTATTCGCGAACATTCAGTGAGTGCTATCATCAAAGCGACTTCGTTATCACGTGAAGAAGTAGTGCAGGTAGCCGATGTGATTAGCCGAATTGCAGGTGTGAAAGTGGAAGATATTTCAATTAGTGCCAAGCCTTAAGTTCGAGCAGAGGGCTTTATATTCATATCTTGATCAAAAGACTTAGCGCAAGCTAGGTCTTTTACTTTGCTTGTTTGTAAAGATGAAAAATCTTTGTTATAATAAGTGGTAATATATATGCGATACTATAATAGTAATAATATAAGCAGTATTTCGAATGGGGGGTTGAGAATGGAAAAACGAGAGCCTAATGAGAAAATGGAAAACAATGATGTTGGTTCAATTCGAATTGCTGATGAAGTAGTAGGCATTATCGCTGGTATGGCTGCTACTGAAGTTTCTGGTGTAGCAGGAATGAGCGCAGGTTTAGTTGGTGGTATTGCTGAGATGCTCGGTAAGAAAAATCTATCAAAAGGTGTAAAAGTAGAAGTTGGTGAGCGTGAAGCAGCAGTAGATTTATATATTATTGTTGAGTATGGTGTACGTATACCGGATATTGCACTACGAGTACAGGAAAGTGTAAAAAAAGGAATTGAGTCAATGACGGGGCTTGATGTTGTAGAAGTGAATGTACATGTGCAAGGTGTAGGGTTTCATCAAGATGGAAAAGATGAAGATATTCGTGTACGTTAAACAGGATATTGCAATAGTATTCTAGAAAGGAGCTATACAATGAGTATTATTGATCGCATTATTTTATCTATTTATACATTATTACTGGCTTTTCTTTCCTTAGGCGTGATGTTGCTTTCTTTGCGCCTGATTCCTTTAGAGCTCGTTTGGACAGGCGTTTTATATATCAGCGAACAATGGGAAGCTGGTTTAGTAGGAGCGGTGTTTTTATTGGTAAGTATTCGATTGTTATTAGCAGGGATGCGTTCTCGTTGCTTAAAAGATACCATTGTTCATCACAATGATATCGGGGATGTACATATTTCACTGGATGCTATCAAAAATCTAGTGGAGAAAACTTCGCGAAATACACGTGGAGTTCGGGGGGCAAAAGTTCGCGTTTCTCATGATAAAAGAGGGCTGAAGGTATCGATTAACGCAGTCGTGAGTCCTGAAGTTCATGTGCCAAGCATTTCAGCTGAATTGCAACAGCGTATTCATGATTATATTAAAAATACCGTTGGCGTTGAAATCGCAGATGTTGAGATTTTAGTAGAAAATATCTCAAATGACTTTAAAGCGAAACAGCGCGTTGAGTAAAAGGGGTGGGAAATATGAATTCTGAATTGGTAGTAGAAATATGGCAACAGCATAGTGGTAAAATCACAGGTCTTGTGGTTGGAATGTTTGTTGGTATATTTATTCTTGTTTTTGGATTTTTTCACACCATGTTTGTTATGTTATGTATGATATCTGGTTATATTGTAGGTAAGCGAATTGATGAGAAAGAAGATATCATGGATATAGTAGGGAAATTATTGCCACCTGGTTATTATCGGTAATATAGTAGTACATATTAAAATATAGTAATGATTAGAAAAGAGGAAAATTATGAGTCGTAGAAAATCTCGAGAAATGGCATTGCAAACTTTGTTTCAACTAGACTATAATAATACAACCCAAGATGAGGCATTGCAGGCTGTATTAAGTGAAAATAGTAGTTTATCTGAACATACAAAGACATATACAGAGGATCTAGTTCGCGGTACTCAAGAACATTTGTTAGAAATTGATGATGTAATTGCCAACGTTTCTATGGAATGGAAAATTGATCGTATGGCTGGTATTGATCGCAATATTGCCCGAATGGCTATTTATGAAATGAATTTTGGTAGTGAAGACTTACCGCCGAATGTAGTGATTAATGAGGCGGTTGAATTGGCGAAGTTGTTTGGCACTGAAGAATCAAGCCGCTTTGTGAATGGTATATTGGGTGCTTTAATCAAGAAAAAGGTATAGTTCGGTAGTGATATTGAAAAAAATTATCCAGACTTTTGTCTGGCTTTTTTGCTGTATCAGAAGTAGTATGTTTCTTAGTACAACGTATGTTACATTAATGTGTAGAGGTTGTTTATGAATATATTTAGTGTCAGTGAAATTACAAAATACATAAAGCAAATTTTTGAGTATGACGCAAAGCTGACGGCTGTGTTTGTGCGGGGCGAAATATCAAATTTCAAACGGCATTATTCAGGGCATTGCTATTTCACGCTCAAAGACAGCAATGCTACAATTAAAACTGTAATGTTTAAAAGTCGCGCTCAGTTTCTAAAGTTTGATCCTAAGGATGGTATGAAAGTGATTGTTGGCGGTAAAATTGCAGTATTTGAGCGAGATGGGCAATATCAATTATATGCAGAACAATTAGTGCCAGAAGGCATTGGTGAGTTAAGCTTAGCTTTTGCTCAATTAAAAGAGAAGTTAGAAGCAGAAGGGTTATTTTCTGAAATTTATAAAAAACCATTACCGTTATTGCCTCAAACAGTAGGAATTGTTACTTCGGCAACGGGTGCAGTACTTCGTGATATTATTACAGTATCCAAAAGACGTCATCCTGCAATAACGCTTCAATTATATCCCGTATTAGTACAAGGGGAAGAAGCACCGATGCAAATTGTACATGCCATTGAGGTATTCAATACATTAGCTCATGTAGATGTCATCATTGTGGGGCGTGGCGGTGGTTCGATCGAGGATTTATGGGCATTTAATGATGAAAGAGTTGTAAGAGCCATTGCGGCTTCTGTGATTCCTATTGTTTCAGCAGTTGGGCATCAGACGGATTATACCTTAACTGATTTTGTTGCCGACAAGCGAGCGGCAACACCATCTCAGGCAGCAGAATTAGTTGTACCGGATGTTTGCGAACTGAGCAAATATATTATTACTTTAAAAAATATGCTTGAGAATCATGCTCGTAGTGTATTAAAAAATAATCGTATACGCCTAGGGAAAATAGCCGATAGCAGGGTACTACAATATCCTGATGATTTTTTGAGAAGCAGACAACAAATTCTTGATAGTTACATACAAGAGCTAGATCAATCGATCAAGAAAATTGTTAAAAATAAACAGCATCAGTTTGAAATTACTGGGGAAAAATTAGCGATGCTGAGCCCCTTAGCTGTACTTGGGCGGGGATACAGTATTGTACGTGACGCTACTGGCAAACTGGTTCATGATGTTCGCGGTGTGCAGCCGGGGCAACAACTGGAAGTTGTGGTCAATCAAGGTACGATGAATGTTGAAGTCATTACGACGCAGGAGGGGAAATATGGCACGCGCCAAGAAGAAAGATAATCAAGATGAGATATGTTTTGAAGAAGCGTTAGAAAAATTGGAATTAATTGTCAAGCAACTAGAGCGAGGAGAACTATCGTTAGATGAATCGCTAGAAAATTTTGCTGAAGGCGTGATTTTATCAAAAAAATGTTTAAGTAAATTAAATAATGCGCAGCAGCAAATTGATAAAATTTTATCCGATGAACAAGGCAAGATCATAGAAAAGCCACTGGTATTACAGGAGGATGAATGATGTTAAAGCGATATTGTCAAGACAAGTGTAAATTGATTGATCAAAGATTAGCGGAATTTATTCCTAATGAAAACGTATATCCACCCATTATATTCGACGCCATGCGCTATAGTTTATTTGCTGGGGGGAAGAGGTTACGTCCGATACTATTAATGGCGGCTGCTGATGCAGTCGGAGGAGTCGGCGCGGATTATCTTCCTGTTGCTTGTGGACTCGAAATGATTCATACCTACTCTTTAATTCATGATGACTTACCAGCGATGGATGATGATGATTATCGCCGAGGAAAATTGACAAGTCATAAGGTTTTTGGCGAAGGCATAGCGATTTTAGCTGGTGATGCGTTATTAACAGCTGCTTTTACCACCATGCTTGCCCAGCACGCTGCTTCATCCGATGTAATCGTAAAGGTTGTTGGCGAAATTAGCACAGCTGCTGGTGCGTATGGCATGGTAGGTGGTCAAGTTATCGATCTAGATTCGGAAGGAAAAACGATTGATCTTAAGACGGTAGAACTTATGCATCAAGGGAAAACAGGAGCATTATTTGTAGCTGCGATAAGAGCAGGGGCGCAATTAGCCGGGGCGAATGAATGGCAGGTCGCAGCACTTACAAGGTATGCCAAGCAGTTTGGGCTAGCTTTTCAGATTACCGATGATATCTTGGATGTAATCGGTTCGCAGGAGAAAATAGGTAAACCTGTTGGTAGTGATATTAAAAATCACAAAGCTACTTATGTGACGTTATTTTCGCTAGAAAAAGCGAAAATGATGGCCGATCAGGCTGTCAACAATGCGTTAGAAGCATTACAACAATTTGGTACGGAAGCTGATATTTTGCGTGAAATGGTGAGGTCTCTACTAATCCGAGATAATTGAGGTGCTTATAGTGACAGAACTGGTAGCTGTACTAGCAGATCATATTATATTAACAACGGCTTTGACTGCTTGGCTCAGTGCACAAATTCTTAAGACTTTTACTTCTTACTGGAAACATGGTACTGTAAATTTAAAGCGGTTAGTAGGGGCTGGTGGAATGCCGAGTTCCCATACTGCTTTAATTGTAAGTTTAGCATGGGCTGTAGGGTTACATGATGGTTTTTCTTCGTCTTTATTTGCCGTTGCTATTGTACTGGCAGGTATCGTGATGTATGATGCTACTGGTGTACGTAGAGCAGCTGGTAAGCAGGCGAAGGTCATTAATAAACTAGTTAGGCAATTACGAGTGGAACATACGGTACGTGATATCACGTTAAAAGAATTATTAGGACATTCGCCAATTGAGGTATTTGCAGGAGCCTTACTCGGAATTATAATGGCTTATGGATTTAATAGTTTTTTTAGATAATGAAAGCGTACAGTAAAGAGATTCGTATATGATATAATGGTTGAATAAAGTATGGGTTGTTACCGAAAGAAGGTCGTTACATTTGAAAACAATACTTGAGAGCGTTAACAGTCCTCAAGATTTAAAAAAATTTTCGATTGAAAAAATGCAACTGTTAGCGGAAGAAATAAGACATTTTCTAATCTGTTCCGTTTCAGAAACGGGTGGTCATTTGGCACCAAATTTAGGCGTCGTTGAAATGACTCTTGCTATACATAAAGTTTTTAATAGCCCTGTTGATAAGATAGTATGGGATGTTGGTCATCAGGCTTATGTACATAAAATCATAACGGGTAGATATAGTAAGTTTTCTACATTACGCCAGTTTGATGGGATTAGTGGTTTTCCTAAGCCGAGTGAAAGTGAGCATGATTCTTTTGGTACAGGACACTCTAGTACATCTATATCAGCAGCTCTAGGCATGGCACTAGCCCGTGATATAGAGGGCGGAAAAAATAACGTCATTGCCGTAATTGGTGATGGATCATTAACGGGTGGACAAGCCTATGAAGCTTTAAATCATGCGGGACATACAGGAACCAATATGATTGTTATTCTCAATGATAATGAGATGTCGATTGCTAAAAATGTTGGTGCCATTTCTGAGTATTTATCCAAAATGCGGACGGAACCTTCTTATAAGAAAGTAAAAAAAGATATTGAATTTTTATTGCGCAAGATTCCAAGCATTGGTGAGCATGTAGTGCGGACTGTAGAGAGATTAAAGGATAGTGTACGTTACTTATTAGTACCTGGTATGTTATTTGAAGAATTGGGTTTTAATTATATCGGTCCTATTGATGGACATAATTTAACGATTTTGACTGAGGTTCTGGAAAAAGCAAAAGGTATGCAAGGGCCGATATTGATCCATATTCTTACCTGTAAAGGAAAGGGATATAAGCCTGCAGAATGTAACCCAGGTAAATTTCACGGTGTTGGACCATATTGTGTCGAAACAGGTGAAGTCTTCAAAAGCGGCAATAATCCGACTTATACTAGTGTTTTTGGCGATACACTGATTGCTTTGGCAAAGGAAGATCCACGTATTGTAGCAATCACAGCAGCGATGCCAGAAGGTACGGGTCTTAAAAAATTTGCAAATGAGTTTCCTGATCGCTTTTTTGATGTAGGAATTGCTGAGCAGAATGCGGTTACAATGGCGGCAGGTATGGCAATAAGAGGATTGAAACCAGTCGTGGTTCTTTATTCTACCTTTGCCCAACGAGCATATGATCAAATATTACATGATGTTTGTTTGCAAAAGCTTCCCGTTATATTAGCCTTAGATCGTGCAGGGATTGTTGGTGAAGATGGACCAACACATCATGGAGTATTTGATTATAGTTATTTGCGCCATCTTCCCAATCTTGTATTTATGGCGCCCAAAGATGAAAATGAACTGCGAAATATGATTTTGACGGCAACGAAGATGAATGGTCCCGTTGCGCTTCGTTATCCGCGCGGCAGTGGACTAGGTGTTCCGATTGATAAACCATGCTCGCAACTGGCGATTGGTGCTGCTGAACAGTTAAGACGCGGCAATGATGTTGTATTCTTTGCTGCTGGTGTTATGGTGCAGCCGTGTTGCCAGGCCAGTGAGTTATTAGAACTTCAAGGCATTAGGGCGGGAGTTGTTAATGCTAGGTTTATCAAACCTTTAGATGAACAGATGCTACGACTTTTGTCGCGAGATGTAGGAATTATTGTTACAGTTGAAGATAATATTTTAGCTGGTGGCTTTGGTTCAGCCGTGCTTGAATTTATCAATGAGCAAAACCTATATGGGGTTAAAGTGTTACGGCTGGGATTTCCTGATCAATTTATTGAACATGGGAAACGAAATCAATTGTTAGAGAAGTACGGCTTGGACGGCGAAGGTATTGCAACAAAAGTAAGTTCCTTTATGAAGAGATTTGGAATGCGGTGAGTATAATGAAGAAAGAACGTTTAGATGTTTTATTAGTCGAAAAAGGATTGGTTTCTAGTCGTGAACGAGCTAAATCTTGCATTATGGCAGGTTTAGTCTTTGTGAATGGTCAACGGGTTGATAAGGCTGGTACAATGGTGCCAGCTGAAGGCAATATTGTTGTTACGGGTGATAGTATTGGCTATGTCAGTCGTGGTGGCTTGAAATTAGCAAAGGCACTAGAACATTTTACTATTGATCTTACAGGTAAAGTAATGGCGGATATTGGTGCTTCCACAGGTGGATTTACCGATTGTGCATTGAAAAATGGTGCAGTGCGTGTATATGCGATTGATGTTGGTTATGGTCAATTGGCTTGGTCTCTTAGGACGGATGAGCGGGTAGTCAATATGGAACGTACGAATATTCGCAATGTGACCACTGCAGATTTGGGACAGCCTTTAGATTTTGCCTCTATTGATGTCGCATTTATTTCATTAACGAAAGTCCTTCCTGTTGTTAAAACGTTATTATCACCTCTGGGCATAGTAGTCGCTTTGATTAAGCCGCAATTTGAAGCTGGACGAGCCAAAGTTGGGAAAAAAGGTGTTGTCAAAGATCCAATTGTTCATATCGAAGTTATCGAAAATATTGTGAGTGCTAGCTATGGACTTGGATTCTCAGTAATGGGCCTTACTTATTCTCCAGTGAAAGGGCCAGAAGGCAATATAGAATACCTTGTGTATTTGGGGAATTTTTCGAGTGATCTAATCGTCGATAGTGACTTGATTGAAAAAATTGTAACCGAAGCCCATACCAATGCAGTATAAGAAAAATCGAATACTGTGATATGTAAGGAAGTTGATATGTATGATAAATGATCGATGATGATTGATCCTTATTATGCATTTTGATAATGGAGGATTAAGCGTGTTAACAATAGGGATATTTCCAAATATTAAGAAGCCTGCTGTTATTAAGGTATTAGGATGGACGATCCAGTATTTTAAGGAACGCGGTGTGCGGGTTTTATTATCAAATGAGACTGCTCAAAAAATGGGTTATTTAGATTTGGCTTGTAGCCATGAAACAATGATCAATCAAATTAAAATAGCTGTCACGCTTGGCGGTGATGGAACCTTACTGAATACCGCTAGAGAAATTGCTGCTGCTGGTATACCGATTTGCGGAGTCAATATGGGACAGTTAGGCTTTTTGACAGAAATTGAATTGTCTGATTTGAGCGTAGCATTAGATAAATTGATTCTTAGAGAATATCAGATTGAAGAACGTTTAATGCTTGATGCGGCAGTGATTCGTGAGGGAAAGACGATTCCTGTCTCTGTGGCTCTGAATGATGTAGTGATTACTACAAACGGTGTTTCTCGGATGATGAAATTAAGATTGTATATTGATAATGAATTAACAGCTAATTATGCAGCAGATGGTTTGATTGTTGCTACTTCTACTGGTTCTACAGGATATTCTTTATCAGCAGGTGGCCCGATTATCAATCCTACGTTAAAAGTAATTGTGTTAACACCTATCTGCCCTCATGCGTTACATACTAGATCGCTAGTTGTTTCCGGACAGGAAGAGATTAAACTAAGTATGGTCTCAAATCAAGACAATGCGGTACTAACAATTGATGGACAAATTATTTATAATTTATTGCCGGACGATACGGTGCTTGTTAAACCTGCACCCTTTAGAGCTCAATTTATTAAATTAAGTGGCAGAAATTACTATGAAACGTTGCGTACTAAATTGTGGAAAGGTAAAGCAGATGCTAATTTTTGAGGCAGTCAGATATACGGCAGGTACTTGAAAAAGCAAGGGGGCTGAGGTGCTTGAAAACATTACGGCACGCTACTATAAAAAAAATTGTTGAAAACCATATCATTGAGACACAAGAAGAATTAGCAGAAGCATTGTGCAAAGAATCAATTAAAGTGACACAAGCGACTGTATCGCGGGATATTAAAGAATTAATGTTGATTAAAGTTCCCGTCGGGGAAGGACGTTATCGGTATGCCTTTCCTGTAGAAAGTAATTCTGCTTTTTTACAGCCCCGGATGGAGCGGATTTTCCAAGATTCTGTTGTTGGCATGGATCATAGTGGAAATATTGTGGTGATCAAAACATTGCCAGGAACTGCTCAGGCCGTAGCTGCGGCTATTGATAATAGTAAATGGCCAGATATCATTGGTACTGTAGCTGGTGATGATAATATATTGGTCGTAGTAAAACCGATGGATGCCGTATCGAAGGTTATGACAAAATTACTGGCATTATCAAATTAAAGGGTAGGAGCGAAAAAAGTGTTAAAATCATTGGCTGTTACTAACTTTGCATTACTTGAACAGGCTATGGTGGAGTTTGATGATGGTCTCAATATACTCACAGGAGAAACAGGGGCCGGTAAATCAATTCTCATCGATGCAGTAAGTGTTATTTTAGGCAGTAGAGCTTCCGTAGATTCGATTCGTACTGGTTGTGATTTTTTTCGTGTTGAAGCGGTATTTGATATTTCACAGCTACCTTCTATTCATAATTTAGTAGAAGAGCAAGGCATAATGGTGGATGATGATAAAGCGATTATTATCAGTCGTCGTTTCTCGCGTCAGGGGAAGAATACCATTTTAATCAATGGTTGCCATATTACGGTGAGTACGTTACGCCAGATTGGCGAAAAACTGGTTGATATGCATGGACAACATGAAAATCAAGCTTTACTGCGACCAGAGGCCTATTTAACAATGCTAGATGCGTTAGATGATACAACAAAAGTGGTGCTTGAACAGTATCGCGCAACGTATAATAGTTGGCTAGAATTAATCAAAGAACTCTCATTGCTTGAACAAAACTCACGAGAACGAGCGCAACGAATTGATATGCTGAATTGGCAAACTCAAGAAATTGCTGCTGCTACCTTACGATTACATGAGGATGAAGAACTAGAACAGAAAATACTGGTACTCGCGAATGCTGAAAAAATTGCGAGTGCGCTAAACCGTGCTTACATACTGCTCGACCAAGGTAGTGATGGCTCAAGTGGTGTTTTATCGGATTTGGCAGAGGTAAAACGTGAACTCGAAATTGCGGTTCGTTATGATCCAAGAGTGCAAAGTCAACTTACAGGGGTTAGTGATGCTTTATATCAGTTAGAGGAACATTGTACGGAACTGCGAACTTATGGTGATGAAATTGAATTTAATCCGCAGTATTTAGCCGAACTGCAAGAGCGTGTAGATGTAATTTATAAATTAAAAAAGAAGTATGGAACTACGATTGCCGAGATACTAGCTTATTATAAGCAAGCAACCTTAGAATTAGCCGATATTAATAATTATGATCAAAAAATTGCTAAATTGGGTAAACAGCAAGAACAATTAGAAAGTAAGTTGACAGATTTAGCTAGTGAACTGGATCGGCTAAGACAACAATCGGCAATGGAACTGATGAAGCAGATTTGTGGACATTTAGTCGATTTGGGTATGCCAAATGCTCGATTTATTATTGAAGTTACATCAACATCTCAATTTACTGCTAGTGGCCAGAATGAAGTCGCCTTTTTATTTTCAGCAAATTTAGGAGAGCAGCCTAAAATGCTACATAAGATTGCATCAGGTGGAGAGCTTTCGCGAATCGCTTTAGCAATTAAAACAGTTTGTGCGTACCGTGATGCCGTTGGCATTATGGTATTTGATGAAATCGATGCTGGTATTGGTGGACAAGCGGGGCACATGGTAGCTGAGAAAGTAGCTCGCATTGCTAGTGCAAGACAAGTGCTATGTATTACTCATCTACCACAAATTGCTTGTATGGCAGATCTTCATATTTATCTTCAAAAGCAGGTAGATGGAAAGCGGACGTATACGATTATTAGGCAGTTGACCAAAGAGGAGCAGCTACTGGAATTAACGAGAATGATTTCTGGAAATGAAATTACACAAATTGCAGTGGAGAATGCGACTCAAATGTTTGAATCGGCACTTTCTAAAAAAGAAAAATGGAAAAATAAGACGCAAGCATGAGCTGGCGTCTTTTTTTGCGCCAAAATCTCTGAAAACCAGATTTTAAGTTAATATACACCCGAAACAACAGAATAATCATTAAAAAAAACGGGAATGTTTAAAGTAGAAGAGAAAGAAACCAAGTTTTTTCTTAAAATCGGGTATAAGGGGTTGATGACAAAAGCATGATAAACATGAAGTATCGTTCCATACTTGGAATGTGCATCGCTGCATTGATTATCGCATTCTGTTTTTCCCCGCAGTTTCGTGCTATTTATGGTCTGCCACCTCATATGCGGATTATTGAAGGAGAAAAATCTTCGTTTACCGTAAATTTTCCTTTAACTCTAAGTATTAGTCCCGAATATGAACAAAGTATAAAAGTGCAGCTGCCCCTTTCTAATTATTCATTATCTAGGCCTGTTTTTTTAGAAACCTTAAAAGTAGGCAAGTCTATCGTGCAGTTTAGGTTTCTCGGTCTTGTACCAATCAGAACCGTGCAGGTTGATGTTGTACCTTCGCTAAAATTAATTCCTGGAGGTCATTCGATTGGTGTCGTATTGCATTCTCGTGGTGTTATTGTTGTTGGTATTTCACCAATTGTTACTGGAAATGAAGGCGAAGTGTCGCCAGCTAAAGATGCGGGAATTCATATTGGTGATGTGATTTTAAGTATCAATGGCATTGCGGTACAAAGTGATAACCAAGTGGCAGAAGTGATTGATAGTAGTGGTAAGGAAGAAAGTGAATTAGATATATGTTTAAAACGTGGTGAAGAGCAAATGAATATTCAATTAAAACCAGTACTATGTGATGATACAAAACGCTATAGAATCGGATTATTTGTAAGAGATAGCGTTGCTGGCGTAGGGACATTAACCTTTTATGATCCTGACTCACATGCTTATGGTGCTTTAGGACATATTATTACGGATAGTGATACCAATCAACCGATTGATTGTGAGCAAGGAAAAATTGTATCCGCAACAGTATCGGGCATACAGCAGGGAATAAGGGGACAACCTGGTGAGAAAATTGGTGTATTTATTGAGGAGGATAAGCTACTAGGAAATATACAAAAAAATACGAAATTTGGTATATATGGAAAGATGAATCATGCTCTTCCTAATGAATTATATTCTGAAGCCATACCAGTAGCTTCTATGAATCAGGTTCAAATTGGTGATGCTGAAATATTAACAGTGGTAGATGGGCAACAGATTGAACGATTTCATATTGAAATTCAAAAAATTAATTTACAAGAATCTCCTGAGGGAAAAGGACTTGTCATCAAAGTGACCGATCCATCTTTACTGGAAAAAACCGGTGGTATAGTACAAGGCATGAGCGGTAGCCCGATTATCCAAAATGGTAAGATTGTAGGTGCAGTAACACACGTTTTTGTTCATGATCCTACAAAAGGATATGGATGCTTTGTTGATTGGATGCTAATGGAAGTGGGAGTTGTTCCCAAAAATGAAAATAAAGTAGCTAGAAAACTTTTCACGTTTTCTAGCTCTTTTTTTGTAGGGAATTTGAAGGTGCCGAATTGCTCGTTTTATAGTTCTAAAAGTATTGTAAAAGGCAAATGTAAAATACTTATTTAAAAGAAGGATTTTGTTATAATAATATAGAATATATTCTATATTAGAAATAAATTATCAATATATGAAATTATATTTCTATATGTGGAATTTTATTCTATTTTAACTTGGCAGAGTTGTTATTTGTTTGTATTCCATCTTTTTTCAAATATATTCCGATAAAGTTACTCCTTGTCTTTTGATGAGGGGTTCTATTGAAGTTCCCAAATTGACTATCTACAATAATCGTATTTCTTGTAGAGTAATGAAAGGGTTTATTTTTGAAAAGTGTTTAGCAAGAGTGAATTGAGTTTTTATTAAATAAAGGAAGTGAAAGATATGCGTATTGTTGTAGCTCCAGATTCTTATAAGGGAAGTGCATCTGCGGTAAATGTAGCAAATGCTATGGAAGAAGGAATATTATCGATTTTCCCAGATGCTGAGGTGATTAAAGTGCCGATCGCAGATGGCGGAGAAGGGACGATTGAAGCGCTTCTTGTAGCTACTGGCGGTCAGTTGATTGAAGAAAAAGTAATTGGACCATTAGGAGATTCTGTACAAGCTTGTTTTGGAATCCTTGGTGATGGTGAAACAGCAGTGATTGAGATGGCTGCTGCTTCCGGCTTGCCGCTTGTACCTCCGGAAAAACGTGATCCTCGTATTACAACTACTTATGGCACAGGACAATTAATAAAAGCCGTTCTTGATCGAGGAATCCGTAAATTGATTATTGGTATTGGTGGTAGTGCAACCAATGATGGAGGCATGGGAATGGCAAGGGCGCTTGGCGTAAAATTCCTTGATGGCGTTGGGAATTCCCTGCCAAGCGGTGGAGCTGCATTAGAACAGTTAGTGAAAATTGATGTAAGTCAGATTGATCCTCGTTTGAATGAATCGACAATTGTAGTGGCTTGTGATGTTGATAATCCTTTATGTGGTCCACGCGGCGCAAGTGCAGTGTATGGACCGCAAAAAGGCGCCACTCCAGAAATGATTGCAGAACTGGATGCTGCACTTGCTGGCTATGCTGCTATAGTAAAAAAGGCTACAGGAAGAGATGTGGCTGACTGTCCAGGCGCAGGGGCTGCTGGAGGTCTAGGAGCTGGGTTGTTATTTTTCACCAACGCAAAATTGTTACCAGGTGTTGATATCGTACTTGAGGCAGTACGGTTTTCGGATATTGTAAAAACAGCAGACTTTGTAATTACTGGTGAAGGGTGTACTGATTTTCAAACTGCTTATGGTAAAGCACCAGTTGGTGTAGCAAAAATCGCAAAGAGTCATCAGGTTCCAACTTTTTGTTTATCTGGTAGTTTAGGCGAACGCTATGAGGAAGTATTGCAGTCTGGAATTAACGGAGTCATGAGTATTATTTCGCGTCCTATGACGCTGGAAAACTGTATGACGGGTGCTGCTGAACTGATAAAAAAGGCAACAGAAAGATTATGCCAGATACTAAAAAGTGGTATGGAGATCACAAGTAGTAAAGCAGAAAAGAGGTAAAACTTTTTGAAAAATGTATTGAAATTTATTGGGCAAACATTTTTATTATGGCTTATCTATTATTCTAGTACATGGATAGTGAATGCTTTGCATCTTCCCATACCGGGTGCTGTGCTGGGAATGATTGTCTTATTTACGCTGTTATCGGTAGGCATCATTAAAGAAGAGTGGCTATTAACAGCAACGACTCCACTACTCAAACATCTATCTTTTTTCTTTATTCCCATTGCAGTCGAGTTAATGGAATGGGGAGATTTGTTCATCCAAAAAGGGCATCTCTTATTTCTGCCGCTAGTCATCAGTACGTTAGTCGCATTGCTAACAACAGCAGGAGTTGTTCAATTCCTCATGAAATCTCATCAAATGAAAGAGGGGGAAAGCTGATTTGCAAAACGCGGCATTCATTATTTTTACTATTTTTATTACAATTAGTACTTATTGGTTGAGTCGGGAATTTTCTTTAAGAACCAAGAATGCCTTGCTCACTCCTTTGCTACTTAGTACGACCGCTATCATTCTGATCCTGAAATGTTTAGGGATACCATTTGAACAGTATAAGCCAGGCAAAGAAATTATGACTTTTTTACTTGGGCCAGCTACTGTAGGGTTAGCGCTCCCTCTTTATATGAATCGCCATATTCTACGGCAAGCATTTGCACCGATACTAATCGGTATCATCAGTGGTGCAGTCGCTACATTAACCACTGCTGTAGTATTGGCGAAACTAAGTGGACTGGATATCGTGATAGTTACATCGATCGCACCGAAATCTATCACCGCTCCGATTGCCATTGAAATTGCTAATATAACAGGTGGCGATCCAGCTATCGCCGTAGCTTTTGTAGTATTTACAGGCACACTCGGTTCGATGATTGGTGCAAGTTTTCTTTCCTTATGTAACATAAAAAATCCTGTAGCCAGAGGACTAGCCATGGGCGTGACTTCCCATGGACAAGGTACAGCCACTATTTTGCAAGAAGGGCAAATGCAAGGCGCAATGGCAGGCGTTGCTATGGCGTTATCCGCTATTTTCATTTCATTTATTGCTCCGTTTTATATCCCTTGGCTTTTACAGTGACGTTTAGATTTGGTATACGTTTTTTTGTCGAATTTACAATGAAAAAAAACATACCATAAGCTGTCTTTTTTTTCCAAAAAAGAAGGTGATTGGGCAGGTTTGTCGAATTACTCTTAATATGGAAAAAATGAAAACTGCAGGGAGAGGATTTTAATTGAGTAGAGAAACAATAAAAGTGGCAATTGCTGATGATAATCGGGAATTTGTGGGGATTATTCAGGAGTATCTTACAGAACAAGTTGATTTTGAACTAGTTGGTGTAGCTTATAATGGCGAACAGATTCTCACAATTGTTGAAGAAAAGAATCCTGATGTAGTCATATTGGATATCATTATGCCACATCTTGATGGGATCGGTGTTCTGGAACGTCTGAATGATATGCACGGTAAACGTCCTAAGGTGATTATGCTAACTGCATTTGGTCAAGAGAGCATCACGCAGCGAGTAGTAGAATTAGGTGCTGATTATTATATATTAAAGCCATTTAATATGGATGTGCTAGCCAGCAGAATTAGACAATTGGCTACTACGATTACGATGCAACGTCCAGTAGTGGCACAAGCCATTAAGGCTAGACCCGTTGATGTTGAAGTTACGAGTATTATCCGTGATATTGGTATTCCGGCTCATATTAAAGGCTATCAGTATTTACGTGATGCGATTATGATGATTATTGCTGAAATGGAATTGTTGGGGGCAGTAACCAAAGTTTTATATCCTAGAATTGCGGAAAAGTATTCTACGACACCTAGTCGTGTAGAAAGAGCCATACGGCATGCGATTGAAGTGGCTTGGAGTCGTGGAAATATGGATATGATTAATCGTTTATTTGGTTATACTATTAAAGTGGAAAAAGGTAAACCTACTAATTCTGAATTTATGGCCATGGTAGCCGATAAATTGCGACTAGAAATGCGTGCATAAAGCACAATTTATCTTATTTTAAACAGAATCAGTTACAGATATTCTAGATTTATCTATATAACCTTCTTCTTGATGTAATATATATGTTATACTGGATTATATTTGATATAGGGGGTTTTTAGGTGGATCATTTGACAGAAAAATTTGTAGATTCGAAAATAATATTTGAAGGCAATTTGCTGAAAGTATATTCTGATACTGTAGAATTACCAAATGGTAAGAAAACAGGTCGGGAATTTATTAAGCATCCTGGAGCCATTGCAGTAGTGCCAATTACAAAAGAAGGGAAAATTGTTTTAGTTAGACAATTTCGTTATCCCGTAGGTAAAGCCATACTGGAAATACCAGCTGGTAAACTGGATATGGGAGAGCAACCTGATGACTGTGTACTTCGGGAATTAGAAGAAGAGACCGGTTATGTGGCTCATCATATCAAAAAATTACGTTCGATTTACACTACACCTGGTTTCACTGATGAAGTCATCCATCTTTATATTGCTGATGATTTAACAGTAGCAAAGTCACATCCAGATGAAGATGAATTTTTAGATGTGGAAGTTTACACGAAAGAGCAAGTGAAATCTATGATGCAAGATGGAACAATAAATGATGCGAAAAGCTTGCTTGCTTTATTACTAGCTGGAATATAATATCGCGAAAAGCAGCTGAGGGGGAGCGGATTTATATATCCACTTCCTCTAATTTTATACCCAAAAAAATATTAAAGGATTAAATCGAGTTGTCCTTGCATACATTGTAACAGAAGTAGCAGGGAGGACGTTACATGTTGGGTTATTTTCGTCAAAATATAGGTAATTATTTAAAAGTAAATATTGTGGCTTATTTTTTTATGATTCTTATTTTTGTTCTGGGTGTAGTAGTCGGAGCACTAGCAATTAGAGTGTTGCCTGATGAGCAAAAAGCAGAAATGATTCATTATTTGCATATTTTTTTTAAAGACCTCATTCAAGGAGTTGAAAATACTTCTTCGGGTGGAAGTTTAATTAGTTCGGTTATGTTTAATAATGCCAAAACCATTATTTTAATGTGGTTGCTAGGATTTACAATTATTGGTATACCTTTTGTATTATTTATTCTCTTTACACGAGGTTTTATTATTGGCTTTACAGTAGGCTTTTTGGTTAATGAGTATGTCGTGCGCGGATTATTATTTGCGATTGCTTCCGTACTTCCACATAATATTTTTGCCATACCAGCTATTTTGGTGATGAGTGTTTCAGCAACTAAATTTTCATTATTATTAGTACGGCGTAAAACCTATGGCAAGATGAATATATGGTATGAAGTAATGCGTTATTCTGTATTATGTATCTGCTTACTGGTGATGATGTTTCTAGCAGCGTTACTAGAGGTGTATATCTCGCCAGTATTCATGAAAATTGTTGCCACTTTGTTGATAAAAGAATAATTCTCACTTGCTATAAAGACGATTTGGTGATATCTATGCAGGCATTGAGTGCCTGCTTTTATATATGTTTTTTAGAGAAGAGAATAGCCAGGATGGACATTTATAGGCATAAAAAAAAACGACATACATAATATGATATAAAGTTAAGTCAGATAGAAAGTGGGGTGGGTAAATGGTATTCACTTTCTCAGGTCATAAAATCGTAAAAAAAATGAAAGTAATGATTAAAATCATGATATTAACAAATATTTTAGTGTATATTTTGCCTAAATTATTAAGTTTATTATGGTATATACATTATCCAGAACATAAAATGCGCGAAGAACACCTGTTAGAGAAGCCTTTGAGGGTGACGGCAATTATGTTAGAGATAAGTTAATAAATGGATGTAAAAAAAAGATATATCTTCCTAGTATCAGACAGGAAAATTGAATAATGTGTGGAATTAACTAGAAAAAGCTTCTTTTACTCTAGGACCGTTAAATCGGAGAAAAAGGTGATAAAATGGAAAGTTATGTTAATCAGTTTATTAACTATCTGGAAGTTGAACGAGGTTTGGCGCAAAATACTTTAGAATCATATGGCCGTGACTTACATCAATTTCAAATTTATTTACAAAATGGTAATATGGAAATTTTAAAAGATTCTAATTCTACGACCATTCTTAGTTATTTAAGTAGTCTTCAGATAAAAGGGCGAGCTGTGTCAACTATTTCACGTAATCTTGCTGCGATAAAATCGTTTTATCAGTACTTAGTACGTGAACACTATTTGGAAAAAGACCCTGCAGCCAACCTTGAATCGCCAAAACTGGAAAAGAAGTTGCCGAAAGTTCTGACTGTACTTGAGGTGGAACAGCTTTTAAAACAACCGAGTGTTTCTTTACCTACTGGACTCAGAGACAAAGCAATGCTTGAGTTATTGTATGCAACAGGTATTAGAGTTTCTGAGTTAATTGCTTTAAATATTTCAGATGTCAATTTGGAAACTGGTTATATAAAGTGTTATGGTAAAGGAGCGAAAGAACGGATTGTTCCTTTGGGATCGATTGCTGTCAAATGCGTACAAGATTATCAGAATAAGGGACGTTCTAAATTAATACGTACATATGAAGAGGCAGCATTGTTTGTTAATCATCATGGGAATCGACTCACGCGCCAGGGATTTTGGAAAATCATCAAGAAATATGCGCATGAAGCTGCGATTAACAAAGAAATCACTCCTCATACTCTAAGGCATTCTTTTGCGACGCATCTACTGGAAAATGGTGCAGATCTAAGGTCTGTACAAGAGATGCTAGGGCATGCTGATATTTCTACTACCCAGATCTATACTCATGTGACCAATAATCGTTTGAAAGAGGTGTATGATAAAGCTCATCCTCGCGCATAATAAATAAGTAAGGCATCATATATTAAGGAGTTTATATCATGTTCAAACGAATTATTGTTCTCGTTTTAGATAGTGTAGGAATTGGTTCTTTGCCTGATGCTACTGAGTATGGGGATTTCGATGTCAATACCCTAGTTCATATTGCGTCTTCGCAAGGTGGTCTTTTCTTGCCAACACTAGGAAGTTTAGGATTAAGTTCTATTGAACCGATTCTTGGTGTAAAGAAGCTTCAAAAGTCAATAGGTAGCTTTGGGAAAATGGCAGAAATATCAAAAGGCAAAGATACGACTACGGGACATTGGGAAATGGCTGGCTGTCCAATATTTCAACCATTCCCACTATATCCTGATGGTTTTCCGCCAGATGTGGTTAAAAGTTTTATACAACATACAGGCTATCGTGTACTAGGTAATAAAGTGGCATCGGGCACAGCCATTATTGATGAATTAGGATCTGAGCACATGCAAACTGGCGATCCGATCATATATACATCCGGTGATAGCGTTTTTCAAATTGCTGCACATGAAGATGTGATTCCGTTACCTCAATTATATGAAATGTGTAACATTACTAGAGAGAAAGTCTGTATTGGTCAGCATGCTGTAGGTAGAATTATAGCCAGACCTTTTATTGGTGTTCCTGGAGCCTTTACGCGTACTGCGAATCGTCATGATTATAGCTTGACTCCTCAGATTCCGACGATCCTAGATATTCTAAAAGATTCTGGTTTGACAGTGACAGGTGTCGGTAAAATTGGTGATATTTTTGCTCAGCAGGGATTGACTGTTTCTCTACCTACCAAGTCGAACGATCATGGTATGCAGACTTTATTAACCATAACGCGCCAGTCGAATGATGAGGGGTTAATTATGGCTAATTTAGTTGAATTTGATAGTGGATATGGACATCGTAATGATCCCAGGGGTTATGGAAAGGCGTTAGAAAGATTTGATGGTCAATTGGCAATGCTGCTGGATCAATTACGGGAAACGGATTTGTTATTAATTACAGCGGATCATGGTTGTGATCCTACAGCGCCTGGTACGGATCATACAAGGGAATATGTACCATTACTATCTTATTTTAAGGGCTGTAATAGTCATGACCTAGGGATTCGTCATACTTTTGCAGATATGGCAGCAACAATTGCAGAAAACTTTAGTGGACTGCCATTACCATATGGTCAAAGTTTTCTGCAGAAAATTTTGAGGTAAAATATATGAGAATAGTAGATATTATTACGAAAAAGCGTGATGGTTTTATATTAAATGAATCAGAAATTAATTTTCTGATTCATGGTTATACCCATGAGGAAATAGCTGATTATCAAATGGCTGCATGGCTTATGGCCGTATTTTTTCGAGGTATGACGATAGAAGAAACAGCAATGTTGACGATGGCGATGGCTAGATCAGGTAGTATGGTAGACTTACGTGCTGTTGCTGGAATAAAAGTGGACAAACATAGTACGGGTGGAGTTGCTGATACAACTACATTAATTTTAGCGCCATTGGTCGCTGCTGCGGGTGTTCCTGTAGCCAAAATGTCTGGACGGGGGCTCGGCTTTACTGGTGGTACGATCGACAAACTAGAATCCATTGCTCGATTTAAAACTACTTTATCTCAAAACGAATTTATCCAGAACTTGCAAAAGCATAACATTGCCGTAACGGGTCAGAGCGCTGATATTGCACCCGCAGATGGGAAGATGTATGCACTGCGTGATGTTACTGGTACGGTGGAAAGCATTCCATTGATTGCCTCCTCGATTATGAGTAAAAAAATTGCCGCTGGTGCTGATAAAATTTTACTTGATGTTAAAGTGGGGACAGGGGCTTTCATGAAAAATATAGAAGATGCCATAAAATTGGCAGAAACTATGGTACATATTGGTCAATTAGTAGGGCGTGAAACCAGGGCGATATTGAGTAATATGAACGAACCGCTAGGACAAGCGATTGGTAATAGTTTAGAAGTGGAAGAAGCTATGGATGTTTTAGACGGTCGTGGTCATCCCGCTTTACGTCACGTGTGTTTAAGCTTAGGAGCCAATATGCTGAATATGGCTGGTATTGCATCGAATCGTAATGAAGGTTATCAACGACTTGAAAAATTGATAGATAATAAGCAAGGGTTACAAAAATTTAAAGAATTTATCGTTGCTCAAGGTGGAAATGGAGATATTGTTGCCGATCGAACATTGCTTCCACAAGCAAATACGAAGAGTGTCATTGTGAGTGGCAACGATGGTTTTGTACAATATATTGATGCTAGACAGATCGGTTACGCTGCTATGAGACTTGGAGCAGGTCGTGAATATAAGAACCAATTAATTGATTTAGCAGTCGGTTTGGTCTTGCAGTGTCGTGTAGGTGATTTCATTAAAAAAGATCAACCATTGGCTATTTTGCATAGTAATGACAATACGCATTTAGAAGAAGTACAGTCATTAGTAAATAGTGCCATTGTAATCGGTGCGGATCAAGTACCGAAAACGAAATTAATTCTGGGGATTGTTGACAAAAATGGTTTTGTTGCGATGTAAATGGTGAAAACAACCAAGGCTAGTATAACTAGCCTTTTTTTTATTGCTAATTTCCAGTGTAATGTTTTTTTATCTTGGATAAGCTAAAAAAAATAAGGAAAGGAGTGTTGTTTTTATGTGCCGATTCAATAAGCTAAACATCATTACGCTTTTGACTTGCATGATAGTATTGGTAATGGTTTGCAATCAGACTTTTGCTGCTGATAATAAAAAAACAGTAGTCACAGAACTGCAAACAACAGCACAATCCGCAGTGCTTATGGATGGCAATGGAACTGTATTGTATGAAAAAAATTCACACAAACGTTTACCGCCAGCCAGTGTCACAAAATCTATGACATTGTTATTAGCAGTAGAAGCTGTAGAACAAGGAAGGGTTACATTAACTGATATTGTACCGGTTAGTGAAAATGCTTGGCATCAAGGTGGCTCGCAAATCTGGTTAGAACCTGGTGAGCAAATGAATTTGCGTGAACTACTTACCGCAATTGCTGTTGTAAGTGCAAATGATGCTGCTGTTGCTGTGATGGAACATGTATATGGTAGTGAGCAAGCGGCAATTGCAGCGATGAATCAAAGGGCCAATAGTCTAGGACTTGCTGATAGTCACTTTGCCAATGTCAATGGCTTGCCAGTGCCAGATCATTATATGAGTGCCTATGATACCGCATTGATTGCCAAGGAAGCTGTAAAACATCCATTATATATGGAACTATGTGGAATTAAAGAATATTGGCTAAGGGGCGGGAAAAATTGGTTAGTTAATACAAATAAATTATTATGGTGGTACAAAGGTGGCGATGGTTTAAAAACAGGGTGGACGCAAGAAGCACAGTATTGCTTTGCTGGTACAGCAAAACGTGATGGATTACGACTGATCTCTGTAGTATTTGCGACACCTGAACCTCGGTCTCATCTCCGGGAAAGTATGAAATTATTAGACTGGGGGTTTGCAAAATTTTCTGCCCTACCCATTGTAGAGGCTGGCGCAATTGTTGAGCGATCCTATGTTAGTAAAGGTATGGAGAAAGAAGTACAGTTAATTGCAGCGCAAGACTTAAATTTATTAATTGGAAAAGGGGATAATAAAAATTTACAAAAGAAAGTGATTGCTGATTCAACAATTATTGCCCCCGTTATTCAAGGACAAAAGTATGGTGAACTGGTAGTCATGCGAGATGGAAAAGAAGTTGGCAAAGTTGATTTAATAGCAGAAAAAACAATAGAACGGGCAAGCTTATTTAGAACATTGCAAAATATGGTGACTAACTTATTTTCAATATCCTAATAAAAAAAGACTTAACTTCGGCCAAATCATCAGACGTATGCAGAAGCCTTAGTTGTTCTTACTTGGAATCAACAAAGTAATAGACTTTTCGATTTTGTAAAAAAAATAAAAATATGCATATTTTTGATATGCATATTTTTATTTTTAGAAGGAAAAATTTACCTTTTAGCGAATAGTGATAAATAGAGCAAAGCAAAAGGGGGGGAAGAAATATTGAATATCACTACATTTTTGAAACGAGGTGTTTTAATCGTAAGAGTGGAAGGTGAACTTGATATGCATGTTGCCAATCAGTTCAGAGAGCGAGTTGATCATGCCTTGGAGACAAGTGGTGTAAAACATGTTTTATTTAATTTGGAAGCCGTCAGGTTTGTCGATAGTTCAGGTTTAGGTGTCATCTTAGGTCGCTATAAAAAAATAAATGCTGCAGGTGGTAATGTACTTGTTACCAATATCCAGACATCGGTATTACAAATTTTTGAATTGTCTGGACTGCTAAAAATTATTAAATTGTACCATTCAGAAGCGGAAGCTTTAGAGTCATTATGAGGAGGGCATCATGGCAATCAAAAATCAGTTTCAAATATACCTGTACAGTCTTAGTGAAAATGTTGCTATTGCCAGGGTGACTGCTGCTGCTTTTGCAGCTCAGATTGATTTTACGCTTAATGAAATAGAGGAAATAAGAGTGGCAGTATCGGAGGCAGTATCGAATGCGGTTATACATGGCTATGAAAATAAAATAGGACAAATTGAACTTGTTATGAAGCTATATGAGGATAAGTTAGAATTCATCATTACAGATCATGGAAAAGGAATTGAAGATATTGCATTAGCAAGGCAACCTTCTTATTCTAGTGATCCAGAAAGAATGGGTCTAGGATTTGTATTTATGGAATCATTCATGGATGAACTGGAAGTTATTTCAGAAGTTAATAACGGTACAACAGTCCGAATGGCAAAGAAATTTTTAGTTAATACAGCGCATTAGGTGGGATGGCCATGCTGGGAAATGATGAGATAAAAACTTTACTACATAAGGCGCAGGCTGGTGACCAGACTGCCAAAGAAACGATTTTAGAACATAACCTAAATCTAGTAAGAAGTGTTGTACACCGTTTTACAAATCGAGGATATGAGTGGGATGATTTGTTTCAAATTGGCTGTATCGGCTTAATTAAAGCAATTGAACGTTTTGATATGAAATTTAGTGTTCAGTTTTCCACTTATGCTGTACCAATGATTATTGGAGAAATACGTCGATTTATGCGAGATGATAATCCTGTAAAAGTCAGTCGACCAGTAAAAGAATTAGCATACCGCGTACATCGTACTCAGGAAAAATTACAAGGGATACTAGGGAGAGAACCAACGATCACTGAAATCGCCACCGACTTAGTGCTCGCACCACAAGAAATAGTAGCTGCTCTTGAAGCCATTCAGTCTCCGGCATCGTTATATGCCAATGCCTTTCATAGTGATGGGGATTCCGTATTACTACTAGATCAAATTAAATATTGTGATGGACAAGATAATGCTTATTTTGAAAAATTAGCATTGAAAGAAATTTTATCACGCCTGCCAGATAAAGAAAGTATGGTCATTCATTTACGTTTTTTTGAGGATAAAACACAGGCAGAAATTGGTATGCAAATTGGATTGTCACAAGTGCAGGTATCTCGGATTGAAAAAAATGCTCTCAAATTAATTAGAGAATTTATGCAGACCTCATAATGGAGGTCTTATTTTTTTTGAAAAATAGGACATAATATATGTAAGAGGTGAAAATAGAATGGGAAAAAAAATATACCTTTTACTTGCCCTTGTTGTTGCCATTAGCAGTAGCATTGTAACATGGATTTTATTTTATGGTGATTTGGGGCATAATGCACCTGTGCGAGCAAAAAAAGTATTTAATATCGTCGATAAACCGTATATGTTATCAAAAAATATCGTGGATTTTGGTAAGTATAATATTGCTGATAGTGTACAAACTATAAATGTGGCAATTTCATTTAATCAAGGAGGCAATAAACATGGTTGTAAAAGTAATTGAGTTAGTTGGTACTTCTAATCATAACTGGACAGATGCAGTTGACAATGCAGTAATGGAAGCATCTAGAACAATTGATGAGATTCTTGGTGTTGAAGTAACTAATTTTACCGCTAATATTGATAGTGGCCATATAGCTGAATATAAAGCGGATGTAAAAGTAGCATTTAAAGTGCAACACTAATCTCTAAAAAAAAGTGCCTTTTCAAGGCGCTTTTTTTTTTACGAAATTAAGAAAGTATACCCTTTCTCGATTCCAAGTAAGAACGACTAAGGCTTTGACCTTCGTCTGAGGACTTGGTCGAAAACAAGTCTTTTCTTATGTGCATATTTAATACGACTGTGGTCAAAATAATAGTATGTTAATTTTAAGTGAACTTCATATTAGGACCAGAAGGAAGGGTGGCAATATATTGGATAAGATGAACAAGACAAAAAAACAACAAAAGCAACAAAGCGAGCAGGAACAATATCAAAAGAAAGTGGATTCTCTTACTCCAAAGCCACCACTATTAAAAAATATATGCTGGGCCTTTGTCGTTGGTGGGCTTATATGTATATTTGGACAGTTTCTGATTGATTACTTTATTGGGGTGGGGCTAGATAAGAAGCAAGCTGCGACATGGGCAACGGCAGTACTAGTATTTTTAGGTGCATTTTTTACCGGAATTGGAGTGTATGATGAACTAGGAAAAAGAGCTGGAGCTGGCTCAGTAGTTCCGATTACAGGATTTGCCAACTCTATAGTTGCGCCGGCTATGGAGTTTAAGCGTGAGGGATATGTATTTGGGGTTGGAGCTAAAATGTTTGTGATTGCCGGTCCCGTATTGGTTTATGGGATGGTAACGGCTTTTATTGTAGGATTGATTTATTGGATAAGACACTAGGAGGTAACAGTGTGAATAAAAAGCGAGGGAAACAAAGTGTTGTATTTTCAAATCCACCAGTCATAACGAGTACTGCTAATATTGTTGGACCGATGGAAGGACAAGGATTATTGGACCAATATTTTGATTATACGATGCCAGATAATCTCAATCATCTAGATAGTTGGGAACAGTGTGAATCTTTTATGATGGAATGGGCTATTAAAGAGGCCGTAAATAAAGAAAACAGCACAATTGATATGATAGATTGTATATTGGCAGGAGATTTATTAAATCAACTAATGAGTACTCATTTTGCTTTAAAAAAATTAGAACGACCATTTTTGGGGGTATATGGAGCTTGCTCTACGATGGTGGAAAGTATGTTATTAGGCGCTATGCTCGTGGATGGTGGTTTTGCTAATAAAGTTGCATCTGCAACTTCTAGTCATCATGATGCTGCAGAACGCCAATATCGATTTCCCAATGAACTAGGCGCGCAGCGTCCTCCTGGTGCACAGTGGACAGTTACTGGCGCAGGAGCAACAGTCTTATCGGTATTCGGTCACGGACCGCGTATCACATCAGCCACGATCGGAAAAATTGTAGATTATGGTCTTAAAGATCCGAATTCGATGGGGCCTGCGATGGCGCCAGCAGCAGTCGATACTTTATGGACTCACTTCCAAGATACAGGAAGGGTGCCAGCGTATTATGACATGATTTTTACCGGGGATTTAGGAAATGTGGGGAAACAATTGGTTATACAGTTAATGCAGCAGAAGGGACTCGACATTTCTAGTAATTATCAAGACTGCGGTTGTATGATTTATCGTGAGGAACAGGATGCTCACGCAGGCGCTAGTGGGTGTGCTAGCTCGGCCGTTGTATTTTGTGGTTATATATATAACATGTTAATGAATTGTAAACTGAAAAAGGTCCTTTTACTTGGTACAGGTAGTTTGCATAGTACGACCTCGTATCAACAAAAGGAATCGATTCCGTGTATTGCTCATGCAGTAGCAGTGGAAATGTAGTAGAGAGGGGGATCAGAATGGAGTTATATGTCATGTCGTTTGTTGTTGGAGGGCTATTATGTGTTTGTGGACAACTATTAATGGATTTAACACCACTAACGCCTGCACATGTACTAGTGTTATTTGTAGTAGTAGGTGCGATCTTAAGCGGGTTTGGTGTATACCAACCATTAGTAGATATTGCTGGAGCTGGTGCGACGGTTCCTCTACTTGGGTTTGGTCATAGTTTGGTAGTGGGAACGATTGAGGATGTTAATAGCTTTGGGTTTATCGGAATATTTAGCGGTGCCCTTAGAGCAACAGGGACTGGCATAATGGCTGCGGTAGTATTCGGATTTTTTATGTCCGTATTATTTAATCCGAAAGGTAAGGGAGGATAATGGTAGCGATCGACTTTCTAGGGTTAGTAGCTACAATCGTTCTGATTGGATTACGCTACCCACATTATGTGTTGCTAGCAATTTGTATATACGAATGTAGTCGTATTTTTATAGCGATTTTTTTACATGCTCACATTCATTATATTATAGCAGCAGGTGCATTCGGGAGTTTGACAACGAGTCATGTTCAGGCAAGTGCCATTAGTTTTTTAATATTGTTTAGTGGTTCCTTAGCCAATTATATTGTAAGTTTACTTGTTGGTGGTATTGGGTTTGAACCAACAGCTAGGCTGCTTAATCCTTTAACTACTCTTAGATCTCCCTTTGCTGTCGTCAATTTTAGATTATGTATCTTATCTTGTGTAATACAAACATGGAAGATTTTTATATGAGGTGTAAAAAATGCAACGAAAGACTTCGCGAAGACCTACTAACTATTTTAAACAAATGGATCAATTAAGTGATGAATCAGAAACGAGTGAACAATATGAACAAGAAAATTTTAAACCACAGCGGTCAACAAATGAATCAGAGGGTCATTCACATCATACAGATACCCTGATTGCTGATATGGCTCAAGGATTTATTAAAGCGCAGGCCAAAATAAATGATCAAGCTGTAAATACTAACAATATGGAAATTGCCTTACTATTACAAAAAATCAATGATCAATTAACTGAGTTGAATCAATCAGCTCCCCAACAAGAGAACCAAGGAGGGGCCAGTCAGAAAAGTAATAATTCTAGCACGCAAGAAAAGACTACACAGATGCCAACACAAAGTAATAATACGCAACAAAAGGATGGAGATATAACGCAAAATGTAGAACTCTTATTAAAAAACATATTGCAAGGGAAAACTAGCAGTGATAGCAATGAGAAGAAATCTTCAAATGCACCAACAAATACTAACTCGAATACAGCAAAAAAACAGCAAAATACATTGAATGTGCAGACAGTAAGCCAAGTATTAGCGCAGGCTCAATATGAATTGGCAAATGAACTGGAAACTAGCTTGAAAAAGCTGAAACAAGTAATTAGTGAAAGCGAAAAACTTGCAAATAATATTAGTAGTTTGTTAGGCGATGAAGCGAAAAATAAATCATGAGGTGAGAAGGGTGCCAAAGAAAATTAGAACTATTCTGATTACGGATGGTGATGGCGTAGCACAACGAGTAGTAGAAGATATTGCAATTTCCTTAGGCCTGCGTTGTATATCGGCATCGGGTGGGAATCCTACGCCGATAAGTGGAAAAGAAATTGTTGAAATGCTAAAAACAGTTCATCATGATCCAGTGTTAGTGATGTTTGATGACCAGGGTAACAAAGGAAAAGGAGATGGTGAATTGGCAATGGAATATGTCGCTTCTCATCCTGATATTGAGGTGCTAGGTGCGGTTGCTGTGGCTTCTAATACAAGTGGCTCGACTGGTATTGCTACCGATGAATGTATAACAAGTCGTGGCGAAATTGTAGATGTCTCTGTTGATAAAGATGGTGATATGAGGGGAGCAAGTGTTGATAGACCTGTTATTACGGGTGATACGGTAGATGTGTTAAATGAAATTTCAGTACCATTTATTGTCGGTGTGGGTGATGTTGGGAAAATGTGCAGAGCGGATGATATTAAGCGGGGAGCGCCTATTACTCGCAAAGCGATTGAAGAAATATTAAAACGGAGTGGCGTTCAATATGACAGAAAAACAAAAAATTAATAAAGATATTGATCACAATATCAATTATCTAAAAGAGTTACTAGGTGTAGGCGAAA
Organism: uncultured bacterium; assembly: GCA_964292325.1. Taxonomy (GTDB): domain Bacteria; phylum Bacillota; class Negativicutes; order DSM-13327; family DSM-13327; genus CTSoil-075. Next base: position 35,927 of record CAXYVG010000001.1, on the reverse strand, counting down.
GCTTTGACATCATTTTTCGTGAATATACAGTAGGACGAAAAAGGGCCGCGTCTTTTTCCATTAATGGTATGACCAATGATGTGTTACTAACTAATGTTTTTCAGGATATGATTACCTTACATCCAGAGGATTTATCAATCAATACCTTGCAGAAGTTATTTTATACGAGGGCTACTCATTCTCAAGTAAAGTTAATTGATAATATGAATGATGCTGTTACTAGCTTATTATCAGGCGAATTGCTGTTTTTAGTTGATGGTGAAACTGAAATTATTATTTTTGATGCTCGAGCATATCCAGCTCGTACACCAAGTGAATCTACTATCGAAAAAGTAACGCGAGGTTCAAAGGATGCCTTTGTCGAAACACTGCCTTTTAATACCGTATTAATAAGACGGCGTTTGCGTGATCCTAATTTACGATTTGAAATTGTTAAAATTGGTACACGATCACGAAGTGATATTGCTGTTGGTTATATCAAAGATATTACCGACCCTGCATTGGTTGACACTGTAAAGGAGCGGTTAAATAAGATTAATATTGATGGTATACCTATGGCTGAAAAGGCGATTGAAGAATATATTGCAGGTGGAACTATCTGGAATCCTCTACCTAAAGTGCGTTATACAGAGCGGCCGGATATAGCAGCCGTACATTTGCTAGAAGGACATATTTGCTTGGTCATTGATAATTCTCCTAATATCATGATTTTACCGACAACCTTATGGCATCATGTACAGCATGTTGAAGAATATCATCACCATGTAATGATTGGTTCTTATTTGCGTTTGGTAAGATTATTGGGAATGGGGTTATCCTTATCGCTCACGCCATTATGGTTAGCGGTGATATTGCAACGGCATCTACTACCGGAATCGTTAGCCTTTCTTGGTCCTAAAGATCCTGGTATCATTCCGATTGGTTTACAATTTATTTTTGCCGAAATCGGCGTAGAATTAGTGCGTATGGCTACCGTACATGTGCCAACTGCGCAGTCGACAGCCCTCGGTTTTATTGGTGCTTTTATGATAGGTGAATTTGCTACTAAAGTGGGGTTATTTGGCAATGAAGTTGTTTTTCTTACCGCTGTAGCAGCAGTGGGGGCTTTTGCTACGCCAAGTATGGAATTTGCTATGGCGATACGATTTTTTCGGACGATATTATTATTATTAGTCGTTTTTTTCAAACTGCCAGGCTTAGTTGCTGGGTTGCTCGGAATTGTAATCATAATGGCAACCACTAAATCTTTTGGAGTTGCATATTTATGGCCCCTTATTCCTTTTAATTTGAATGGTATGAAAGATGTGTTATTGCGTTTGCCATTGCCAACTAAAATCTTGCGTCCTGCCGCTTTGAAACCACAAGATGCAGATCGTTTAGATCATAGTAAGGAGAATGATGATGATAGTAATAAAAAATAAGCCCTCAGATGCGAGGGCTTATTTTACTACTTATTTACCACGATAGTATTCGCGAATATAGCCCATACTTTCATTGATATTCTCAATGCTCTCTTTTGCGGAAGCTTTGTTTTCGGCTTCAATCGCATCTTTCATTTGTTTTATAACAGAGTGGGTAGTCGTTAATTTGCTCCAGATTCCTACGCTTTCCATATTAGGTTTTGCTTGTCCCCAGGTACTTTCCAGTTCTTTCATTTTGGTGATTGCTTTACGCCAATCATTATTTTCAACATAGAAGGTAACCGTGCGAATGCCATTACTGACCCCAATGATATCAGATAGTGGTGATAGCTTATATGACTTACCGATATCGCTAATACTTGACATGAATTTGGTAAGACTCTGATAAGAATCAATGTCTTTTTTTGTAGTAATCGCTGTGATTAATTGTTCTAATGCCTCATTAGCGCCAGCAACACCTTTTTTATCACCGATTCGTGGTGTTGCTTCTTGCCATAACGCACGTAATGTAGTAAGTCCTTGTTCAGCCTGTGTCCATTTTTTGTTACAAATACCTTCAAAAATAACACCAGCAGTTGCCTCGAGATCATATAACTCGGCTGGTGGTGAGGTAAAACGCTCCATTATAGGTGGATTGGCTTTTGTTTCTACAGGCTTGCCAGCAGGACCTATATCTGGTTTTTTTAACGGATTTAACATACTACAGCCATTTAGTAGGAGCGATATTGTAATCAGCGTGGTGATCCCTAAAGAAAATTGTTTTTGCAGCAAAGTGTGATTCCTCCTTTACTGTAGTTTTTACTATTATTGTATTATTTATCCCGAATAAGGCTTGTTTCGTATTATTTTGCTTTACACGCGTTTTTCTAGTATAATTAAAATATCATTTGCTTTTTTACGGAATCAGAAAGTATAACATTTCTTGATTCCAAGTAAGAACGACTAAGGTTTCGACCGTCGTCTGAGGACTTGGTCGAAACCAAGTCTTTTCTTATGAATCAGTCTGACTTATATAAGGAGGAACAATATTGTTTGGCTTTGATGAAAATATGATATTTAGAATTCCAGCATTGCTGATTGCATTAACCATCCATGAATATGCTCATGCTAGAATTGCAGTGTGGCTTGGGGATGATACTCCGCGAATTTTGGGTAGATTAACATTAAATCCGCTTGCTCATCTTGATCCATTTGGACTTATCATGTTATGGTTATTCAAATTTGGGTGGGCCAAGCCTGTACCAATAAACCCTAATAATTTTAAAGATTGGAAAAAAGGTACGATGCTAGTTTCGGTCGCGGGACCGATTGCCAATATGATTGTGGCATTGATTGCTGCGCTTGTGTATGGGATACTAGCCAAAATGTACTTATTATCAAGTGGAGTGGCGATTGTATTGCAATTTACATATAGCTATAATATCATTTTTGCAGTGTTTAATTTGATTCCATTGCCGCCTCTAGATGGCTCAAAAGTGTTGGCCAATTTACTACCAGGACGTCAAGCCTATATGTTTGAAAGGATTGAGCCTTATGCACCATTTATTTTGTTGGCGCTAGTCTATTTCAATATAATTAATGTTTTTATAACACCGTTTTATAATGGCTTAAGTTTTATAATTAATCAAATTGTTATGATCATTCTTTAATCAGGAGGAAATACAAAATGACTAAATCTCGTATTTTTAGCGGCATGCAGCCGTCAGGAAGGTTTCATTTAGGAAATTATATGGGGGCACTCGAAAATTGGGTTAAGTTACAGCATGAGTATGAATGCTTTTTTAGTATTGTAGATTGGCATGCGCTCACTTCTTCCTATGAGGATACTAGTAAATTACCAGAACGCATTCATGATATGGCGATCGATTGGCTAAGTGCTGGTTTAGATCCAGAAAAAAATGTTATTTTTGTTCAATCACATGTGAAAGAACATGCAGAACTACATCTATTATTATCGATGATTACACCATTGTCATGGCTTGAAAGAGTACCAACGTACAAAGACAAGCTTCAACAATTAGGGATACAAGGTAAAGATATTAATACATATGGTTTTTTAGGATATCCTGTATTAATGACCGCTGATATTATTTTGTATAAAGCGGATATCGTTCCTGTCGGAGAAGATCAGTTGCCTCATTTGGAATTATCAAGAGAAATATTACGACGGTTTAATAATTTGTATCAACCAATCTTTCCAGAACCTAAGCCAAGTTTGAGCAAATCGTCGATTTTACCTGGGATTGATGGTAGAAAAATGAGTAAATCCTATGGCAATGATATTCCTTTTGCTGCAAGTCCGGATGAACTAAGAGCTCGAGTTCGACTCATGATCACAGATCCGAATCGGGTAAAAAGAACCGATGTAGGGAATCCAGATGTATGTACGGTATATACGTTTCATAAAATATTTAATGCTAATCAATGTCCTGAAATTGCGGAGTCGTGTCGCCTGGCGAATATTGGTTGCGTAGATTGTAAGAAACGTTTAGCGGAAAAAATGGCGAATGATTTAGCTGATATGCATGTCCGTCGTCAGAGTTTTGTAGAAAATCCGGGGCGGGTAAAAGAAATTTTAGCTTATGGTGCTGAGCGAGCGAGAAAGGTTGCTGCTCAGACAATGGAAGAAGTTCGGCAAGCCATGCATCTTGCTTAGTATATGGCGGACTATAATATAAAACTAGAAGCTTTTGAAGGGCCTATGGCCTTATTAATGCATTTGATCGAAAAAAACCAGTTAGACATTTACGACATTCCGATTGCCGTTGTAACCGAACAATATTTACAATATCTCCAGACGCTTGAAGAATACAATATTGATATTGCAAGTGAGTTTTTAGTGATGGCAGCAACATTATTGCAAATAAAATCTAGAATGCTATTACCTAAATTACCCAAAAGCATTGAAGTCGATGAAGATGAAATAGACCCACGACAAGAATTAGTTGATAAATTGTTAGAGTATCGAAAGTTTAAGCAGATATCGACAGTCATGGAAGAAATGCGTCAACAACGAGAACTCTTTTTTACAAGATTACCACAAGAATTTGCTGTGGAAGTTCCATTGCCGACGGGCTTAAAGCTGGATGACTTATTAGCCGCTTTTGCTGCTGTATGGGAAAGTAGTATTGATGAATATGAAGTAGTTTCACGAGAAGAGTTTAGTGTACAGGATAAAATGTATGATATTATTCATTTGCTTTATAAACAACAAGGCAAAATAGAGTTCACGCAGGTTGTGATCAGAAAAGGTACACGCTCGGAGATCATAGCCGCCTTTTTAGCTCTTTTGGAATTAATAAAATTGCAGCGAGTACTGGTTAGTCAACAAGAAAGTTTTGCACCTATTTATATTACGTTGAAAGAGTGAGGATCTTAATGTTTTACTCAAAATTTAAAAAACATGTGGAAGCTTTGCTTTTTGCTAGTGGCAATCCTATCGCTATATCTAAAATTGCACAACTGATTGATATTCCAGAAGAACATGTTGATTTATTAATTGGTCAGCTTATTGATGAAATGGCCGATGATAATCGAGGTCTGACTATTGTCAAAGTCGCTGCTGGCTATCAATTGTGTACAAAACCTGAATTGTCAGAGGTTATAAAAAAGTTGGCACAAGTGCAAGATAGCAAACTATCATTAGCTGCGATGGAAACGTTATCAATCATAGCTTTTAAACAACCCATTACGAAACTAGAGATAGAAAGTATTCGAGGTGTGAAAATTGATAAAGTCCTTGCCAAACTTCTTGAACGCCAAATGATAAAAGAAGTAGGTCGTAAAGAGGCCATTGGTCGCCCTATTTTATATGGGACGACGGACGAATTTCTAAAATCTTTTGGGTTAAATGATCTAAAAGATTTACCAGAACTAGCGGAGTTATTATCTTAAGAGTAGCCTTTAGGGGCTACTTTTTTTGCGGAATTAGAGAACTCTCTGTATAAGTTTTTATAAGTACGCGAATACTAAAGAGGGAAAATAAGTAGTGAAAAGTGCTAAGAGAGAAGTGGATCGTTATGCAATCTTGGTTTTTACTGATATTGACGAATGCAATTATCATGTATTTATTCTTTCATATTAGAGTATATATTTTTTTGCAATATAAACGTACGGATTCTAATGATTATATAGCTGTGAAGGTTTATACGATAAAGAAAATAATACTATATAGTATGGAAATACCGATGATTAAAATGGCTGGTACGAAGGAGTTATTTTGGATTCAGTCAAAGATCAAAACGGCCCAGAGCCAAGATATAACACATAATAAACGGGAACAACGATTTGTAAAAAAAAATCTAACATATTATTTACTGCATCCTAGAAAGTTGAGATATATTGCAAGATTATTTCGCCATTATGCACGTCTATACTGCAATGTAATGGGGAAAATTATGAAAAGGTTGCATTGTGAGCAACTATGCTGGAGAACTAATTATGGCTCCGAAGACGCAGCGATCACTGGTATCATAACTGGAATGTTATGGAGTATAAAAAGTTTACTGATTACTCGTCTGAAAAAAGATATTATATTCAACAAACAACCTATTATAATGGTAATCCCTACATTTGGAGAGGAACATTTGAACATTGATTTTACGTGTATATTCAGTATAAGAATTGGTAATGTTATAAATGCAATGAGAAGTTTGCACAACATTAAGTGATGAGGAGGCAGAAGGTTGTGGCTGAACATCCAATTCAGGGTTTAATGAAAACCGCTATGGAAAGTATTAAAGATATGGTAGACGTAAACACCATTGTTGGTGATGCTGTAGAAACCTCAGATGGAACGGTTATCATACCCATTTCCAGAGTGGCATTTGGTTTTGCTGCTGGCGGAGCTAATTGTGAACCAGAAGAGAAGGAGAAAAGCGACCCGGTCCCAATAAGTAATTCCTTTGGTGGTGGTAGTGGCGCGGGGGTAAGTGTAAAACCGGTAGGATTTTTAGTATGTTCTCCGACCAGTGGAGTGCGTTTTATGCCAGTAGAAGGAAATCTAGTTTATGGACGGATGATCGATCTAGTCCCCAAAGTCTTAAAGACGATACAACAATTGATAGAAGGAAAGAAAATAGATGACTGGGATGAAGAAGAGCAAGCACTGGAAGAGAAAGAGAATGATTCAACGGTCAATTAAACAGGTATCGATTCGTTATTTACAAAAAAGGGCTGCCACAATTTGGGCAGCCCTAGTGTTATCTTAACTTAATTGATCAAGTCTTTCTTTGATTTGAGTCGCATGTAATGCTTCTGCTTCAGCAAAATGACTATACATTTTGGCGATTTCATTATTAGTAATCTGTTTAGCAAAAGTTTGATAATCTCGCACAAGTTCTTGTTTGTGAGTTAAAGTATTACGTAATGCTGATTTAACATCAATTGAATCCATGATTTCACCTCCTTAAAGTCTCATAGTACCAACATATAGTATTATTTCCCACTATGGCATAAATCATACATCTTTTTTTGACGTGTGAGTACAATATAGTTATAATAGTAATAGTCGTTTTGCGACTCGATAACAAGAAAGGGAATTTTGACCATGAAGAAACGAGACATTTTTACTTTTATATTATTTTTATCATTTATGATTACAAATGTGGCATTGGCAGCAGAAGCACCTCCAGTGATAAAAGCAAAAGCAGCGATTGTAATCGATGCAACAACAGGAAAAGTGTTATATAGTAAAAATGCTGAAGAAACTCGGTATCCTGCGAGTACTACGAAAATCATGAGTTTGATTGTAGCTCTTGAAAATGGTAAGCTTGATGATAATGTAACGGCTAGTAAGAATGCTGCGAGTACGGAAGGATCATCATTAGAGTTAGTGCAAGGGGAAACCTTAACATTGCAAGACTTATTATATGGGATAATGCTCATTTCAGGAAATGATGCTACTGTTGCTGTTGCAGAACATATTGCAGGTTCTGTAGAAAAATTTGCTCAGTTAATGACTGAAAAAGCGCATCTGATTGGCGCTAAGAATACTCATTTTACTAATTCTAGTGGTTTACCGGATCCCGACCACTATACTACTGCCCATGATTTAGCGCGTATTGCATCCTATGGTTACAAAAATCCTGTATTTGCAGAAATCGTTGGTACGAAACATAAAGTGATCCCATGGGAAGGGAAAGATTATGATCGCGACTTATACAATGAAAATAGAATGTTATGGCTATATGAAGGAGGGAATGGAGTAAAAACAGGTTATACAGATGCTGCGGGTCGTTGCTTGGTATCAGGTGCGAAACGTGACGGTATTCAACTTATAACGGTAGTCTTAGATAGTGAAACAATGTGGGATGACTCGATTGCGCTTTTAAATTTTGCTTTTACGCAAGTTAAACCAGAAGCTATATTTAACCAAGATGATATATTTAAAACCATTCGCGTAGCGAATGGCAAATCTGAAGTTGTGAAGCTAATTGCAAGTAATGATTTAATTATACCGGTATCTGAAAATGATAAAGATGAATTTAGTACGATTGTAGATGCTCCTAATAAAATAGAAGCACCTGTAGTAAAAGGGCAAAAAATTGGTGTAGTTAGAGTGCTGTATCAAAATGAAGAATTTTCTACGACTGATTTATTAGCAGATGAAAATATTGAGAGAAAATCTTTATTTTCTACTTTAGCGGATTCTATACGTAAATTTTTTGCATTTTTTTTCAAAACCAATAGTCAGAGTGAGGTGTAGTACCTTACTCTTTTTGCTTTTCAAAGAATAATCCAATTCCTATATTGTAAAATGAAGGATAGTAAAAAAAGATAGGGTGATATTGATGATTTGGCAAAGAGTAAAACAACACAAAAAATGGTTTATACTGCTAATAATGGTGGTTTTAATTGGGTCGGGTGGATTTTTTTATTCTAAAAAACCCAAAACTGTTGTTACTACAGGTACACCGATTGTGGTGGGGCGTGGTGATATACAGCAGAAAGTTTCTGCGACAGGGACGATTTCCGCTGTTAATTCCGTTGATGTCAGCTCTCGGGTGACAGGTCTTATTACCGAAGTGAGGGTAAAAGAAAATGATAATGTAACAGCAGGACAAATTTTACTTTTACTTGATGATTCTAGTCTAAGGGCGCAGGTTGCTCAATATAAAGCACAACTGGCAAATTACGCAGTTAACTATGAACGCAGCAAAATGCTAGCAAATATTGGTGGGGAGTCTTTGCAACAATTAGATACCGATAAGACGAACTACCTTGTGGCTCAATCTACATACGATAATTATGCATCACAATTAGACAACTATGTGATTAAAGCACCGATTAGTGGTGTAGTTATTGGTAAACCAACACCTGCTGGTCAAACAGTAGCCCAGGGTATTTCTACGCCGCAGGTGATCATGACAATTGCTGATATGTCTCTGATGCAGATTAAGGTCATGGTAGATGAATCCGATATTGGAAAAATTAAGACGGGGCAGTCTGTATCTTTTAGCGTAGATGCTTATACCGATCAAGTTTTTACAGGCAAAGTGACAAGCGTTTCTAAGAGTGCAACGACCTCATCAAATGTAGTGTATTACTCCGTATATGTTGATGTTGATTCCTCACAGGGTTTGTTATATCCGACGATGACGGCTAGGGTTACCATTAACGTGAATGAACAAAAAAATGTACTAACATTGCCACTCGCAGCTGTCAAAAAAGATAAAGGACAGACTTTTGTTCAATCAATGGTGAATGGAACAGAGCAAAGTATCCCTGTACAAATTGGTATCAGCGATGATGAAAAAGTAGAAATTATAAGCGGAGTTACAGAAGGGGATCGTGTTCTTTTACCTATAGCAAAATCCGTTACGGCTACCAATAAAAACCAAGGACCACCACCACCTATGTAGGATGAGGAGCGAAGATATGGGCTTTATTGATTTAAAAAATATAGAGAAATCATATAGTATGGGCGATACGATCGTACACGCATTAGCTGGTGTGAGCATTTCCATTCAGGAAGGCGAATTTGCTGCGATTATTGGTCCATCAGGTTCAGGAAAGTCTACACTGATGAATATTATTGGTTGTCTTGATCAACCAACGCAAGGTTCTTATTGCTTGGGCGGCGAGGAGGTTGCGTCGCTCACAAGCGATCAATTGGCGTTAACGCGAAATCGTCGAATCGGTTTTGTTTTTCAAAACTTCAATTTATTACCGAGGATGTCAGCGCTTCAGAATGTAGCACTACCTCTTGTCTATGCGGGAGTAGATAAAAAAAAGCGGTTAACATTGGCAGAAGAGAAGTTGACATTACTAGGTCTCGGAGAACGAATCTATCATCGTCCTAATGAACTTTCAGGTGGTCAGAGGCAACGGGTGGCAATTGCACGGGCATTAATAAACGATCCGCCAATCGTTATTGCCGATGAACCTACTGGAAACTTAGATACGAAATCTAGTATTGAAATTATGGATATTTTTTGTAAGCTAAATCAACAGGGACATATTGTGATTATGGTTACGCATGAACCTGATATTGCTGCCTATGCTCGCCGAGTGATTCAAGTTCGAGATGGAAAAATTATTACTGATGAGGTGAAATAGGGGGTTATGCGGTGTTTTTAGAAAGTATATTAATTGCCTTAGAAGGACTCAAGGTAAATAAACTTCGATCACTTCTTACTATGCTCGGTATTATTATTGGGGTTGCGGCTGTTGTTGCTATGGTATCAATTGGACTTGGTGTACAACAAAAAATACAAAATTCAATTGCCGGTCTTGGCAGTAATCTTTTAATCGTTATGCCAGGATCAAGTAAGCCTACTGGCGGTGTACGTCAAGCGGCAGGTTCTAATATTACATTGACCAATCAGGACTCAAAAGCCATAGCGCGAGAAATATCGGGCATTAATTATATAGCACCTACTGTTAGCCAACAATATCAAATTATTTATGGCAATCAGAATTGGAATACCAGTGTGACGGGAACTACCCCGGAATATTTGGAAATTCGCAATTATACAATTGCGGAGGGGAGTTTTTTTAGTAGCAATGATGAGAATGCTCGATCGCGAGTTGCAATACTTGGGCAAACCGTAGCGACGGGTTTATTTGGTGCTGTTAGCCCGGTTGGTAAGACCATTCGTATTAATAAGGCACCGTTTCGTGTTGTCGGAGTACTAGAAAGTAAAGGACAATCTTCGATGGGACAGGACCAAGACGATCTGGTTCTTGTACCCTTATCTACTGCTCAAGAACGATTAATGGGCATAACATATCTGAATTCTATTAGTATACAAGTAGAAAGTGACAAGGTGATTGATAAAGTACAGCAAGATATTACAGTATTACTGAGAAATCGCCATCGCTTAGCGGTGGCGGCGACGGATGATTTTTCGGTACGGAATCTAACGGCGCTTATGGCGACAGCTAAGGAAACGACGGGTACCATTACGATATTTTTAGGTGCAGTGGCGGCAATTTCTTTGTTAGTAGGTGGCATTGGTATTATGAATATTATGTTGGTCAGCGTTACAGAACGGACGCGTGAAATTGGTATTCGCAAAGCATTAGGGGCCACTTATAAAAATATTTTATTGCAATTTCTTATTGAAGCCATTGTCATTAGTGTCACTGGTGGCTTAGTTGGCATACTATTTGGAGTTGGTGCAGCGTATGTTGTTTCTTATTTTGCTAGCTGGCAGACCGTGATTTCTGCTTTAGCAATTGGTGTAGCTTTTGGCGTTACAGTATTAATTGGCTTATTTTTTGGTATTTACCCCGCCCGTAAGGCTGCATTACTTGAGCCAATTGATGCACTACGGTATGAATAAAATAAAGATACGGTTCTAGTCATAGTCAATTTATCATAATCTCATAAGGGGTGATGATATGATAAATTTGATATGGCTATTTCTGTTGGCGATAGGCATTGTATATGCTGGGCTACAAGGGCGAATTGATGTAGTAACCCAAAGTGCAATTAGTGCGGCCGAAGGAGCCGTTAGTTTATCTTTAAAGCTAATCGGTGTGATGTGTTTATGGCTAGGCATGATGAAGATTGCTGAATTAGCTGGCATTGTCAAATTTATTTCACGACTACTCAGTCCACTCCTTTGTTTTTTATTTCCTAGCGTGCCACGAAATCATCCAGCCATGGGAGCTATTATTATGACGCTCAGTGCCAATCTGTTAGGGCTGGGCAATGCTGTTACGCCGCTGGGCATTAAAGCCATGCAAGGATTGCAACAATTAAATCACAAAAAAGATACTGCTTCCGATGGGATGTGTACATTGCTCGCATTATGTACGGCCGGATTTACGTTGATACCGGCTACCATTATTGCGATACGCTCAGCCGCTGGCTCAGTGAATCCCACAGAAATTGTGGCACCTACCTTGATCGTGAGCTTTATGGCGACTGTAAGTGTCATTGTCGCGGATCGTATCTGCCGAATGCTGTATCATGTTCGTAGCAGGAGGTAGGCACGATGTTTATAGAATGTTGCCAGCAACTTTCTATTTGGGCAATACCTATTATTTTATTGGTCATTCCCGTTGTGGGTTATTTTCGCAATGTCAAAGTATATGAAGCTTTTGTTGACGGGGCATCGGAAGGATTTCATACTGCGATTCGGATTATGCCGTTTTTAGTGGCTATGATGGTGGCAGTAAATATTTTTAGAGCCTCAGGGGCAATGGATGTAGTGGTAGAGTATATGGGATCGCTACTATATGCTTTTGGTGTGCCGCCTGATCTTGTGCCGCTAGCTATTATGCGTCCTTTATCGGGTACCGGTGCTTTGGGTTTGACTACTGAAATACTCAATACCTATGGACCTGATTCGATGATGGGACGTATTGCTTCGACCGTTCTTGGCAGTACGGATACTACTTTTTATATTTTAACGGTCTATTTTGGTGCGGTTGGTATTACTAAACCCCGTTATTCTGTGTTTGTTGGTCTACTTGGTGATATGATTGGCTTTCTAGGTTCGATCTATCTATGCCAATATTTATTTTCATATTAATGAGTACTTGTAAGAGGGGTTTTGCTATCCCCTCTTTTTTTCTTTGCTCATAAGTGTGACATTTATGGCAGCCTTGAATACACTGTAGTGTAATAAGACAATTAAACGGAGGGGTATTTATGATAAAAGTGGTGGTGGTTGGTGGGGGATGGGCAGGATGTGCCGCAGCGTTATCGGCTGCTAAAGCTGGAGCGCAAGTACTTTTATTAGAACGTACCGACTTACTACTAGGTACTGGTTTAGTAGGGGGGATTTTTCGTAATAATGGGCGCTATACTGGAGCAGAAGAGGCTATTGCTATGGGTGGCGGTGATTTTTTTGTGGCTATGGATGGGAATACACGGCATAAAAATATTTCCTTTCCAGGACACAACCATGCTTCCCTTTATGATGTAACCACGATGGAACCGGTGATAAAAAAAGTATTAGAAAATTACGGAATTGAAATTAAAACAAATACGAGAGTGGTTGATGTTGTAAAATATAGTAAAAAAATACAAGCACTCGTCATTGATAGTGGTGATGAAATAAAAGGTGATGTATTTGTTGATACTACAGGTACAGCAGGACCCATGGGCAATTGCCTACGATATGGAAATGGCTGCGCGATGTGCGTTATGCGTTGTCCCTCTTTTGGTCCTCGAATTAGCGTGACTGCCAAAGCTAATATTAAGGAGATTATGGGGAGAAAAGCAGATGGATCATTAGGAGCTATGAGCGGATCTTGTAAGTTAAATAAAGATTCACTCAGTAGGGAAATCAAAGAGAAGTTAGAGCGTGATGGTGTTGTCGTATTGCCCGTACCAGAAAAGTTGCAACGACTTAGTTCATTAGGTAAGAAAGCCTGTACCCAATATGCTATTTCTGATTATGCAGTCAATCTGGTATTACTTGACACTGGGCATGCAAAATTAATGACTTCGTATTTCCCAATCGAAGAGCTACGAACTATTCCGGGATTAGAGCAGGCGCGCTATGAAGATCCCTATGCGGGTAGTCTTGGTAATTCTATGCGCTATCTAGGCATTGCTCCATGTAATCATACTCTACAAGTAGAAGGGGTGGAAAATCTATTTTGTGGTGGAGAAAAAGCAGCAATCTTAGTTGGTCATACGGAAGCTATTATTACGGGTTTACTTGCAGGCAATAATGCGGTTCGTTATTGCTTAGATATGAGATACCTAGAACTTCCTCGAAGTTTAGCCTCTGGAGATTTTATTGCATTTGTTCATGAGCAAATGCAATCGGAAGCTGGATTATGTAAACGCTATACCTTCTCTGGTTCTACTTATTTTGAACGTATGAAAACCCTTCATTTATATTCAACGAGTCGAGTTGAGATCAGTGAGAGGGTTACTCAGGCGGGACTTTATAATATCTATAATGTATGTCTAGTATAAGGGGGTAGGAAGATGCATAAGAATATCTCCCAATGCATTGACATGAATTCTAAGTATTGCCCATGTTTATTAGCGGAAACCAATCAATGTATTTTTTGTAGCCAATTACATGGCGAGGACAATTGTAACTGTAACTGGGCAGGAGTATGTATATTATATGAAAAGCATTGGCAATATAAAAAAATAAGGAAAGATGATGAAAGCAGCAGTACTATTAGAATGGAAGAACAAGTCGAATTTATGATTAAAGAGCAAATTGGACATAATACATATCTGTTGGAATTTACGGTAAGTACTGAACTTGCAGAGCAAGTAAAAAGAATAGGTTCTTTCGTATTCTTACGTTGCCCACATGATCCTCAATTTTTTAATTTTCCCGTTAATATCATGAAAGTACAAGATTCTACGCTACAAGTCGTGATTGAAACGATTGGACCGAAGTCGAGCCGCATAATCGCAGACAATAATACAAAATTAATCGTGCGTGGCCCATATTATAATGGAGTTTTAGGAGGACCATGGATTGACAACATGACGTATGGTAATATACTATTAGTAGCTGGTGGTATTGGGCAAGCGCCCGCCTTTCCCCTTATTGCAAAATTGTTGAGTAATCATAATAAAGTGATGGTCTTGCTCGCACCTGGTAAGGTAGGAAAAATTTTTATTGATCAAGAAATAACAAAAATGGGTGCTCAGGTACATACTGTCTCTTCTATGCGTCAGTTTGGTATGTCCCTACTACAAGAATGGTTTACATTACATCCCGATTTAATTGTCAGTGCTGGACCCGATTCGCAGCATCAGGGGGTTATTGCCGCTATGAAGCAGCAAGACGTGAATATTCCGATGGTCGCTACGAATAATGCTACAATGTGTTGTGGTGAAGGAATTTGTGGTAGTTGCTTGAAGAAAACAAAGGATAACAAAACCATTAAACTGTGCAAAGAACAAACTGATTTCTCAAATATAATCGAAGATTAATTTTAGTTTTAAAGGAGCTAATTATGTTGGAACGTCTACAAAAAGTTATGAGTCAAGCTGGAGTCGCCTCTCGAAGAGAGTCGGAAAAAATAATCAAAGAGGGGCGAGTTACGGTAAATGGTAAAGTCGTTACAGAACTTGGCACGAAAGTAATGCCTGGCAATGATCGAATTATGGTGGATGGTAAGCGTATACAAGGCGAAAAACTGGTGTATATTTTACTAAATAAACCAAAAGGAGTACTGACAACCTTGACGGATCCTCAGGATCGCAAAACCGTAGCCTCATTAGTTCGCGATATTCCGGAAAGAATCTATCCTGTCGGACGGCTCGACTATAATACGGAAGGTTTATTATTATTAACCAATGATGGTTCCTTAACTCATTCTCTGATTCATCCTAGTAAAAAGATTGATAAAACCTATATTGCTAAAGTTGGTGGCAGACCGCTACAAGAAAAAATTGATTTACTACGAGTTGGTATTGAACTAGAAGATGGGATGACAGCACCAGCGATTATCAATGTGATGGACTATGAACCAGAGCGAGATCTTACAAGTTTACAGATTACGATTCATGAGGGGAAAAATCGACAAATTCGTCGAATGTTTGCAGCCATTGGTTCGGATGTAAAACAACTAAAGCGCATAGAATTTGCCTTCTTAACCCTAGAAGGTGTAAAAAGAGGTAGCTATCGCCACTTACTGCCTAGTGAAGTAGAAGGTTTACATAGTCTTAATAAATAAATTTTTGATTTTTGAGGTGGTATACTATGAAATACTGCCTATTTTTTTATTTGCTATGAAGAAAATATAGTGATATTTATATAGAAAGGTGATGACATATGAAGAAAGTGATTGTGATTGGTGGTGGAGCAGCGGGGTTAATGGCAGCTGTCAGCGCCGCTGAGCATGGTGGACAAGTAACGGTTTTAGAAAAGATGGCTACGATTGGTAGAAAATTATTGATTACAGGTAAAGGCCGATGTAATATTACGAATATTGCCGATAAGCAGACCATCATTAAAAATATTCCCGGTAATGGCTCTTTTATCTATAGCGCATTACATCAATTTGGAAACGAGGATATCATTGAGTTTTTCCATCAACATGGTGTTATGACGAAAGTGGAGAGAGGCGGGCGGGTTTTTCCTGTCAGTGATCAAGCAAAAGATGTAGTAGAAGCTTTTCGAAAGGCATTCCAAGACTTAAATATTAAACTGGTAACTGGGCAAAGCGTAAAAAGAATTCTAATGCATAATGGTCGAGTCACGGGCGTTCTTGCCAGTAACAATGTAGAATATGCTGCTGATGCTGTCATTTTGGCAACTGGTGGCGCCTCCTACCCTGGCACTGGTTCGACAGGTGATGGATATCGTATGGGTGAAACGCTTGGTCATACCATAGTCCCGTTGAAACCATCCTTAGTACCACTAGAAGTGGATGAAGAGTGGATTGGTGAACTACAAGGGCTATCGCTTAAAAATGTAGAAGCAAGTATTATCATAGATGGTAAAAAAGTAGCCGATGATTTTGGCGAAATGCTCTTTACTCATTATGGTTTATCTGGACCAATTATTTTATCACTTAGTAAAAAAGTAGCAGAAGTATTAAAGAATGATCCCGATCAGGAAGTATTGCTATCCATTAACTTAAAACCTGCCTTAACAGCGGAAGTGCTTGATAAACGTATTCAACGGGATTTTGAAAAATTTGCCCGTAAGCAAATAAAAAACTCACTAGGAGAGTTATTACCAGCAAAATTAATTCCTGTCATGATTGATCTTGCTCACCTTGATCCAGAGAAATTTGTTCATCAAATTACCAAGAGTGAACGTGCCCGTCTGCAAGAGCAAATTACCCATCTAACCTTTACCATTACAGGGACAAGACCGGTCAGTGAGGCGATTGTTACAGCAGGTGGTATACAGGTAAAAGAAATTAATCCTAAGACCATGGAATCAAAATTAATTCAAGGTTTATATTTTGCAGGTGAAGTCATTGATATTGATGGCTATACTGGTGGCTTTAATTTACAGGCTGCTTTTTCTACTGGTTATGTAGCAGGTCAAAATGCAGCAGAGGAAATCTAACTGGTAGATTCGCATAACCTAATCAATAAGTGGCATATACTAAAAGGAATAGGCAGGAAAAACGGAGGCATTAGCAATGGGGAAATCCAAAGGCAAATGGATTATGCGTATTGATGGTATATTACTACGTTTGCTCATCGTATTGATACCAACGCTGCTGTTATCACAACTGTTGCTATTAAAAGAAGAAGCTCGGCCATACCTATCAAAAGTGGATCGAATGGAAGGAGAAGACCTTGCCTCTACCATCCCTTTATATGCAGATACACCACTACAGATTACAGAAGAAACGACAGTGCTTAAAAGTTATCAGAATTTACTGCGCAGGCGCAAAACAATTATAATTAAAATCATTACACCATCGACTGCGTCGAATGCTTTTTTAATTGTGAACGGAAAAAAAGTAGATGACTTTCATAAAGGTGAATGTAAACTTACCATATATGATGGTGACTATGTAGAAATAGATGCTAGAGCACTTACTAAACCAGTTCAGTTTGTTGTGAATACATCAGATCAAGGGATATTATTTCCTAAAAACGGTTTGATTTTAGACGGTGTTAGTCAATCTTTTATTATTGGTAAAATAAAATTCAAAAGTGAATAGTAAAAAGGATAATACTCTTTTAACAAGAATATAAAGAAAAGGATATTGATTCAAAAATTTAAAGACAATGGTTACCACTATGAACCATAGTCTTTAAACGTGGAGGTATTTATGAAGAAAAAAGTGATTGCTATCGATGGACCAGCTGGTGCAGGTAAGAGTACCGTAGCTCAAGTGGTAGCGCAACGTTTACAGTATACGTATATTGATACAGGAGCGATGTATCGGGCGATAGCTTGGAAAGTATTGCAAAAAAAAGTAGCCATTACGGATACAATAGCCATTGCAGATATTGCGCAAAATATTATGATTCAGTTATTATATGTTGATGGTAAAACAAAGGTATTGGTAGATGACTATGATGTCACAGCGAGTATACGTGACCCTGAGATTTCTCGTATGGTACCAGAAGTAGCTCAAGTTGCAGCGGTACGAGAAGCGTTGACAGCGTTGCAAAGAAACATGGCAAAGCAGGGCGGAGTTGTGATGGATGGTCGTGATATTGGCACTCATGTGTTACCGAATGCAGATATCAAAATATTTTTGACCGCATCCATTGAAGAACGAGCACGGCGACGTTTTGAAGAACTAACATTGAAAGGTTTTGACGTCAATTTAGCAGAACTGACAGCAGAAATCGCAGCTCGAGATAAGAAAGATTGTGAACGTGAGATTGCACCATTAATACAAGCGCCAGATGCGATATTGATAGATTCAACGACATTTCGTATTGAACAAACCGTTGATACTATTTTAAAGCTATGTAAGGAGAGAGAACATCTTGTATAGTGCAACCAAAATAGTATTGTATTACTTTTTTAAAATATTTTTTCGTTATAAAGTGATCGGAGCGGAACATATACCAGCAAGTGGTGGGGTAATCATCGCCGCTAATCATATTAGCCTGTGGGATCCCCCTTTAATTGGTACTAGTTTGAATCGGTCGATTCATTTTATGGCGAAAGAAGAGCTATTTTCGAACCCTATATTTAAATGGGTGATTACTAAATTGCAATCATTTCCAGTTAGGCGTGGTGCGGCCGATCGTACTGCGATTCGTTATGCTATCAATTTACTGAAAAACGGTGAGGTTCTTGGTGTTTTCCCGGAAGGAACACGAAGTAAAACAGGAGAATTAGGAAAACCTGAAGCAGGAATCGCCATGATCGCATGCAAAGCAGGAGTGCCTATTGTACCTGCTGCTATCATTGGCACAAATCGGGTAGGTAAGGATGGTTGTATCTTACCGCAGTTTATTGTAAAATTTGGAAAACCGATTCTTATCAGTGATGAGAAAGCAGATAAGGAGATGATGGACAATCTCAGTAATACTATTATGCAAGCTATTTCAGGGTTGTTAAAAGAGAAGGAGTAAAAGTATGGAAATCATAGAAGCAAAACATAGCGGTTTTTGTTATGGAGTGAAGCGAGCAGTCAAAATGGCTGAAGAATGTATTGGTAAATCTGAAGAAATACATACACTAGGTCCTATTATTCATAATCCACAAATGGTAAAGAGGCTCTCTGATCAGGGGATTTGGGTAGCCGATCAGTTATCTGAAATCAGTGATCATAGTACCGTTATTATTCGTTCGCATGGTGTAGGTCCTACCGTCTATCAAGAAGCACAGGCTAAACATCTACAAATCATTGATGCCACTTGTCCGCATGTGAACAAAGCACAGCAAGCTGCTCATCAATTATTGCAAGAGGGTTATACTGTGGTTGTGATTGGTGAACGTCATCACCCAGAAGTAAAAAGTATTGTAGAGTGGTCCGATAATACTGCTTTAGTAGTGCAAACTACTGATGAAGCAGCTGCACTGCCCAAAGTCGCGAGGCTAGGCATCGTCGCGCAAACTACTTTTGTTGGTGAAGTCTTTGAAGCAATTATTGCGATTTTACAAGGAAAGTGTGATGAAATAAAAGTCAGTCGTACCATTTGTACGGCTACTGATCTACGCCAGCAAGCTGCCTTAGAACTTGCAAGTGCAGTAGATATCATGATCGTTATTGGTGGGAAAAATAGTGCCAATACTACACGATTAAAACAATTATGTAGTGATGCTGGTAGCCGCGTCTATCATATAGAAACAGCAGAAGAATTACAGATCGAACAGTTTGAAGGTGTACAAAAAGTAGGAATTACTGCAGGTGCATCAACGCCAAACTGGATCATTAAGGAGGTTTATCAAAAAGTGCAAGAATTTAATCAGCTATTAGATCATGGTGTGAAAAAACTAGAAAACGATAGTATTATACAAGGGAAAGTAGTCGGCATTCGTCAAAATGAAGTTTTTGTAGATATTGGTTACAAATCAGAGGGGGTGATTGCTTTGTCAGAGCTTGCATTCCCTGTGCCAGAAAATGCATCGGATATCGTGAATGAGGGACAAATCATTGATGTGTATGTACTGGATGCTGAAACAGATGATGGTGTGGTAAAGCTATCGAAAGTAAAAGCTGATAGCATGATGGCTTGGGATAAATTGAAGCAGGCATTGCGTGATGAGCAAACAGTAGAAGGCAAAGTAATAGAAGTAGTAAAAGGTGGAGTGCGAGTCGCTGTTTTGGGTATCAGTGGTTTTATTCCTGCTTCCTTACTAGATCTTCACTTTGTTGAGGATTTATCCGTTTACCTTAATCAAACGTTAGCACTTATACCAACTGAAGTGGATTCTGAGAAAAAACGTGTTGTATTATCCCGTAAGGTTTTACTTGAAAAAGAACGTCTGCGTAAAGAAAATGAACTATTAGAAAATGTAGCAGTAGGTCAGATACTAACTGGTACGGTAAGGCGGATTGTTGATTTTGGTGCTTTTGTCGATATTGGTGGTATGGACGGTTTAGTACATATTTCAGATTTATCATGGCATCGAGTTAAAACGCCTCATGAAGTGGTTAGTATTGGCGATGTCGTAAAAGTCATTGTGCTAAAAATCGATGCTAAGGAAAAACGAATTTCTTTGAGCTTAAAACAAGTGGGGCGTGATCCTTGGCTAGATGTAATTGAACAATTTTCAGTGAATATGATTGTAAAAGTGACTGTCAAAAAAATCACTACCTTTGGTGCCTTTGCAGAGCTCGTGCCAGGAGTTGAAGGACTCATTCATGTATCGGAAATGTCGGAGCAAAAGGTCAATAAGGTAGAAGACGTCGTTAGTATAGGACAAGAAGTCAATGTAAAGATACTAGATATTAACAAAGAAACAAAACGGGTATCTCTTAGTATCAGCAAAGCTCAGGAAGATGTAGAGCGCAAAGAGTATACTGAATATTTAGGGACACAAGGAAATACAGGTCTTACACTTGGCGATCAATTTGCACATTTGTTTAAGAATCAAAAATAGGGAGTAGGGAATCGTGCGTCAATCAAGGAAATTAGATCATTTAACATATTCTCTATCACTTAGCGATGGGCCTGGCGATACTGGATTTTCTGATATTAGTCTAGTGCACAATTGTCTGCCGAATTTAAGGTGGAATGAACTTGAACTTAAAAGCTCAATTGCCGGTATTCCGATCCAACATCCGCTGATCATTAATGCCATTACAGGTGGAGCACATGATGTTACAAAGGTGAATGAACGTATCGCTGAGTTTGCTTGTTTGACAAATACGGTAATGGCTGTTGGCTCTCAATATGCAGCAATTGAAGATCCAGAGGTAAGACACTCCTACCAAGTTGTGCGTAAAAAAAATCCTGATGGCATTATTTTCGCCAATGTAGGAGCCTATGTAACTCCTGCAGAGGCTCAACTCGCTGTAGACATGATTGGTGCGCAGGCTCTTCAGATTCATTTAAATGTAGCGCAAGAGTTAATTATGACAGAAGGCGATCGGGAATTTTCAGGGTATTTGAAAAATATTTCGAGCATTGTTGAAAAAGTTCATGTACCTGTTATTGTCAAAGAGGTGGGGTGTGGCATTAGCAAAGAACAAGCCACATTGTTATCACAAGTCGGTATTAAGGGCATTGATGTTGGTGGTATGGGCGGGACAAATTTTTTGGCAATTGAAGCTGCTCGTAGTAAAATGGCAATCGAATCCGAGATGTTACACTGGGGAATTCCCACAGTAATCAGTGCTATCGAAACCATGTCGGTTTTGCCCCCGCAGATTGATATGATGGTCTCAGGTGGGGTGCGTACATCGCTTGATGTAGTAAAATCGCTAGCGCTGGGCGGAGTTGCTGTAGGTATGGCGACACCGATCATTCGGATGCTAAAGCAACAAGATATGGACAGCACTGTGCAGTGGTTTGATGATTTTATGCATGAAATCAAATGTTATATGCTACTATCAGGAGCGGCGAATATAAAAAAAATAGCAAACATACCTGTGGTCATCACCGGGTATACCAGAGAGTGGCTCAATGCACGAAATATTGATATAACAACATATGAATGAAAAAAGCATGACGAATGTCATGCTTTTTTCGTATTAATTTTAGGATAAGGGGGAAATATAAGTTATAAAATATAGTAGAGGTGAAAAATATGAATATACCAATAGGAATGATGACGCTATTGGTGGTTGGAGTTTTAGTTTATTTTGGTATTGCCCATCGAATACTGGATCGAATGCGTTTAACGGATAAGCAAGCGTTACTGTTTATTGCTGCGATTATAGTGGGGAGCTTTATTGACATTCCGCTTATGGCGAGTCCAGTTGAGGTTAGTATCAATGTAGGGGGAGCATTATTGCCTATGCTGTTATCGTTCTGGTTGATTATTAAAGCAGATGAAACGGCAGAAAAAGTGCGGGCCATACTTGCCGCTATTTTAGTAGCAGCAGCCGTTTCGCTAGGTTCGCGTTATTTGCCTTATGAACCCGAAAATATGTTTTTAGATCCTAAGATTATTTATGGTATTTCAGCTGGTATGATCGCTTATTTAGCTGGCCGTTCACGGCGTAGCGCTTTTATTGGTGGAGTACTGGGGATTGTGTTAAGTGATATCGTGCATATGATTACGATTATGAGACTGGGGATTGCAGGAACAACAGACATCGGCGGTGCTGGTGCTTTTGATGTAGTGATTATCTCTGGTATTGTAGCGGTCATGGTAGCGGAGCTCGTTGGAGAGACGCGAGAAAAAATACAAGGTGGACCGGTACTCGGTAGCCATCGCCCAGAAGGGTTATATGAATTTAGTAAGGAACTTTCTCATCACAATCAAAAAAAGAAAGCCACTACCAAAGAAGAGAGTACGAAGGTTGATGATAGTTCTCTAGAACATCGAGGTGATAAGAATGAATAAATTATGGAGGATCGTAATTGTATTATCCATATTGTATATGATTAGCACGACTGCTTACGCTCAGAATATGGTCGCTAACGGGTATACTTCCTTTGTTGATGAAAACGATAATATTGTGTATGTAACAGGTTGGGCGGTAAAGATTGGCGATCAGTGTATCACGGAAAAAAATAAGCGTTTTGAAGTAGTCAGTATTGAAGGTGAAATTGCTCATGTCAAACTGATTGGTGAAGTCGATCTAAGCCAATATGGACAACCAAACTATAATCGCGTATGGGGCATATTACAGCCTACCATTGCCTCGGCACAAGGGAATGGTAAAGTTGCTATTTATCACACACATTCAGATGAATCGTATGTACCAACGGATGGCAAGGAAAGTATTCTAGGGGCAGGAAGTATTTATAAAGTAGGAGATGCTTTTGCGACTGCTCTTACTACAAATGGTATGGAAGTCATTCACTCGGATGCGAAACATGATCCCCATGATGATATGGCTTATGAACGTTCACGTCGTACGGTTATCGATTTGCTAAAAAAACAACCAGATGCTATTTTTGATCTTCATCGTGATGCCACACCACCTGAGGTCTATAAAACCACAATCAATGGGCAAGATGTTACCAAATTACAATTAGTTGTTGGCAAGTATGGGGCTACTGGTAAACAAATCGAAGACTATGCACTGCAAATCAAAGCTGCATCGGATAAACAACATCCCGGTTTGATAAAAGGGATATTTTTTGCCAAAGGCGGCGATTATAATCAAGATTTATTTCCGAAATCAATGCTCTTAGAAGTAGGGGCGCATACGAATGATCGCCAGTCTGCAGAACGCGGCATTGCGCTATTTGCAGATGTTATCCCGACCATTCTAGGAAAAACATCTGCGACACCTGAAAATGATACTGCGGGTACAACCGGATTTGGTACTGCAACTTCAGGACCATCTGGTGCTAGTAAATCGATTGCTTGGATCATTGGGATTGTAGTTGTCGGTACGGCAGCCTTTTTATTATTGAGTACTGGTAGTGTAAAAGAAGCAAAGGCAAAACTAAAACAGTTTGCAACGACAGAATTTGCGAATTTTTTTGCACCTAAAGTCAAAGGCGGAAAACACCGTAAAAAGACAAATAATAAAAAAGATGAAGATTAGTATTGACGTATCTCAATTATTTTCTCATAATATAGGTAGTGACTCATTACCTTTTGCAGTATTTATTGGGAACAGTATAAATACATCAATAAATAAAGAGTGATGCTTTTTCATCACTCTTTATTTACGGAATCAGAAAGTATATCACTTTCTCGATTCCAAGTAAGAACGACTAAGGCTTTGACCTTCGTCTGAGGACTTGGCCAAAACCAAGTCTTTTCTTATTGCAGGAAATAGATGACAAACAAGGAATATACAAATAGAGGTGAAGATTTTGGCATGTAGTGGTATTGTTGCAAGAATTATACCAGATAGTATTGCGAGCGAGATAGGCTTAGAAGCTGGCGATCGTCTCATTACAGTTGACGGAGAGAGTATTCGAGATATTATTGATTTGAGCTTTGCCCTAGCGGATGAGAATGTGGAGCTTGTAATTGAAAAAAAAAATGGCGAGCAGGAAATTTTAGAAATAGAGAAAGAGTATGATGAAGATTTAGGAATTGAATTTGAAAGTGCAGTATTTGATGGTATACGAAGATGCGCTAATAAATGTATCTTTTGCTTTGTCGATCAAATGGCACCTGGTATGCGGGAAAGTCTTTATGTCAAAGATGATGATTATCGTTTATCATTTTTATATGGGAATTTTATTACACTAACCAATAGTGGCCCTGCCGATATGAACAGAATTAGTAGACTTCATTTATCGCCACTCTATATATCCATACATACAACCAATGGTCCGCTACGAGAAAAAATGTTAAATAATAAAAATGCAGGGAAAATCATGGAGCAATTAGATACGCTAATTACAAGTGGTATTGAAATGCATACGCAAGTTGTATTGTGTCCAGATATTAATGATGGAAGTGAACTAGAAAAAACCATTCATGATTTATATGCATTGCATCCGAACGTTCTATCGATGGCAATTGTTCCTGTCGGACTTAGCCGTTATCGAGAAAATTGTTATTCATTGCAAGTATTTACACCAGAGAAAGCCCTTAGCGTGATTACGATGGTGGAAAAATGGCAAGAAAAATGTCGCAAAGAAAACGGTACATCCTTTGTGTACTTATCGGATGAATTTTATATTAATGCAAATCAACCGATACCTGCATATGAACTTTATGATGGTTTTCCGCAACTAGAAAATGGAATCGGTTTAATACGAAATTTTCTGTTTGAATGGCAACAAGAAAATATATTGACGACAGGTTATCAAACTCCTCATCATCTAGATATCGTGTGTGGCACTTCTGCGCAAAAAATATTGACTCCATTATTAGAGGATCTAAAAGTATCGAATTTAACAATACGTGTTATACCTGTTGAAAATAATTTTTTTGGTACCGATATAACAGTAAGTGGTTTGTTAACCGGTCAAGATATCATTCATACATTGTCACAAGTAAGTGGCATTCGAACAGGGGTAATCATTCCTGGTACTGCACTGCGAAAAGGTGAATCGGTATTTTTAGATAATATGATGCTAGAGGAATTAGAAGGCGACTTAAGTGTACCTGTACGCGCTGCGTATAATGCGAGTGATTTGCGTGAATTATTACAAGCATGGAGGTGATCTTTTGACTAAACTTGGATTGATTCAAGTATATACTGGTAATGGTAAGGGAAAAACTACAGCTAGTATAGGTTTAGCATTTAGAGCTTGTGGACATGGTCTTACAGTATGTATGATTCAGTTTATGAAAGAAAATATAGAATATGGTGAGGTAAAGGCGAGTCAATATCTCCCAGGATTCAAGCTCATTCAGGTGGGGCGCAATGATTTTGTAAATCTAGAGCATCCTGAACAGATTGATATTGAGTTGGCAACGAAAGGTTGGAACCTTGCCCAATCGATTATACTATCTGGAACTTATGATATTGTGATTCTAGATGAAATGAATGTCGCTATGGCTTGTAAGCTACTGGATGTTAATGAAGTGGTTAGATTTTTGAAGAATGAGTATCAAGCATTAACCAAAAGACCAGAACTAATAATAACTGGTCGCTATGCCCCAACTGCTATTACTGAAATGGCAGATTTAGTAACGGAAATGCAAGAAATTTGTCACCACTATGCAGTAGGGATCGAAGCCCGCCAAGGTATCGAGTTTTAAAATCAGTAAGATGATAATATATTGAAGAGTATAGGAGAAAAATATGAGTAAACCAATTGTAGCTATTGTTGGACGTCCAAATGTTGGAAAGTCTACGTTATTTAATTATATAGGCGAAAAAAGGGTTTCGATTGTAGAAGATATCCCTGGAGTGACCCGCGATCGAATTTACCTTGACGCCGAATGGCTCGATCGTGAATTTACAATGATTGATACTGGTGGTATTGAAATTGAATCAACGGATAAAATCTTAACTGCAATACGGTATCAAGCGAAACTCGCCATTGAAGAAGCCGATGTTATTTTATTTGTTGTGGATGCTAAGGTAGGTTTAACATCTGCTGATGAAGCCGTAGGCATCATTTTGCGTAATACCCGCAAACCAGTTATTATCGCTGTCAATAAAGTCGACAATATGAGAAAAGAAAATGAAATCTATGAATTTTATAATTTAGGACTTGGCGATCCGATTGCTATTTCAGCAGCTAATGCCTTAAATATTGGGGATTTATTAGATGAAATTGTAAAGAAATTGCCAAAGGAAGAAATCATCCCTGAAGATAATGAGCAAATCAAAGTTGCTATTATTGGTCGCCCTAATGTAGGGAAATCTTCATTGGTGAATCTATTAGTTGGTGAAGAACGAGTCATTGTCAGTGATATTGCAGGTACCACTCGTGATGCGATTGATACTCATTTTACCAAAGATAATACGTCATTTATCTTAATTGACACCGCAGGCATGAGACGTAAGGCAAAGGTAGAATTGCCAGTTGAACGATACAGCGTTATGCGTGCACTACGGGCAGTGGATCGCTCGGATGTTGTCTTGATGGTGATTGATGCTGTAGATGGTGTAACCGAGCAAGATAAGAAAATAGCAGGTTATGCCCATGAAGCTGGTAAAGCTTGCGTTATTATTGTTAATAAATGGGATCTTATGGAAAAAGATAGTAAAACGACGCTACGCTATACGGAAAATATCCGTGCGGAGTTAGCCTTTATGCAATATGCACCGGTATTATTTGTATCAGCTCTTACCAAACAGAGAGTATCGAGGATTACAGAACTGATCAAATTTGTAGCAGAGCAACATACGATGCGTGTATCTACAAGTGTTTTAAATCAAGTCATTGAAGATGCCGTATCCATTAATCCACCACCATCTCAACATGGCCAACGTTTAAAAATATTTTTTACTACACAACCAAATGTCAAACCACCTACATTTGTTCTTTTTGTTAATGACGAGGCCATTATGCATTTTTCCTATTTGCGCTTTTTAGAAAACAAACTGAGAGAAAGTTTTGGCTTTGAAGGAACACCTCTAAAATTAGTAGTTCGTGGACGTAAAGAAGAAGAGTAAATCGATAAGGGGAAGAGAGTGATCAAATGGATTATGTAATCATCGCTATACTCGGATATCTAATTGGCTCGATTCCCAATGGACTCATTATTGGTAAACACTTTTATCATGTTGATTTACGGCAATTTGGCAGTAAAAATATTGGCGCGACGAATGCTTTTCGAACGCTCGGTGTAAAACCAGCGTTATGGGTATTTCTCACTGATGCGGCGAAAGGCATTATTGCAGTATATGGAGCCAACCTATTCGTTGGTACGCCAATTGCATTACTAGTAGCTGGTATTGCTGCGATTGCTGGACATAACTGGTCCGTATTTTTAAAGTTCACAGGGGGGCGCGGTGTTGCTACGGGACTTGGTGTTATTATCGTACTTGTACCTAAAGTAACGCTAATCGTCTTTGTAGTATGGTCAGTGATTGTTTATTTCACTCGATATGTATCACTCGCCTCTATTATAGCGGCGACATTAGTACCAATTATGATGTGGTTTATGGGTGAGCGGCATGAGTTTTTATATTTTGGTGTGATTATTGCCTTATTTGTTGTGATTCGGCATCGGCCTAACATCGAAAGATTGCTAAAGGGTCAGGAACTAAAGATAAAAGTTGGCAGTATGACTACTGAAAATAAAAAAAATAAATAGTAAAATAGTGAATCGGAAAGGGAGATTGTTAAGCCGTAGGATGGTTTAACAATCTCCCTTTTATTTTGTAATATTATTGGTAGCATGTCATATATTTATAAAGATGAATTTACCATTAATGATTACTTTTTGAAATACTACTCCATCTCGTTCGGTTATGAGTCTGCTTTGGAGGAGGGATGACTGCGAGTATAGTGATGTACTCTACTATTTTATATAAAGCGCAGTTAGGGAGGGGAAAGGGTAAATGGAAAAATTTGATTTGTTTCGAGATATTGCCGAACGTACTGGAGGTGATATTTATATTGGTGTTGTAGGCCCAGTACGTACAGGTAAATCTACCTTTATCAAACGTTTTATGGAGACTATGGTGCTGCCGAATATTATTGATCCATATGAAAAAGAGAGGGCGAAAGACGAATTACCACAAAGTGCTGCTGGCAAGACAATTATGACGACTGAGCCTAAATTCATTCCCAATGAAGCAGTGGAAATTAACGTAAAAGACAATATTAACGTTAGAGTCAGAATGGTGGATTGCGTAGGATATACAGTAGATGGAGCACTAGGTTATGAAGAGCAAGAGGGGCCTCGTATGGTGCTAACTCCTTGGTTTGATCATGAGATTCCTTTTCAAGAGGCGGCAGAAGTAGGTACCCGAAAGGTCATTGCCGAGCACTCTACGATTGGTCTCGTGATTACAACGGATGGGAGTGTGACAGATTTAGCGCGAGAAAAATATATACCATCGGAAGAAAGGGTTATTAATGAATTAAAAGAATTAGAAAAACCATTTTTGGTCATTTTAAATACATCTCATCCATCAAACAAGGAAACACGAGAATTGGTTGCAAAACTAGAAAATGAATATGATGTTCCTGTAATTCCTGTTGATTGTGCGCAATTAAGCCAGGATGATATTTATGCTATCTTACAAGAAGTATTGTACGAATTTCCTGTTAAAGAAGTGAATATTTCGTTGCCGAAATGGGTAGAAGAATTAGAAAGCGAACATTGGCTTCGTGAAAAATTTGATGGAGCAGTGCAAGAAGTCGTGCAATATGTAAGGCGTCTTCGAGACATTGATAGGGCGATTGATGATTTGTCTGGTTATGATTTTATAGCCGATGTAATTTTGCATGATATGGATCTTGGTAATGGCATTGCTGTTATTGAAATTACTTCTAGAACCGATTTATTCTATCAAGTCTTAGAAGAATTAACAGGCTTTACTATTTCAGGAGAACATCACTTACTAAGGCTCATGCAAGACTTATCGGTTGCCAAACGTGAGTATGACAAGATGGCATGCGCTCTAGAGCAAGTACGACAAACAGGTTATGGTATTGTAGCTCCACAACTTGATGAAATGGTACTCGAAGAACCGGAAATCATTCGTAATGGAAATCGCTTTGGCGTCAGGCTCAAGGCTTCTGCCCCATCATTGCATATTATTCGAACAGATGTACAAGCGGAGATTTCACCGATTATTGGCAGTGAAAAGCAAAGTGAGGAGCTGATTCAATACCTGATGCGAGAATTTGAGGGGGAACCAGAAAAGATATGGCGCACTAATTTATTTGGGAAGTCCCTGAACTCTTTAGTACGTGAAGGTATCCAAAATAAGCTTTCTAGTATGCCAGAGAACTCGCAAATGAAATTACGTGATACGCTGCAAAAAATTGTGAATGATGGTAGTGGTGGGCTCATTTGTATTATATTTTAAGGTATGAAATTAGCCAATCTGTTCAGGATTTGTACAGATTGGCTAATTTTTTATTATTTATACTTGTTTTTTATAGTATTT
The DNA here is from genome assembly GCA_964292325.1 of uncultured bacterium. Lineage (GTDB taxonomy): Bacteria > Bacillota > Negativicutes > DSM-13327 > DSM-13327 > CTSoil-075. The sequence continues at coordinate 6,081 of CAXYVG010000001.1, read as the reverse complement.
TAATGCTATAATGTCTACTGAGAGTAGATAAATATCCGTTTGTGTAATACTGGAGGAGGCTTAAGTAGTGACTGATCAAAAATCTGTATTTTTCTTGGTTCGAGAAGAGATATTACCGGAAGCAATTAAGAAAACAATTAAAGTAAAAGATATGTTAAAACGTGGTGAAGTACGTACGATTAATGAAGCTGTAGAAAAAATGGAGCTAAGTCGTAGTGCTTATTATAAATATAAGGATTATGTCTTTCCTTTTTATGAAGCAAGCAAAGAAAAAATTATTACCTTGTCATTATTGCTTGAACACAAGCAAGGAGTCTTATCAAAAGTGCTCAATACGATTGCAGATGATCGTGGTAGTATTTTAACTATTAATCAAGGGATACCATTGCAAGGGGTAGCAAATGCTACCATTTCAATTGAAACAGCAGAGCTTGCTATTGATCTAGAAGCACTATTAGATAAAGTAAGAATGATAGAGGGCGTAAAACGACTAGAAGTATTAGGTCAGGCCTAAATAAGGAGAGAAAAATAATGGATAAAGTAATTCATGTTGGTTTACTTGGAATGGGTACTGTTGGAACAGGTGTTGTTAAAATTTTAAAAAATAATGCTCATGATATTTCACAAAAAGTTGGAATGTCTGTAAAAATAAAAAAAATTATGGTGCGTCAACTTGGTAAACATAGAAGTGTCGATACCGATGCAGAGTTTACTACTCATATTGACGATATCATTCATGATAAAGAAATTGATATTGTAGTGGAATTAATGGGCGGAATGGAGCCTGCTAAAGAGTATATTCTTCGTGCATTACGTGCAGGTAAGCATGTAATCACTGCCAATAAAGATGTTGTTGCAAAGTTTGGTCATGAGATACTAGAAGTTGCTGAAGAAAATAAAGTCGATTTTTTATTTGAGGCGAGCGTAGCAGGTGGTATTCCCATTATTCGCCCACTCAAACAATGCCTTGCGGCCAATAAAATTAGTGAAGTAATGGGTATTATTAATGGTACTACGAATTATATGCTTACCAAAATGACCAATGAGGGACTTGATTTTGATGATGTGCTTGCAGAAGCACAAACGAAAGGGTATGCTGAATCAGATCCAACTGCTGATGTAGGAGGTTTTGATGCTGCTCGTAAAATCGCGATATTAGCGTCTATTGCATTTAGTAGCAGAGTTTCGATTGATGATGTTTATGTAGAAGGAATTACTAGTATCTCAAAAGAAGACATTGGTTATGCGAAAGAATTTGGATATGTAATAAAATTATTAGCCATTGCCAAAGATGATGAACGTGGCATTGATGTTCGTGTACATCCCGCATTTATTCCGGCAACTCATCCATTGGCTGCGGTACATGATGTCTTTAATGCCATTTATATTAAAGGTGATGCAGTCGGCGAAACGATGTTCTATGGACGTGGTGCTGGAGAAATGCCGACCGCTAGCGCAGCAGTAGCGGATATTATGGATGTTGCTCGTAACATGAAATATAATGCCAATAGCCGTATTTTATGCACTTGTTTTGATCATAAAACATTCTGCCCAGTAGAAAAAACCGAATCGCCTTACTATATTAGACTGATCGTTGAAGATAAGCCTGGTGTTTTAGCTGCAATTGCCGGTGCTTTTAGTGCACAAGAAGTAAGTCTACATTCTGTAATTCAAAAACGTAAAGTAAATGGTTGCTCGGAACTAGTGCTCATTACCAATCGAGTGTTAGATGCTAGTTTACGGTTAGCTCTTAAGACGGTCGCTGATTTATCTGTCGTGAATACGGTAAGTACTGTGATTCGGGTAGAAGCAGATGATTTTTGTAAATAATATTTCATAATGAGATGGGAGAAACGTTATGTCCGTTACAGTAAAGGTCCGTGTTCCGGGGACAACGGCCAATTGTGGTCCTGGTTTTGATGCAGTAGGTATTGCTTGTACGATTTATAATGATCTAGAACTCACTTTAACTGAGAAAGGTCGTTTAATAATCGAAGTTGAAGGAGAAGGAAAAGATAATATTCCGACAGATGAAAAAAATATTGTCTGGCAGGTAATACAAAGTGTATTACAAAAAGCTGGGAAACAATATAATGGGATTCATATAAAAATGATAAATCAAATTCCATTGTCCCGCGGTTTAGGAAGTAGCGCTGCAGCAATTGTGGCGGGATTATTTGCAGCCAATGAGGCAACTGGGAATACATTAAGTAAAGATGAATTGCTAGATATGGCGACGGCAGTGGAGGGGCATCCAGATAATGTTGCTCCTGCGATACTAGGTGGTGTCGTGACGAGTGTCATGCAAGGCGATCATGCCCAGTATTTGCGTTTTTTACCGCCAGCAAAACTGAGCATGATCGTGGCAATACCAAATTTCAATTTATCGACGCATATGGCGCGCCAAGTATTGCCGGATTCCGTTCCCTTTCAAGATGCTATTTTTAATATTAGCCGGACCGCTTTAGTCATTGGGGCATTGTGTCAAGGTGAGTTTCATCATTTGCGTTATGCTCTTGAAGACAAAATACATCAGCCTTATCGGCAACATCTGATTCCTGGTATGCAACAAGTATTTGATGCTGCAATACAGCATGGTGCATTAGGGGTAGCTCTTAGTGGCGCAGGCCCTTGTTTAATCGCTTTTTCACAAGAACATTGCAATGAGATAGGCGCAGGGATGGTGCAGGCCTTTGGGCTACATCATATCAAAGCGCGTTATCTGGTACTGGATATTGATAGTAAGGGCGCACATGTCATCTCTTAGAAATCGGACAAGTTCTTGACATGATATCTAAAAAAAGCTACAATAGATACTGTTAGTCGGGGCGTAGCGCAGTTTGGTAGCGCATTAGACTGGGGGTCTAAGGGTCGCAGGTTCGAATCCTGTCGCTCCGACCAGTGAAGTACAATACATTTAAAGGTTCGCAGAACATGCGAACCTTTTTCTGCGATTTCTTATCATCAGCAATGTAAGTGTAGTATACTTCCTGGTATATTGTTTTACTATATACCGTAAAACAGTATGATGAAAAAATGCACTAAACATAAGAGGGAGATTATATTTTGATAGTAGTAAAAAAGAAGTTTACAATAGCCATAGTAAGTAGTGTTATTATTTTATTAGCAATGATCAGTTATATCTTTTCTTCTTCATTATCTGGTATACCCGTTTTAAATTATCACCAAATAAATAATGAGAGTCATACTGCATTAACGTTGAGTTCACAAGAATTTGATGCACAAATGGCCTATTTATATCATGCGGGCTATACGACCATATCGCCAAAACAGTTAGTTGATTATTTTCAATATGGGACTGAACTTCCGCCTAACCCGGTTCTAATTACATTTGATGATGGTTATGTCGATAATTATCGTGTCGCCTACCCTATATTGCAAAAATATAACTTTACTGCGACAGTGTTTCTCATTACGGATTTTGTTGGGAATAATGATAGATATTTGAGTTGGCAACAAGTAAGGGAAATGAAAGATCATGGTTTTAGCTTCCAGTCTCATACGTTAAGTCATATACTATTATCAAATGCTTCGGATGATGAAATTCGCTCTCAATTAATAAAATCGCGAGAAGGGATGGAGTGGCGCCTTAAGGAAAAGGTAGAATACCTAGCCTATCCAGGTGGCGATTATAATCAGAGAACGATAGAATTGGCAAAAGAAGCGGGCTATCGAGCTGCCTTTACGATAAACTTAGGACGTGATACAAAAAACTGCAGCTTATTTACCTTGCAGCGCATTCCTATTTTTGAAACGTCACATAGTTTTTTACGTTTTAAAATACGTTTGAGGTGTACGCAACTTCTTACTGCTATGCAAGATTTGAAAGTTACGCTACATAATTGGGGAGCATGTACAATAGCAAGTTGGATTTATATTCCGTAATGTAATGATCGTTACATAAAATGACCAAGATCATACATGCTAATTGCACTGAAGGAGTAGGAAAACGAATGGATGATAGATCGCATCAACGCTGGATATTACATGCGGATATGGATGCTTTTTATGCATCTGTAGAACAACGTGATAATCCTGAATTGATAGGAAAACCAGTCATCGTCGGTGGGAATCGTAATCGTGGTGTTGTATGCGCTGCTTCTTATGAAGCAAGAAAGTATGGCATACGTTCTGCCATGTCTATTGTAGAAGCCAAACGGCGTTGTTCTCACGGGATCTATATAGAACCGAATATATCTAAATATGTTGATGTCTCTAGTCAAATACTACAAATATTTGAAAGATTTTCACCTACAATTGAAACATTGGCCTTAGATGAAGCGTTCCTCGATATTACGGGGATGGAACGCCTCTATTGTGATGTTGCTGATATTGCTCGGCAACTAAAAATGCAAATAAAGAATGAATTACACCTAATTGTTTCTGTTGGCGTTGCTCCGAATAAATTTTTAGCAAAACTCGCCTCCGCATTGGAAAAACCAGATGGTTTAGTCGTAATACATCCTGGAGAGGAAATAGAACGGTTGGCTTCCTTATCAGTCAAAAAAATATGGGGAATCGGTGAGGCTACTGCGAAAACATTAAAGTCCATGCATATTGAAACGATAGAAGAATTACGACAAGCCGATCCGTATATACTAAAGCGACATTTTGGTAAACATGCGATTGATCTATATGATCTAGCATGGGGTAGGGATGAGCGCCCTGTAATCATAGATAAAGAAGCAAAGTCAATTGGTAACGAAGTTACTTTTCAAGAGGATATTAGTGGCAGAGAGGAATTAATGGCACAACTATTGGCCTTGGCTGAACGGGTAGGTTGGAGGCTTAGAAAGGCTGGAGCGGCTGGCAGAACGATTACGTTAAAAGTACGCTTTTCATCTTTTCGTACCATTACCCGTGCTATGACATTGACAGAACCTATCATGCTAGATGAAATACTATATGAACATTCTATTCATATGATGGATAAGATAGAGACGAAAGAAGCCATCCGTTTACTAGGAATCACAGTATCTAATTTTTCTCAATGCGGGGTACAATTAAATCTTTTTGATGAAGAAACAGAGAAACGGGAGAAAATAGCAACTGTGATGGATTCTTTAAAAAGTCGATTTGGCGTAAATATTGTAAAGAGAGGACGACTATTGGAAAATAAATAATGTAAATATATTTTGTAGTTAAAATTAGTTTTAGTGATATGTTTCGACAGAATTTTCAATTATTTATGTTTATAATAAATAATAAATCTACTTATTTTTTTATAAATAACCTCCTAGCCCAATTGAAAATGAAAAGAACGATGCTTTTTTAAGACTGGAACAACTATGTATAACATAGATAGGAGGAGTATATTTTGGGAAATTTGTATTGTAAAATTGAATGTTTAAGGCAAAGAATGCATGTAGTAGCACTTGAAAAAGGAATATCACATTCTGATGTTTTAGAAATTAGTCGTATATTAGATCAAGCAATTAATGAATATTATAAAACATCATGGAAGCAAAAAAATAAAAATAAGAAAATATATCATTTAGTGAATCAACTATGCTTGCATTCCCACAATCATACTTCTTGTACAATCTGCAATCAAGTTTCTACTTGTCTACAAGACGATCCATCATGATTTCTACATCCTGTTGTTCGTAAAAATGAGGTAACAATATACAAAACCATGTCTGAGGAATTAACTTCCAAGACATGGTTTTTTTTGCGGGATCAGAAAGTATAAGCTTTCTCGATTCCAAGTAAGAATGACTAAGGATTTGACCTTCGTCTGAGGACTTGGTCGAAACCTTAGTCGTTCTTAAAAAAATATTCACTATAACTCGTAGTGTGATCTACTTAGCGCCCAAGCGATTTTCTTTTGCTTTTTTTAATGCTTGTTTGGTAGCGAAGAACTGTGAACTTTTGGTTGCTGTTTTCAAATTTTTATAACTGCTTTTTTCGGAAATTTTCCCCATGAAATCACCTCCATATATAAAATATTCACTTACTATTACTTAAAACATCTATAAAATTCTTATTGAGAAGTAAGTTCTTTAGTATACTATATCACTATAGTGCTACACCAGACAAGTATGAGTGGATGACTGATCC